>JAYSYW010000058.1:0-14216 GCA_043727255.1 Rhizobacter sp. | reverse complement strand
GCAGGCACAAGTCAAAGCAGGCCTGCGGCATGGGCGCACGCTGTCGGTGAACTGGCCGCTGTGGAAAGAAGGTGGCATGCAAGTCGATGCCGCAGTGGAACAGGCGATGGAACGAGCCACTGGCATGAGGGCGATGGACAGCGCCTCGGGCATCCAAGCGCTGTATGAGGCCCTGGGGCAAGGCCAGGCCCAGGTCGCGGTGATGCGCGGCGACGCCTCGCGCATGCGGCAGGCGATGGCCGACCAGCCTGCCGCCGACGCGGCCAGAGCCGCTGCCCCGCTGCTGACCTCGCTGCAACTGGTCTCGTCAGGAGAGGCGGAAGAACCCACGGAGCAGATCCGCCGGCTGCTGGCAGACATCGTCGCGGTGCAGGCCAAGGTCAAGCCCGCAGCGATCCATGGGGACACGGAATTGAACGAGTACGGCTTCGACTCGATCATGCTCACCGAGCTGGGCAACCAGCTCAACTACAGGTTCGACCTGGCGTTGACGCCGACGCTGTTCTTTGAATACCCGACGCTCAACGCGCTGTCGCAGCACCTGAGCACGCACCATGCGCAGAAATTCAGCGGCCACATCAACCAGACCGTTCCTGCGGCAGTGCCTGTCGTTCTCGAGCCTGCCGTCGCAAAAACGGGCGCGCTACCGAACCGCCTGGCTGGAGCCGTCAAGGCCAACAGCAACGCCGATGCCTCAGCAGCGGCCGAACCGATCGCCGTCATCGGGCTCTCGGGCCGGTTTCCGCAGGCCGACGACCTCGATGCCCTGTGGGCGAACCTGCGCAGCGGACGCGATTGCGTGACCGAGGTGCCTGCTCAACGCTGGGACATGGCCACGCACTACGACCCGCGCAAGGGCCAACCGGGCAAGAGCTACACGCGCTGGGGCGGGTTCCTCGACGGCGTGGACCAGTTCGATGCGTTGTTCTTCAACATCTCGCCGCGCGAGGCCCAGGCGCTGGACCCGCAAGCCCGGCTGTTCCTGCAGACGGCATGGAGCCTGCTGGAGCGCGCGGGCCACACCCGTCAGAAATTGAAGCAGGCGTACCAGGGCCGCGTCGGCGTGTACGTGGGCGCGATGGCACAGCTGGTGCCGCCCGAGGGCGAAGACAACGGGGCAATGTCAGCGCTGCCGGCTTCCAGTGCGATCGCCAACCGGGTGTCGCATTTCTTCAACCTCGAAGGGCCCTCGCTGGCGGTGGACACCATGTGTTCCTCGGCGGCCATGGCGCTCCACCTGGCTTGCCGTGACCTGCAGCAGGGCGAGTGCGCGCTGGCCATTGCGGGCGGCGTGAACCTGTCGCTGTCGCCGCAGAAGTACGTGGGCTTGAGCCAGGCGCAGCTCGTGGGCAGCCATGCGGCGAGCCGCAGCTTCACCGATGGCGACGGGCACCTGCCGGCAGAAGTGGTGGGGGCGGTGTTGCTCAAGCCCTTGAGCCGCGCCGTGGCCGATGGCGACCCGATCCTGGCGGTGATCAAGGGCACGGCCACGCACCACAGCGGGCGCTCGAACGGCTACGCGGTTCCGAGCCCGAAGGCGCAAGCCAAGGTGATCGAACAGGCCTTGCGCCGAGCTGGCGTCACCGTCGAGGGCATCGACTGCATCGAGGCGTCCGCAGCAGGCACGTCTTTGAGCGACGCGCTCGAGATGGCTGCGCTGGGCCAGGTGTTTGGCACGCCGGGCGCCACGGGGCGCCGCATCGCGGTGGGTGCGGTGAAGTCCAACCTGGGTCACCCCGAACTGGCGTCGGGCATTGCCCAGTTGGCCAAGGTTGTCCTGCAGATGCAGCACCGCGAATTCGCGCCGTTGCTGGACCTCGGAACGCCGAATCCGCAGTTGCGACTGGACGGCACGCCTTTCGTGCTTCAGCGCACGCTGGCACCGTGGGAGCCGCCCCGCTCGGTCGACGGGACCGAGCGGCCGCGGCGGGCGCTGATCAACTCGTTCGCTGCTGGCGGCACGTATGTCAGCCTGGTGGTTGAGGAGTACCGCGCGCCGGCCCGGCCAGAGGCGGGCGTCGCGGGGCAGACGCCGCCGCCGTCGCAGCTGTTCGTGTTCTCGGCCCGCACCACTGAGCGGTTGCGGGCGGTGGTGGCGCGGGCCGTGCAGCGGCTGGCCCGTGAGCCGAACGTGGCACTGCCGGACCTGGCCTTCACGCTGCAACTCGGCCGCGAGCCGATGGACCAGCGGCTCGCGGTGGTGGTGACCACGCACGCCGAGTTGTGTGCCTGCTTGCAGGGCTGGCTGGACAGCGAACCCCACCTCGGTGGCCTCCTTCACCAGGGCGAGGCGCAGGCCGAACCGATGTCGCCCCAGCGGGAAGCCGATGCGATGGCCGCCGAGCGTGACCTCGCCGGCTTGGCGCGCCATTGGGTGCTGGGCGGCAGCGTGCCCTGGGCGCAGTTGCACGCGGGCCGGCCGACGCGATGCATCGCCTGGGAAACCTACCCGTTTGCACCGACCGTCTACCCGATCGGGGGCCGTGTGGCACCCGCCGCATCGGCGCCACACCGCGCCATGCCAAGCAACGCTGGCAAGACCGCCGAGACCGCATCCGTCGAAGCCGAGGTCATCGCAGCCGTGGCGGCGGCTTTGGGCATCGCACCCGCCGAACTGCCGCTGAACAAGACGCTGCAAACGCTGGGCTACAACTCGATCGCGGCCATGGAATTAAAGTACCGACTAGAGGTCGCACTGCACCGACCCGTGGCGCAGGCGCTGATCGCCGACCCGAGCCACACGGTGGCGGAACTGGCGCGACGGCTGCGCGAGACTCAGGCCCCTACGGCCGGCGAGCGCGCACCGGCGCAACCCATGCAACCCGTGCTGCTGCCGCAACCGCAGCACCGCCACGAGCCCTTTGCGTTGACAGACATGCAGGAGGCCTTCCTGCTCGGGCGTCGAACAAGCCTCGGGGTCGAGCGCAGCGGCGCACACATCTACCTCGAAATCGACGCCGACGGCCCGATCGACATCGCCCGGTTGAACCGGGCCTGGAACCGTCTGGTCGACTGCCACGAGATGCTGCGTAGCGTCATCACTGACGACGGACAGCGCATCCTGTCGGACGTGCCGCCCACGCGCATCAAGGTCATCGACTTCCGGGTGATGCCCGAAGCCGAGCGCAGGCTCAGGGCGAGCGTGTTGCGCCAGACCCTCGAGAACCGCGTGTACGACGCGAACGAGTGGCCGATGTTCGACATCCGGGTGGCGATTCACGGGGCAGGGCGTGCGCGCATCCACTTCAGCATCGACGAGTTGATCGTGGATGGTTTGTCCGTGGACACGCTGCTGCGCCAATGGGACCGTCTGTATGCGGACCCCGAGTGCACGCTGCCGGCGGTCGAGGTTTCGTTCCGCGATTGCGTCCTGGCAATGAAGGCGTTCGAGCGTTCGCCGCGATACCAAGAAGACCTGGCGTACTGGCAGCGGCGGCTGCACGACATGCCCGGCGCGCCGCTGTTGCCGGGCCCGGCACTGCCCCACGCCGAGCGCCCGGCCCATCGCACGCGGCTGAACCTGCGGCTGGCGGCACCGCATTGGCAAGCGTTGCGGGCCAAGGCGGCGTCGCTGGGGGTGTCGCCCACGTCGCTGGTGCTGAGTGTGTTCGTCGAGGTGCTGCGGGCGCACTCGGGCAGCATGGCCTTCACGCTGGTGCTGACCTACTTCAACCGCCCGCCGTTGCACCCGCAGATCCGCGAGCTGGTCGGTCCCGTGATCTCATCAATGCTGTTCGTGGTGCCCGAACGCGGCGACGAAGACTTCGACACCGTCGCCCAGGCCCACCATCGGCGGCTGTGGCAAGACCTGGATCACACCAGCGTCAGCGGCATCCAGGCGTTGCGCCAACAGCGCACCCAGGGTGGCACCCGCGTGCCGCAATCACTGCCGGTGGTGTTCACCTCGATGCTGGGCAGCGACGCCAGCAGTGAGCCGCTGCAACACCTTGGCCACATCGCCCACGCCGTCAACCAGACGCCGCAAGTCCACCTGGACCACCAATTGCGTGAAAGCGCGGAGGGGCTGGATTGCAGCTGGGACGTGGCCGAAGGCCACTGGGCGCCGGGCGTTGCGCAGGGCTGGTTCGAGGCTTATGGCCAGGCGCTGGCGCGGCTGGCCCAGGCGCCACTGTCCTGGGACGATGCCTGCTTCGCGCGGTCGGCGGTGGCACCGAATGCGACAAGCGCGACCGATTCCACAACCGCACAGCTCGCCGCGTCGCTGGCGCAAGTCCAGCGCGAAGAGCTGCCAGACGCCTTCGCGCTGACGGACCAGCAGCAGGCGTATGCCTTCGGCCGCGACACGCGCCACGAAAGCGGTGGAGGCAGTTGCCTCTACTACCAGGAGCTGTTGGCCCGCGACCTGAACCTCGGTCGGCTCGAGCATGCCCTGGATCGGCTCATTGCGCGGCATTCGATGCTGCGCACCGTGGTGCATGCCGATGGCACGCAAAGCGAGTGCGCCCCCGTTGTGCCCAGCCGCATAGCATGGCACGACCTGCGCCCGCTCGACGCGCAGCGTCAGCATCAGGCGCTGGCCAACACGCGCCGCACGCTGCTCGAACAGGCCACGGCACTCGGCCAGTGGCCGTACTTCCGCGTCAGCGTGGCGTGGCTTGACGAGCACCGGGCTTGCGTTCACCTGTGCTTCGACCTGCTGCTGGCCGACAGCACCAGCATCGGCCTGCTGCTGGCCGAATTGATCCAGCTGTACACCGAATCGGCCGCGCTGCCCGCAGCGCCGGGGCTGAGCTTCGCGCAGTACCAACATGCCGTTCAACGCTTCACCACCAGCGCGGACCACGCCAAGGCGCTGGACCACTGGAACCAGCGCTTCGCGCGCCTGCCCTCTGGCCCGCAACTGCCCCGTCTGTCGTCACCGGGGGCCGACGAACACCGGCGCATCGAAGGCGAGCTGCAGGACTGGCCCGCGCTCAAGCAGCAGGCCATCGCGCGTTTGTTGGCGCCGGGCCTGGTGCTGCTGAGCGCCTACCTCGAAGTGCTGTATGCCTGGAACGGCCACCGGCCGCTGGCCGTCGTGGTGCCCGGCTGGGAGCGCTTGAAGGTGCACCGCGACATCGAGCGTGTCGTCGGCGACTTCACCACGCTGAGCTGGATCGAACGCACCGACGCGGCGCAAGGCTTCGACGAGCGGCTGGCCGACCTTGCGCAGCAACACGCGCAAGACCTGGCGCAACGCCCCGTCAGCGGCCTTCAAGCCCTGCGGCGCGTGGCGCTGCGCAAGGGCGAGCGGGCGCTGAACTATCCCGTCGTCTTCACCGACCTGGCCCTGCCACTCGTGCTGCCCGAGGGCCCGTTCTCGCTCGGCCAGGGCATCAGCAAGACCCCGCAGGTGCTGCTGGACAACATCAGTAGCGAAGTCGGCCAGGGGTTGCGCTGCGCCTGGGACTTCGCCGCGAATGTGTATGCATCGGCCATGGTGCAGGAGATGTTCGACGGCTACCTCCGGTTGCTGGACTTGCTGGCCCGCGACCCGCTGGCTTGGCAGCGCCGTGGCTTCGACGACATCGTGCGGGCCCGGCCGGCCGCTTATCTGACTGCCCTCGATCCCGTCGAAGGCGTGGTTTGACATGAACAGTGCGACACAACCCCCGATGGACACTTCGACTCACGCACCCGACACGGTGCACAGCCTGCACCAGCTCTTCGAGCAGCAGGCCGTACGCACGCCGGAATTGGAGGCGCTGCGCTTCGAGGGCCAGCCCATCAGCTACGCCGAGCTGGACCGGCGGGCCAACCAGCTGGCCCATTACCTGCGCGAACTGGGCGTGGGGCCGGACGAGATCGTCGCGTTGTTCATGGAGCGCTCGCTGGACCTCGTGGTCGCGCTGCTTGCCGTTCTGAAGGCAGGCGGGGCCTACCTGCCGATCGACACGTCGTACCCGGAACCCCGTGTGCAGTTCCTGCTGGACGATGCCCAGGTTCCGGTGGTGCTGACGCAGCAGTGCCATGCCGACCGGCTGTCCGGGTTCAACGGCACCGTGCTGCCGCTGGACGCGCAAGCCGGCTTCCTGGCGAACTACCCGGCCCATGCGCCAGCGCACGTCACGCAGCAGAACGATCTGGCCTACGTGATCTACACCTCGGGTTCCACCGGTCAGCCCAAGGGCTGCCTGTTGTCGCACGCAGCCATCTGCAACCGGCTGCAGTGGATGCAGGACACCTACCGCCTGCGCCCAGGCGACCGCGTGCTGCAGAAAACGCCCTACACCTTTGACGTGTCGGTCTGGGAATTCTTCTGGCCGCTGCTGGCCGGCGCCACGCTCGTGCTGGCGACGCCCCAGGGGCACAAAGATCCGCACTACCTGGCGCAGGCCATCCGCGCCGAGCGCATCACGGTGTGTCACTTCGTGCCGTCGATGCTGCGGCTGTTCCTGAACGGCGTCGACGCAACCGCCTGCACCACACTGCGCCACGTGTTCACCAGCGGCGAGGCGTTGCCCTTCGACCTGATGCGGCGCTTCAAGCAGGCCTTGGGTGCGCGGCTGCACAACCTGTATGGCCCGACCGAAGCGGCCGTCGACGTGAGTTCGTGGGAATGCGAGATCCGGCTCGACCACATGGTGCCGATCGGCCGTGCCATCCGGAACATCCGGCTGTACATCCTCGATGCCGCTCGCCGGCCCGTGCCGCGCGGCACCGAGGGCGAGCTTCACATCGCCGGCGTGGGGCTGGCCCGCGGCTACCTGCGCCGTCCGGAGCTGACCGCCGAACGCTTCGTCGATGACCCGTTCCACAGCGGCGAAAGGATGTACCGCACCGGCGACCGAGCGGTAGAACTCGACGACGGCAACATCGACTTCCTCGGACGCGTGGATTTCCAGGTCAAGCTGCGCGGCTTGCGCATCGAGCTGGGTGAGATCGAAACCCGGCTGCGCCGCCTCGACGGCGTGAGCGAGGCGGCCGTGCTGGTGCGCGGCGAAGACGACGGCGACCCGAAGCTCGTGGCCTACCTCGAAGCTGCCCATGGCAGCGCCCTGGACCCGGGCGAGGTGCGGCGTTTCGTGGCCGCCGAGCTGCCGGAGTACATGGTGCCCAGCCTGGTGGTGACGTTGTCGCAGCTGCCGGTCAACGTGCACGGCAAGCTGGACCGCAGTGCTTTGCCCTGGCCTGTGTCGGTTTGGGCTTCGGCTTCGGTCTCGGGTGAAGGCCTGCCTGCGCCCGCCATGCCCGCCGAGGTGTCGGCGCTCGCCGCACCTGATGCCGCACCTTATGCCGGGGTACTTGCCCGCCTGGGCGAGATCGTCTCGGCTCTGCTCAAGGCCGGAGCAATCGCCCCGCAATCCAACCTGTTCGACCTGGGCGCCACGTCGCTGACGATGGTTCGCATCGTCGAGCAGATCCGCGCCGAGTTCGGTGTGTCCGTGCCGCTGAACGTGTTCCTGGACGAACCCACGCTCGCCGGTCTGGCCCACCACGTGGTGCAGAAGGGTCGGACAGTGGCCGACGCGAGCCGCGCGCAGGCCGCACCCACGTCCCTGCCGTTGCAAGACATCGCCCTTCCCGCCGTGGCCTACCGGGCCGACGCGCGGGTGGCCGAAGGCGAGGGCACCCGCTGGAGCCCCCATGCCGTGCCGTTCGACGCTTTCAGTGGCTGGGTCGGCCTGCTGATGGCGGGCCTTGGCCAGGGCGACGCCAAGTACCGCTACCCCTCGGGCGGCGGCCTGAACGCGGTGCGCACCTACGTGGTGGTGCGCGAGGGCCGCGTGGACGGCGTGCCTGGCGGTCGTTACTACTATCAGCCCGAAACGCATGCGCTGCACCCGGTGGGAAGCGGTGCCGAAGTGCACGCGGCGGCCTTCGGTGCTGACGCGGCACGATTCGAAGAGGCCGGTTTCGCCCTCGTCTTCATCGCAGAGATGAATGCGGTGGAGCCGCTGTACAAGCAGGTCAGCGCTGCGCTCGTGGCACTGGAGGCCGGTTACATGAGCCAGTTGCTGCTGGCCGCGCAAGACGCCCATGGACTGGCCTGCGCCCCGGCGGCCGGGGTCGATGCAGACCGCTTGGCGGGGTTGCTGGACCTGTCGACCACCGAATGCTTCGCCCACGCACTGCTGGCTGGCGTGCCGGCCGCCGGCCAGGCGCCGGCTGCAGCAAACACGGCCGGGCTGTCGGCCTTCGCGGCGCGCGCCTGCGTGCGCCACGATGCCGCCGAATCGCTGTTCGCTGGCGAAGCCGGGCCGTCGCTGACGTCCGACCAGCTGCATGCCGAACGCCGCCACCTGCGGCGTTTTGCCGACGGGTCGCCCGCCCTGCCACTGTCGACGGTGCGCTTCGACTGGGCCGAGCATGCGTTGCGCGCCACCAGCCGCAGCTCGGCGGCGCAACCCGTGCCCCTTGCCTCCGTCGGCCGCCTGTTGGGCATGTTGCGCCACCAGGGCGACGGCGGGGCGCGGCAGTACTTGCATGGCGCCGTGGCCCCCCGGCGCGCGCTGGAGGTCTACGTCTACCTGCGCGAGGTGCACGGCGCCCCTGCGGGCCTGTACCGCTACGACGCGCCCACCCATCGGCTGCTGGCCGTGGCGCCCTCCTTGGTTGCGGAACAGGTCGAGCAGGTCTACACGCCCTACAACCGCCAGCACTTCAAGCACGGTTCGTTCTGCCTGTTCGTGTTCGGCCGGCACGACCCCGCACTGCCGCAGCAGGTGGCGCTGCACGCGGCGCTGCTGGATGCAGGCTGCGTGGGCCAGTTGCTGATGGACCGGCAGGCCGAGTTCGGCCTCGGGCTGTGCCCCATCGGCGCCATCCGTTTCGAGAAGATCCAGGACGTCTTCGGCCTGCGGGGCGATCTGTCCTTGCTGCACACCTTCATCGGCGGCAGCTCGACGCGGCCGGTGCCTGACAGCCGTCGGCGCATCGAAGCAACGTGTGCACCCGCCACGCCGTCTTCGTCCCCATCCTCGCAAGCAGGCCGCCAGGCTGCCGACGAGGGCGTGGCCATCGTTGGCATCAGCGGCCGCCTTCCTGGGGCGGAGAACCTGCAAGAGTTTTGGCGCAACCTGCGCAGCGGCGTGGACAGCATCGGCCCGTTGCCGCCCGGCCGTGCCGCCGCCACCCGCATGGACGACATGCCCGCGGGCGGCTACCTGCCCGACATCGCCAGCTTCGACAGCCTTCTCTTCGGCATCGCACCGGTCGAAGCGCGCGGCCTGGACCCGCAAGAACGTGTGCTGCTCGAAGAAGTCTGGGCCGCGCTGGAAGACGCCGGCTGCACGGCGGCAGAGCTGGTTACGACCTGCCCGCGCGTGGGCGTGTTCGTCGGCGCGATGTGGAACGACTACCAGAGCGTCGGCCTGGACCACTGGCATGCCAGTGGCCGCGCCGGAGAGTTCTCGCACCATGCATCGCTGGCCAACCGCATCTCCTTCGCTTTCGATTTCGATGGCCCGAGCCTGGCCGTCAACACGTCCTGTGCCTCGTCGCTGAGCGCGCTGCACCTCGCGGCCGAGAGCATCCGCCGCGGCGAGTGCGACGCCGCCATCGTCGGTGGCGTCAACCTGTTCGCCCACCCGTACCACGCCCGTTTGCTGTCCGACCTGGGGATGCTGTCCAGCGATGGCCGGGCCCGCCCGCTCTCGGCGGAGGCCAACGGCTGGGTGCCGGGGGAGGGCGCGGTCGCCGTTGTCCTCAAGGCCCTGCACCACGCCGAACGCGACGGCCACACCATCCGCGGGCTGGTGCGGGCCAGCGCCATCGGCCACAGTGGCCGTTCGGCGCGGTATGGCGCGCCCCACATGCAGCGCCAGGCCGAACACCTGCGGCGGCTGTTGTCGACGGCCGGACTCGCACCCGCTGACGTGGACTACATCGAAGCGGCCGCTCCCGGTGCCAGCCTGGCTGATGCCGCCGAGATGCATGCGGTGCAGGCGGTCTTCGGCCAGCCCGGGCGCGCGGAGCCATGCCGGGTAGGCACCGTCAAGGGCAACATCGGCCACCTGGAATCGGCCTCCGGCCTGTCGCAACTGGCCAAGGTGCTGCTTCAGTTGCAGCACGGCAGCCTGGCGCCCTCGCTGCACAGCGAGCCGCGCAATCCGTTGATCGTGTTCGACGAGGGCACGCTCTCGGTCGT
This sequence comes from Rhizobacter sp., assembly GCA_043727255.1. GTDB lineage: Bacteria > Pseudomonadota > Gammaproteobacteria > Burkholderiales > Burkholderiaceae_C > Rhizobacter. The sequence continues at coordinate 4,126 of JAYSYW010000058.1, read as the reverse complement.
CACGCAGGCCATGCCGTGGTGCACGCGAGGCCAGGGCGCGGCGCGGCAGCCCCGCCATGCGCTGATCAACGCCATCGGGGCGGCGGGCTCATCGGGCCACGTGCTGATCGCCGAATACCTGGCGCCGCCACGCGTGCAGCCGGTGGCCAACGGGCCGCAGGTGGTGGTGCTGTCGGCGGCCACGGTCGGCCAGCTCGGCGCGCAGTTGGGGCGGCTGCTGGGCTTCATCGACGAGGCCCACGACCTTTCCTTGGGACTCTCGCTGGCCGATCTGGCCCACACGCTGCGCATCGGCCGCGTGCCGATGCGCGAGCGCCTGGCCCTGGTCTCCGACGACCTGCCGGCGCTGCGGGCGCAGTTGCATGTCGTGGCTGCGGCCGATCTCGGAGCCGACGCCGGGGCAGCGGGTGTGCACCGAGGGACGGTCGACGCGGGCCGGGCGGGCACGGCGCGTGTCGGCGGTGCCGATGCGCAGCAACTGGCCGCCGCCTGGGTTCGCGGCGACCCGGTGGACTGGAGCGCGCTAGACCGTCCGGGGCAGCGCCGCATCGCGTTGCCGACCTGCGTGTTCGAACGCGCGCGTCATTGGCTCGAGGCAGACCATGGCGCGGTGCCGATGCAGGCCACCAAGCCCGTGTCCATTGCAGATGCCGAGTCCGCGCTGCTGGCCGACCTGGAACCCCGCACCCATGCCCTGCTGGTGCGCGAACTGGCACAGGCCAGCGGCGTGCCGGCCTCTCGCATCGGTCTGGACCAGCCCCTCGAAACGCTGGGCCTGAACTCACTGATCGTTCAGGTGCTCATGGCGCGCCTGGGGCAGGGCCTGCCGGGACTGGCCAGAACCGTGTTCTTCGAGCACCGCACGCTTCGTTCGCTGGCGACGTCCCTGATTCGCGAACACCGTGCCGCCCTGATGGCCATGTTGGGCCTGGGCGACGTGCCCGGGGCGGTGATGAGCCCGGTCGGGCTGCCTTCCGCACGGTCATTCCCACGGCATTTGACGACAGCGGCTGCGCAACCACCTGCCTTCGCGGCGCCGCCGCCCGATGAAATCGCCATCGTTGGCCTGGCCGGCCGCTACCCGCAGGCCGAGACGCTGAAGGACTTCTGGCGCAATCTGGCTGCGGGTCGCGATTGCATCGAAGAGGTTCCCGCCGACCGCTGGGACCACCACCGCTACGCCGATGGCACCCGCCCGGCCGGCCCAAGCCGCTGGGGCGGTTTCCTGCGTGATGCCGACGCCTTCGATCCGTTGTTCTTCGGCATCGCGCCGCTCGAAGCCGAGCGCATGGATCCGCAAGAGCGGCTGTTCCTCGAAACAGCGTGGCACGTGATGGAGGACGCCGGCTACAACCGCGAATCGTTGGCGGCGCACTGCCAGAACCACGTCGGCGTGTTCGTCGGCGTGATGTACGGCGAGTACCAGCTCTACCCGAGCCTGCCGCAAGGCCTGAGCGTCAGCGGCACCTACGGCAGCATCGCCAACCGCGTTTCGTACGTGCTGAACCTGCGGGGGCCAAGCATGGCGATCGACACCATGTGCTCGTCGTCGCTGACGGCCTTGCACCTGGCCTGCGAAAGCATTCACCGCGGCGATTGCGCCTGGGCCATTGCGGGCGGCGTGAACCTGTCGCTGCACCCCAGCAAGTACGCCACCCACGCGATGCTGAACATGCCGTCGTCGGACGGGCGCTGCCGCAGTTTCGGTGCCGGAGGCGACGGCTTCGTGGCCGGCGAAGGCGTCGGTGCGGTGCTGCTCAAGCCGCTGCGCCAAGCCCTGTCCGATGGCGACCACGTTTACGGCGTCATCAAGGGCTCGGCCATCAATCACGGCGGCAAGACCAACGGCTACACCGTGCCCAACCCCGATGCGCAGCAGGAGGTGATAGCCACCGCGCTGCGGCGCGCCCGGATCGACCCGCGTTCGATCAGCTACGTCGAGGCGCATGGCACGGGCACCTCGCTGGGCGATCCGATCGAGATCGCGGGCCTGAGTCGCGCGTTTGCTGAACACGTTGCTGAACAAACCGCGGACCGCACCCCGGAGCGCCAGTTCTGCGCCATCGGCTCGGTCAAGTCCAACATCGGTCATGCCGAAAGTGCAGCCGGCATCGCCGGGCTGACCAAGGTGCTGTTGCAGATGCAGCACGGCCAGCTCGTGCCGAGCCTGCATGCGCAATCGCTGAATCCCGACATCGACTTCGCGCGCACGCCCTTCGTGCTGCAACGCGAAGCGGCACCCTGGCTGCGGCCGGACGTCAACACGGGGAACCCGGGTCAGCCGTGCCCTCGCCGCGCCGGCATCTCGTCGTTCGGCGCGGGCGGCTCCAACGCCCACGTCATCGTCGAAGAAGCCCATGGGGCGGGCGACGAAACGTTGCGTCTGTCCTCGAAGACGGCCGATGGCCGGCCCGCGCTGGTGGTGCTTTCAGCCAGAACCGCGCCTCGCCTTCAGGCGCAGGTGGCGCAACTGCTGGAGGCGGTGGAGCAGGGCCTCGTCTGCGACGACAACCTGATCGATGTGGCCTACACGCTGCAGGTCGGCCGCGAGCCGATGGAAGAGCGGCTGGCGCTGGCCGTGCACAGCACCGCCGAGATGGCCGAAAAGCTGGGCGCCTTGGCAGAGGGGAACGCCGAGCCCGAGGGCGTTCATCGCGACCAGACCCGGCGCCACCGCGGCGAGTTCTCGATGCTGTCCGCGGACCTGGACATGGCCGACACCGTCGACGCCTGGATTCGCAAGGGCAAACACGCCCAGGTGCTGGCCTTGTGGGTCAAGGGCCTCGCCTTCGACTGGAACCTCTTGTACCGCGAGCATCGCCCGCGCCGCGTGAGCCTGCCGACCTACCCCTTCGCGCGCGACCGCTACTGGGTGTCGCCCCCCGGTGGGGGCGCGGCCGGCATGGCCAAGCCGCCACGTCGCAGCGGCTTCGACCGCGTCTTTTTCGAAAACCTGTTCAAGGCAGTCGATGGCGATCTGCTGAGCATCGCCGGCGCTTTGGCGCAAGCGCGCAACAAATTCTGATCGGACCTGCCCCCATGGAATTCCTTCAATACATCCTCCAGGAGGTCAAGAGCCGCCGGCTCGCGCATTCCGACGCCTTGGACGTCGTGCGTCAGTACGCGGAAGGTGCCGGCGCGGGCGAGGCCCTGCTGCATCCGCTGCTCCATCGCAACACCTCCACGCTGACCGAACAGCGGTTCAGCAGCACCTTCCGCGGCGACGAGTTCTTCCTGGCCGACCACCTGGTGCAGGGCCGCAAGGTCTTGCCGGGCGCGGCGCATCTGGAGATGGCGCGAGCCGCGGTGGCGCTGGCCACCGCCGACGAATCGCCCGAGGGCTTCAGCGTGAGCCTGCGTGACGTGGCCTTCATCCGCCCGGTGGTCGTCGGCGCAGACGGCCTGCAGGTTCACGTCGTGCTGCATGCGCAAGACGATGGATCGGTGTTGTTCGAAGTGCTCGCCGGTGATGTCGCGGGGCTGGAAGAGCCGGTGCTTTGCAGCCAGGGCTGCGGTGTATTGGAGGCGGCTGGCGCCGTACCCGTGCCGACGCTGCTGGCGATGCAGTCCGCCCGTGCCTGGGACGCCGACGCCTGCTACCGCGCGTTTGCCGACCTGGGGCTCACTTACGGCCCGGCACATCGCCCTTTGGCCGGTCTGTCGACCGGGCGCGATGGCGAGGGCCGCACGCAGGTGCTGGCGCGTCTGGAACTGCCGGCCGCTTTGCAGGCCGATGCCTCGAACTATGTGCTGCATCCGAGCCTGCTCGACGGCGCATTGCAAGCCGCCATCGGCCTCACGCTGGACAAAAGCGAACAGGGCGGGCAGACGCTTCTGCCTTTCGCCATCGACACCGTGCAGGTCTTCGCGCCGTTGTCCGCGCGTGCCGAGGTGCGCCTGTGCCAGCGCGCCGGGGCTGGAACCGCAGGCGGCACGCACAAGCTTGACCTGGACATCGTCGACGACGCAGGCCGCCTGGTCGCCCGCCTGGGTGGCTTCAGCCTGCGCAGCCTGAACACCTCTGACTTGGAACCGGTTCAAACCGTGCCTGCGCTCCAGGGCGATCTGACCTTGGTGCCGGTCTGGAACGTGGCCCCGTCGGCATCCGGCCCGTGCTGGCCGGATG
>JAYSYW010000057.1:0-33595 GCA_043727255.1 Rhizobacter sp. | reverse complement strand
CGCGGCCGTGGTGTGCACGCGGAACGAAAAGTCGCTGCTCGGGTTGCGGAACCTCAGCTCATAGGGGCCTGCTGGCACCCAAGGCACCACCGCGTTCTCTGACAGCTGTTGCCAATTGACCTCGGTGCCACGTGGGCCGATCAACATGAAGTCGTTGTTGGCGGCGTTCAGCCATTCGATCACCAACATGCCAGCCTGTGCCAGATTGAAGGCAAAGCGAGCGTTCTCAGTTCCTGCCGAAACCACCACCTGCGTGCCCAGCGTGATCGGGGTGCCCGTGACAACGGGCGGCGCGACAGCGGGTGCGCGCGCAAGGGTCAGCACAAGCGCTGCATCGCTGCTGTGCGCCACACGTGTGACGCGGATGTACGCCGGCCCGCTGGCCGCTGTTTGGGTGAACGCGGCATTGCCCGTTTGCACGGCCAACGCGCTGCGCCCGAACGCATCAAACACTTCCACGCTGTAGTCGCTTGCGTCTTGCACAAAGCTCAGCGAAAACGCATCAAACGGTGTGGCCGTTGCGAACAACAAGACGGACTGCCCCACAGACAATTCGGGCAAAGGTGTCGCCGCGTCCGCAGGCAGTTCGGTCGCCAGCAAGGCCGGCTGCGCCGACAGGCTGAAGCTGCCGGTCGAAGCGCCCGCTGCGCGCACGCGCAGTTGGTAGTGCCCTGCGCTCAGATAACTTGAAACCGCGTTCTGGCCGTTGGTGGCCGCCAGCGCGCGCCAATCCACCGCAGTGCCCAAAGGCCCCGTGAGCTGCCACTGGGCACCCGAAAATTCGAGCTCGGATGCGAAGGTCCACAGGCCCGCTTGGGCCACATCGAAATCAAATGCCTGCGCCTGGCCCGCAGAGGTCAGCACGCCATTGAGCGGCGTGGTTGCGGTGCCGGAAAGCAGGCCCTGGTTGCTTTGCTGGTCGGACCACATCGACACCACCAAGTCGCCGGTGAAGGCGCCGGTGTTGGTGTCTGCACCGTCGATCCACAGGTAGTGCTCGCCCGCGCGCTGAATCTGGGCCACGGAAGCGCCGTCATCCAGCAAGGAACCATGGCTCAGACGCGCGCCAGAGGCATCGGTCAAACGCCAGAACAGCGCCGTGCCAGCAGCAGCACCGTTGCCCAGCACAGCGGACAGCGACAGCGATGTGGCTTGCGTCGCCACCACCCGAACCACCTGGCCTTCGCGGCCCGTGGGAGCGACGACCGCAAGGCTTTGCGTGCCCGTCACGGTGGTGGCTTGCGCGGTGTGCAGCAAGCGGAACGTGGTGTCGAGCGAGTTGCGCCCGAGCGACTCAACCACCAACCGATAGCGCCCCGCCTGCACACGCGCACGCGCCTCGGTGCCTGCTTGGAGGCTGACACCACCGGTGGCGACGCTTTGCCCTGAGAGGGTCTCGATTCGCCAGCTCACGCCGGTCGATGTGCTGCTCAATTGGTCCCAGCCGATCAAGCCTGGCTGGGCCACATCGAACTCATAGATCGCAGCCGAGCCGGGATGGCCGACCGCTGCGGTGACGGTCTGACCCAGCACCAAGGCACCTGCCGCGGGGAGCGGCTGGCGGTAGACGCTGAAGCTGAAGTCCAACGCCGTGATTGCACCGCTCGCACCCTCAACAGAGAGCCAGTACAGGCCAGATTTTTCGATCGTGAAGGGCGTGCCGACCTGGTTCCAGTCGTACCCATTGACCACCGTCCGCGCGTCAGGGCCGAACAGGGTCCAACGTCCGCCCGCATCGCTGACACCCGGGTCAATGAACACCCTGTCACCGGCCGCGAAGGTGGCCTGGTACAGCGCGGCCTGTGTGCCGGGCTGAAGCTGGCCGGTGGTTTCACCGTTCAGGGTCAGCGGCTGGGCGAACTCGCTGCCGAACAGGCGGAACACATAGCTGCCGGTGCGGTCGCCATAGGCTTTGACATTGAGCTTGTAGGTGCCCGGGTCCAGCTCAAGGAAGGGCGCGTAGTTGGTCGTGAGTTCGCGTCCATGGAAGCTGCTGGCGCCGTTGGGGCCTTGCAACTGCCACTGAATCCCATTGCCTTCGACACCGTCAAACAAGAACTTGGTCTGTTCGGTGACCACGAACTCGAACACGTCGGTCTCGCCGGCTTGGTCGATGCCGCCTTCGATGCGGTGCACGCCGGGTATTGCATCGGCGGAAAGAAGAACCTTGGGTTCCAGCGTCTCCAGCTTCCACTGCTGGGCAGGTGGCCGGATGTTCATTGCGTTCTTGTTCTTGTTTTGGCGGCGCAAGGCGGCACCTGCGTTGGAACGCACGGTCTTCTTTTTCATGGGATTCCCTCTTCGGTCAATCAAGCATCGTCGGGTGGCAGCACATCGCGCGGAGCGTTTGCTGCATACAGGTCGGCGGCCCGTTCTTGCTTCTTGTTGAACCCGCGCCGACCCTTACCCGGCCCAGTTTAGAAGTGACCGTGCAGCCCCCGAACCACACGTATGAGGGGGGCAGCGTGTAACGAGATGCGGATCAGCCCACCTACCCCTCTTCTGGGTGGTGGGGAAAGTCACGACCCGCACCTCGGGCCTCAACAAGTCACGTTCGGCATGTGCTAGGCACCATGCAAAAGGAGACGCTGGTTGCTGCGAAAACAGCACAAACGCAGATCAGGCCGACAGTTGCTGCCAAGCCTTTTCAAGCCGCTTCACGCTGACCGGCTGCGGCGTGCGCAGCTCTTGCGCGAACAGGCTCACGCGAAGCTCTTCGAGCAGCCAGCGGAATTCATCGAGCCGCGCGTCGTGAACGCCCTTGCGTTCGATCAGCAGGCGCAGGTAGCGCTGTTCCAGCGGGCGCAGTTCGGTCAGGCGTGACGCGTCGCGGGCGGGGTCGCTGCGCAGCTTGTCGAGCCGCATGGTGATGGCCTTCAGGTAACGCGGCAGGTGCGCCAATTGCGCCCACGGGGTGCTGACAACAAAGCGCTTGGGCATCAGGCGCGAGAGCTGGCCTTGAACGTCGTCGGCCACTTCTTTCGGGGCTCGCGCGTCTTTGAGCTTTCGGATCGCCGCCGCGTAGTCGAGCAACACCACACCCGCGCTGCGGGCGATTTCGTTGGCGATCAGGGTCAGGCGCCCTCGCCCTTCGTCAATGCGACGCCGGAAGCTGAAGGTGTCTTGAGGCAAGGGCTCGGCCAGGAAAGCGCGGTCAAGCGCCAGGTCGATGATCTGGTCGCGCAACTCGTCTTGTGAGCCGAGCGGCATGAACAGCGTCGCCATCTTTTGCAGGTCAGGGACGTTTTTTTCCAGGTACTTCAGCGCGTCCTTGATCTGCAAAGAGACCAAGCGGCGCAGACCCGCGCGGTGTTTGGTGGCGGCCACGTCGGGCTCGTCGAACACTTCGATGACGACGTGGTTCAGCTTGTCGATCAAGGCCGGAAAGCCGATCAGCGTTTGATTGCCGCGACGCACTTCCATCAGCTCGGGCAGCTCGCCGAAAGTCCAGTCGGTGTACTGCGGGTCGGGGGCAGCCGGGGCCGATGGCACGGGCGCGGCGGCAGGCGCGGCTTGCCTGCGCGTGGGCGACGCAGCCTCAGGCGCTGAGGCTGCGTCTGCGGTTGTTGAGGCCGGCACAGGCGCAGCACCTTGCGGCCTCAGCACGGCCAGGGCCTGGAAGGCCGACCGCGCCTGACCGCCCAACTCGGCCTTCAGGCTGGCGAGGTTGCGGCCGGTGCCGAGCTGCCGGCCGTGTTCATCGACCACACGGAAGTTCATGAGCAGATGCGGTGGCACCTGTTCGAGCTTGAAGTCGTTGCGCTGCACGGCGAGCTGGGTGCGGTCGCGCACCGACTTCAACAAGGCGTCGATGAACGGGCCTTGCGCGAAGGGCACCAGCTCGCAGAATTCGGACGCGTAGTCGGGCAGCGGCACCAGCCGCGAACGCGGTCGTTGGTGCAGGCTTTTCACGAGCGCCAGCACCTTGTCTTTCAGCATGCCGGGCACCAGCCATTCGCAGCGCTCGTCGTTGACCTGGTTCAGCGCGAACAGCGGCACCGTCACGGTCATGCCGTCTTTCGCATCGCCGGGGTCGTGCAGGTAGGTGACCAAACAATCGACACCGCCCATGCGCAGCGTCTTCGGGAACGACGACGTGGTGATGCCGGCCGCTTCGTGCCGCATCAGTTCTTCACGCGTCAGGAACAGCAGCTTCGGCTGCTTCTTGCTTTCTTCGCGGTACCAGCGTTCCAGGGTCGTGCCGCTGTGCACGTCGGCGGGCAGTTGCTGGTCGTAGAAGGCGTGGATGAGTTCGTCGTCCACCAGCACGTCTTGCCGGCGCGATTTGTGCTCGAGCTCCTCCACCTGCGCAATGAGCTTGCGGTTGGCAGCCAGGAACGGCAGGCGGCTTTCCCATTCGGCACCCACCAGCGCTTCGCGGATGAAGATTTCGCGTGCGGCTTTCGGGTCAACCAAGCCGAAGTTCACGCGCCGGTTGTTGTAGATGACGATGCCGTAGAGCGTGGCGCGCTCCAGCGCAATCACCTCGCCGGCTTTCTTCTCCCAGTGCGGCTCGAGCATCTGGGTCTTGATCAAATGGCCGGCGATGCCGGGCAGCCATTGCGGTTCGATGTTGGCGATGCCCCGCCCGAACAGGCGCGTGGTTTCCACCAGTTCGGCCGCGACGATCCAGCGGCCCGGCTTCTTGCTGAGGTTGGCGCCAGGGTGCTTGTAGAACTTGATGCCGCGTGCGCCGAGGTACCAATCGTCGTCTTCGCTCTTGCAGCCGATGTTGCCCAGCAGGCCGGCCAGCATCGACAAGTGAAGCTGTTCGTAGGTGGCGGGTGCGGTGTTCAAACGCCAGCCGTGTTCGGCCACCACGGTGTGGAGCTGCGAATGGATGTCACGCCACTCACGCACACGGCGTGGCGAGATGAAGTTCTCGCGCAGCATCTGTTCTTGCTTGCGGTGCGACAGCTTGTGTTCGCCGCTTGGGCCGCGCAGGTCTTCGAGCCATTTCCACAGCTTCAGGGTGCCGATGAATTCAGACTTTTCATCGTCGAACTTCAGGTGCGCCGTGTCGGCGGCCTGCTGGTGTTCCATTGGCCGGTCGCGTGCGTCTTGCACGCTCAGCGACGAGGCGATCACCAGCACTTCGCTGAGTGCTTGGCGGGTGCGCGCTTCCAAAATCATGCGGCCCACTCGCGGGTCAAGTGGCAGCTTGGCGAGTTCGCGGCCGATCGGTGTCAGCTCGTTCTGGTCGTCCACCGCGCCCAACTCGTTGAGCAACTGGTAGCCGTCAGAGACGGCGCGTTTGGGCGGGGGTTCGAGAAACGGGAAGTCTTCGACCAGACCGAGGTGCAGAGACTTCATCCGCAAGATCACGCCGGCCAGCGACGAACGCATGATTTCGGGGTCGGTGAAGGGCGTGCGGCCGGCGAAGTCTTTCTCGTCGTAGAGGCGGATGCAGATGCCGTTGCTGACGCGCCCGCAGCGGCCGGCGCGCTGGTTGGCAGCCGCTTGGCTCACCGGTTCGATCTGCAGCTGTTCGACCTTGTTGCGGTAGCTGTAGCGCTTGACGCGCGCCGTGCCGGCATCAACCACGTATTGAATGCCCGGCACCGTGAGCGAGGTTTCGGCCACGTTGGTGGCCAGCACGATGCGGCGGGCGCTGTGGGGCTCGAAAACGGCGTCTTGCTCTTGCTGGCTCAGGCGCGCGAACAGCGGCACCACTTCCACGCCGGGCGGGTGGTGCCGCCGCAGGTGGTCGGCGGCTTCGCGGATCTCGCGCTCACCGGGCAAGAACACCAGCACGTCGCCCGCACCTTCGCGCCAGAGTTCCGTCACAGCATCGCTGATCGCGTCGTTCAAGCCGTATTCGCGCGATTCCTCGAACGGCCGCCAGCGTTGTTCAACCGGGAACAGCCGGCCTGACACCTGAATGACCGGCGCTGGAATCAGTTCTGGCCCCCACGCTTCGCTGCCCCCCGAGGGGGCGTCGCCCGGCTTGGGGCGGCCCGGCGCCGGGCGGCTCGACGCGAAGTGCCTTGCAAAGCGGTCGGCATCGATCGTGGCCGAGGTGACGATGACCTTCAGGTCGGGCCGGCGCGGCAACAGTTGCCGCAGGTAGCCGAGCAGGAAGTCGATGTTCAGGCTGCGCTCGTGGGCCTCGTCGATGATGATCGTGTCGTAGGCCTTGAGCAGCGGGTCGGTTTGCGTTTCGGCCAGCAAGATGCCGTCCGTCATCAGCTTGACACTCGCGCCGGCCGACAGGCGATCTTGGAATCGGACCTTGAAGCCGACGTGTTCACCCAGCGGCGTGTTCAGTTCCTGCGCAATGCGCTTGGCCACGCTCGACGCCGCAATGCGCCGAGGCTGCGTGTGGCCGATCAACCCGCGCCCACCGGCGCCCTTGCCGCGCCCGAGCGAAAGCGCGATCTTCGGCAACTGGGTGGTTTTGCCCGAGCCGGTTTCGCCGCAGACGATCACGACCTGGTGTTCCTGAATCGCCCGCGCGATTTCTTCGCGGCGCGCGGAGACCGGCAACGACTCGGGAAAAGTGATCGGCGGGATCGGGTTGGCGACGGCTGAAGCGGTCGTTTTGGCAGGCGACCTGGGGGTCGTTCCGGCGGGGCCACGCGGGGATGAAGACATCAGTCCTTCGTGCAAAATCCGGCCATTATTTCAAAGCGCCTGCATGGACCTCGTCTTTCCCCATACGTTCGTTCCGTGGTTCCGCTCGGTGGCGCCGTATATCCATGCGCACCGTGGCAAGACCTTCGTGGTCGCCATCGCGGGCGAACTGGTGGCTGCAGGCAAGTTGTCCACCTTCGCGCAAGACTTGGCGGTGCTGTTCGGCATGGGCATCAAGGTCGTGCTGGTGCATGGGTTTCGCCCGCAGGTGGAAGAACAGTTGCAGGCCAAGGGCCACGCCTCGCGCTTCAGCCACGGCATGCGCATCACCGACGCGGTGGCGCTCGACTGCGCCCAGGAAGCTGCGGGCCAGATGCGCTACGAGATCGAGGCGGCATTCTCACAAGGCCTGCCCAACACACCAATGGCGCACAGCCAGATCCGCGTCGTCTCGGGCAATTTCATCACCGCGCGGCCCGTCGGCATCGTCGATGGGGTGGACTTTCAACACACCGGCCTGGTGCGCAAGATCGACGCCACCGGCATTCGCCGCGCGGTAGACATCGGCTCGCTGGTGATGCTGTCGCCGTTCGGCTTTTCGCCAACGGGTGAAGCCTTCAACCTGAGCATGGAAGACGTGGCCGCCAGCGCCGCCATCGCCTTGCAGGCCGACAAGCTGATCTACGTGACCGAGGTGAAGGGCATTCCTCTCAACCCGTCCGACCCCGCCAGCGAGATCGATTCCGAGCTGGCTTTGGCAGACGCCAAAAAACTGCTGGCCGCCCTGCCCAACCCGGTGCAACCGACCGACACCGCGTTCTATCTGCAGCACGCGGTGAAGGCCTGCGAAGCCGGGGTCGAGCGCGTCAGCATCATCCCGATGTCGGTGGACGGCTCGGTGCTGATCGAATCGTTCACCCACGATGGCGTGGGCACGATGATCGTGGACGAAAAGCTGGAAAGCCTGCGCGAAGCCACGGCCGACGACATCGGCGGCATCTTGCAACTCATCGAGCCGTTCGAGCGCGACGGCACGCTGGTCAAGCGCGACCGCACCGAAATCGAACGCGATGTGGGCCACTACACGGTGATCGAACACGACGGCGTGATCTTCGGCTGCGCGGCGCTCTACCCCTACCCCGAAGCCGGCACAGCCGAAATGGCGGCGCTGACGGTGTCGCCCCACGTGCAAAGCCAGGGCGACGGCGAACGCATCTTGAAGCGGGTTGAGCAGCGCGCCAAGGCGATGGGGCTCGACACCATCTTCGTGCTGACCACGCAGACCATGCACTGGTTCATCAAACGTGGTTTTGCCCCGGTAGACCCCGACTGGCTGCCCGATGCGCGCAAGCGCAAATACAACTGGGACCGGCGCTCGCAGGTGCTGGTCAAGAAACTGAGCTGAGGGCGCCGCGCCTTGCGCCGCCCTGATCGACACAACACCCCACTAGGAGATTCCCATGGCCAGAACCGTCCAATGCGTCCACCTGAAAAAAGAGGGCGAAGGCCTGGACTACGCCCCCTACCCCGGCGAACTGGGCAAGCGCATCTACAACGAAGTCTCCAAAGAAGCTTGGCAGTTGTGGATGAAACACCAAACCATGTTGGTGAACGAAAACCGCCTCAACCTCGCCGACCTGCGCGCCCGCCAATACCTGGCCCGCCAGATGGAGCGCTTCTTTTTCGAGGACGGCGCCGAGCAACCTGCCGGCTACGTACCCCCTGCACCTTGATCGACCAACGAGAATCATTCTTGTTTGATGGGTAAACTCATTGGGTTAACAGCCTGAGGAGTACCCGATGATTCGACCAGCCGCCATCCACGCCCTGCGTGGTGTTTTCACCCTTCGCGCCCTGCTGGGGGCGTTGACGGTCTGCGCTGCCACCAGCGCGCCAGCGCAAGAGCAGGTGCTCAACCTGTATTCGGCCCGGCATTACCAAACCGACGAAGCGCTGTACGCCAACTTCACCAAAGCCACCGGCATCAAGATCAACCGGGTGGACGCCGACGACGCCGGCATCCTGGCCCGCCTGCAAAGCGAGGGCGCGGCCAGCCCCGCCGATGTGATCTTGCTGGTGGACGCCGCCCGCCTGTGGCGTGCCGAAACCCAGGGCCTGTTCCAGTCGGTCAAGTCGTCCCTGCTGAACAAGCGCATTCCGCCCGAGTTGCGCGGCAAAGACGGCGGCACCGGCTCGCAATGGTTCGGGTTTTCAACCCGCGCGCGACTGGTCGTCTACAACAAGGCGACAGTTGTGAAAACCGACGCGGATACCTATGAAGAATTGGGTGATCTCAAGAACAAGGGCAAGGTTTGCACGCGCTCCGGTTCGCACCCCTATAACCTGTCATTGTTCGGCGCGGTGCTCGAACACTTGGGGGCCGAGAAAACCGAAGCCTGGCTCAAGGGTGTAACCACGAACATGGCGCGCGCACCCAAGGGCGGTGACACCGACCAGATCAAGGCTGTGGCCAGTGGTGAATGCCAGATCGCACTGACCAATTCCTATTACCTTGCCCGCCTGATGCGGTCTGAAAAGCCGGACGATCGCGCGATCGTCGAGAAAATAGGCGTGATTTTCCCCAACCAAGACACCTGGGGCACACACGTCAATATTGCCGGTGCGGCAGTTGCCAAGAATGCGAAGAACCGTGAGGCGGCAGTACGCTTTCTGGAGTACCTGGCCAGCGACGAGGCGCAGGGCTACTTCGCCAATGGCAACAACGAGTGGCCGGTCGTCAAGAGCGTCAAGCTCGACAACCCGGCCCTTGAAGGCCTGGGCCGATTCAAGTCGGAAACCATTCCCATTTCAGTGGTTGGAATGAACCAAGTGAAAGTGCAACAGATTCTCGACCGCGTCGGATACAAATAAGCGGCTTCGGCAGGCAGGGGTTATTTCCACTGCGGCGAAAATTTTGCTGGCCTAGAATCGCTCGCGCAGGCGCTCAACGCCTGCGCCGCATTTGAAGGAACAAAAATGACGACCCTGCAGGATTTGCTCGCGAAGAAGGCCGCACTCGAACAAGAAATCGAGGCGACCCAAAAGCGTGAAAGACAAGATGCCATTGCCAAGGTGAAGTCCCTGATGACCGAGTATGGTTTGACGGCCGCCGACCTGGCCGGCAAAACCGGCGCCAAGCCCGCCGGTAAAGGTGGCAAAGTGGCTGCCAAATACCGCAATGCGGCCACCGGAGAAACCTGGAGCGGCCGGGGCTTGCAGCCTAAATGGCTGAAAGCCGCCATCGCTTCCGGGAAGAACATCACCGATTTTTCGATCTGACCCTTCGGTCACTTCGCCCTTGAAAGCCGCCACCGAGAGGTGGCGGTTTTGTTTTCCGAGTTCATCTTTGCGCGCCCCTCGCGTGCAAGCGCCTTCGATAGACTCCCCCCGTGATCCCGCCCACCTTTGTCCAGGAGCTTCTTTCGCGCGTCGATATCGTCGAAGTCGTCGGTCGCCACGTGCAGCTCAAAAAGGCCGGCATCAACCACAAGGGCTTGTGCCCGTTCCACGGGGAAAAGTCACCCAGCTTCACGGTCAGCCCCACTCGGCAGACCTACCACTGCTTCGGTTGTGGCGTACACGGCAACGCGGTGGGTTTCCTGATGGAGCATTCCGGCATGGGCTTCATCGACGCCGTCACCGACCTTGCCCAGCAGGTGGGTCTCACGGTGCCGGAAGACGACCGCTCGCCGCAAGAACGCGAACGCGCCGCCGAATTGAAAGAGCGCCAAGCCACGCTCAGCGACGTACTCGCCAAGGCCGCCGACCACTACCGCAAGCAGCTCAAAAACACCCCTCGCGCGGTGGATTACCTCAAAGGGCGGGGGCTGACTGGCGAAATCGCCCTGCGTTTCGGCCTGGGCTATGCGCCTGAGGGCTGGCGCGGCTTGGCAAGCGTGTTTCCCAAGTACGACGACCCGCTGCTCGAAGAATCGGGCCTCGTGATCGTCCAGGGCGAAGACGACGCTGAAAAGAAGCGCTACGACCGCTTCCGCGACCGGATCATGTTTCCGATCCGATCGGTGCAAGGCGAAATCATTGGCTTCGGCGGGCGTGTGCTCGACAAGGGCGAACCCAAATACCTGAACTCACCCGAGACACCGGTGTTCGTGAAAGGCCGTGAGCTGTACGGCTTGCATGAGGCCCGCGCGGCGCTGCGACAACGCGGCCTTGCCCTGGTGGTCGAGGGCTACATGGACGTCGTCGCGCTGGCGCAAGCTGGCTTCGGCAACGCGGTCGCCACACTCGGCACGGCCTGCACTGCAGAACATGTGCAAAAGCTGTTTCGCTTCACCGACGCCGTCGTCTTCAGCTTCGATGGCGACGCAGCCGGGCGACGCGCCGCCGGGCGGGCGCTGGAAGCGTCGCTGCCGCACGCCACAGACACGCGCAGCATCCGCTTCTTGTTCTTGCCCACCGAGCACGACCCCGATTCCTACGTGCGTGAGCACGGCGCAGAGGCCTTCGAGCGCTGCATCGCCGAGGCAGTGCCCTTGTCTCGGCAACTCGTCGAAGCGGCCCGGGAAGGCTGCGAACTCGACAGCGCCGAAGGCCGCGCCCGCTTCCTGTCCAACGCCAAACCCATGTGGGCCGCCCTCCCCGATGGCGCCTTGAAGCGGCAATTGCTCACGGAACTGGGGAAGATGGGCGGGCTGGATGCCTCCGATCTGACTGACTTGTGGCGTACCGGGACTGCCTCTCCCCGCGAACCGGGTACCGCAACGCCACAGCGAAAAGCCCGCTCCGAAAGCCTCACCAGTAGGCACACCACGCCCCGGCGCTCAAACCGCACCGCACCAGCCAGCCCGGCTGACCACGCGTTGCGCATGCTGCTTCTGCACAGCGACTGGTGGGACGGACTTGACACCGACGACCACGACCTTCTGCACGCGCTGCCTGAACCGCACGGCGCACTCAGTGCATGGCTGGAGCGTTACCTGCTCGAACACGGAGCCACCTCGTGGGCCGTGCTCGCCGAAACCTTGGCCGACACCGAGTGGGCGGAATTCGTCGAGCGGCTCCTGCCGCCCAGCGCACTGGAAGACGACATGGGGGCGCCAGACCTGCGCCGTGTCGTCGACGGCATGTGGGTGAAGCGGCTGGCGGCTGAACAAGAGCGCCTTTTGCTCGACGCTGGCAGCGACCCCGCCGCGCTGCAACGCTGGCGCCAACTGGACGAGCAACGCAAGCTGCGCATGAAAGCCGCCGAGCAACCACCGAGCGTCCACTGACACGGCTTTGACCTATTGCATTGCATCGACGATAATCTTAGGTTGATTGCGCAGCAAGAGTGACAGCAGCACCTCCGGGCCCCGGCCACCCTCTGACCCAGGGTCCCCTCCAAAGGCCAACTTTTCCCGCAAGGGCTGCACCTCGACGATGGTCACGCGAACTTGCCTGCGCCCCGCCAGCCCGTTTTCGGCCAGCCGCCGGCGTGGCTGGTGCGCTTTGTTTCCTTGTTTTGCCAGTGATTTGAACTTGGATGTTCGTCGCGCCTGGATTGGCGACAACCCGGCTCCATATTGACTGCATCGCACGGCAAAGCCGTTCCGCACCCCACCATTCGAGGATTTGCATGACCGCGAAGAAGAGCGCTCCCGCCAAGGCAGCCACCCCGTCCAAGCCGACCAAGGCCACCAAGGCTGACCTGGACGAATCGAAGAAGCCCGCAGCCAAGGTCGCCAAGGCCGCAAAGCCTGCGGCTGAAGCCAAGGGCAAGCCGGGTCGCAAGCCCAAGGCGGGCGCCGAGAAGAAGGAAGACATCGGCGAAGAAGACTTCTCCGACCTGGAAGCCGACCTCGAAGGTGAACCGGAAGCTGAAGTCGCCGAAGTGGCCGACACCAGTGACGGTGACGGTGAGAAGGTCGTCAAGGCCAAGCCGCTGCGCATGAAGGTGTCGCGCGCCAAAGAACGCGCCCTGATGCGCGAATTCGGCCTCGACGAAACCGCGCTGACGGAAGAAGAAGTCGCCAAGCGCCGCCAGGAACTGAAGACGCTCATCAAGATGGGTAAGACGCGTGGTTTCCTGACGCACCAGGAAATCAACGACCACTTGCCCGAAAAGCTGGTGGACGCGGAAATCCTCGAAGCCATCGTGTCGATGCTCAACGACATGGGCATCGCGGTCTATGAACAGGCGCCCGATGCCGCCACGCTGCTGATCGCTGGTGGCGGCACCACCACCGCCACCGAGGAAGAAGCCGAAGAAGCTGCGGAAGCCGCGCTGTCCACGGTCGATTCCGAATTCGGCCGCACCACCGATCCCGTCCGCATGTACATGCGCGAAATGGGCACGGTCGAGCTGCTGACGCGTGAAGGTGAAATCGAAATCGCCAAGCGCATCGAAGGTGGCCTGCAGGCCATGATGCTGGCGATCAGCGCATCGCCAACCACGATCGCCGAGATCCTGACCTACGCCGACCGCATTGCCGCGGGCGACATGCAGATCTCTGAAGCCGTCGATGGCTTTGTGTCTGAAGGCGAGGCCGACGACTACGTGGCCGAAGAAGACGTGGACTTCTTCGACGAGGAAGACGACGACGACGGCCAGGGCGGCAGCCGGGCACTGACCAAGAAGTTGGAAGAGTTGAAGACGGCGGCGTTGGCCAAGTTCGAGAACCTGCGTATCAACTTCGACAAGATGCGCAAGGCGTTCGAGAAAGACGGCTACCAGTCGCCTGCCTATTCCAAAGCGCAACAAGCCATCAGCGGCGAGCTGATGACGATCCGTTTCACTGTGAAGACGATCGAAAAGCTGTGCGGTCTGCTGCGTTCGCAAGTGGACGACGTGCGCCGCTACGAGCGTGAACTGCGCAAGATCCTGGTGGACAAATGCGGCATGCCGCAGGACTACTTCATCAAGAACTTCCCGCCCAATATCTTGAATCTCAAGTGGGCTGAGAAGGAAGTGGCGGCGAACAAGCCGTACAGCAACATCCTGTCGCGCAATCTGCCGCCGGTGCAGGAACTGCAGAAGAAGCTGACCGACCAGCAAGCACGCGCCGTGGTGCCGCTGGAAGACCTGAAGGCAATCAACAAGCGCATGAACGAGGGCGAAAAGTCCTCGCGCGACGCGAAGAAGGAAATGATCGAGGCCAACCTGCGCCTCGTGATCTCGATCGCCAAGAAGTACACCAACCGGGGTTTGCAGTTCCTTGACCTGATTCAAGAAGGCAACATCGGCCTGATGAAGGCGGTGGACAAGTTTGAATACCGTCGCGGTTACAAGTTCTCAACCTATGCCACGTGGTGGATTCGTCAGGCCATCACCCGTTCGATCGCCGATCAGGCACGCACCATCCGCATCCCGGTGCACATGATCGAGACGATCAACAAGATGAACCGCCTGAGCCGTCAGCATTTGCAGGAGTTCGGTTTCGAGCCCGACGCGCCGACGCTGGCCGAGAAGATGGAGATCCCGGAAGACAAGATCCGCAAGATCATGAAGATCGCGAAGGAGCCGATTTCGATGGAAACCCCCATCGGCGACGACGACGATTCGCATCTGGGCGACTTCATTGAGGACACCAACAACACTGCGCCGATCGAAGCCGCCATGCAGGCCGGTTTGCGCGACGTGGTCAAGGACATCCTCGACTCGCTGACGCCACGTGAAGCCAAGGTGCTGCGCATGCGCTTCGGCATCGAGATGAGCACCGACCACACGCTGGAGGAAGTAGGCAAGCAGTTCGACGTGACCCGCGAGCGCATCCGCCAGATCGAGGCGAAGGCGATCCGCAAGCTCAAGCACCCGAGCCGTTCGGACAAGCTGAGAACCTACTTGGACAATCTTTGATTGGCCAAGTAGGTGCCGCTGCAGGCGGTCGCGATCGCGCAGCGAGAGCGTCTCAGCTTGCGGCGCAGCCACAATTGCGCACGTATCTGGACAACCTGTAAGGTTGACCGGACGCGTGACTCGCGCCAGCGAGTTGCCGCAAAGCGGTCACGCAATTTGCGGCGCAATCCACATGCTGCGCACGCACGTCAGAACTCGCTGATCTCTTCGCTTTTCAGCGCAAGCCCCGGTAGCAATACCGGGGCTTTTTCACATCTGCCCAAGATAAACTTGCCCGCATGACGCAGATCCTTCAGCGCACCGTCCTGTTTGCGGACTTGCGCGGCAGCACCTCGCTGTATGAAACGCTCGGAAACACCGAGGCCACCACGGTCGTCACGCGCAGCGTTTCTCTGGTCGCGCAGATCGTGGTCAACCACCGGGGCGTGGTGGTCAAAACGCTTGGCGACGGCCTGATGTCGGTGTTTGCCAGCTCTGTTGATGCGGTGGCCGCTGCCGACGAAATGCACGATTCGCTGGAACGCATCGGCGGCGATTCACCTTCCCTTACCCGCACGCCCGTGCTCAAACTGCAAGTCGGCATGGCGCAAGGCGAGGTGATTGAAATGGCCGGCGATTGCTTCGGCGACGCGGTCAACGTCGCGGCCCGCCTGCTCGACCACGCGGGCGACAACGAGACACTCGCCACCGTCAGCGTGCTGGGTGAGCAAGACGACGACACGCGCAGCCGCTTCCGCAGCCTGGACCGCATGCAGTTGCGAGGCCGTGTTGAACCGGTGCACGTGTTCCTGATCGAAAGCCGCCGCTTCGGCGACACCGCAGCCACCGCCTATGGCGACCTGGCCCCGGCGCAAGAACCCGAAGGTATACGGCTCGTGTGGGTGGACGTGAACCGGGTCTACGCCGGCCCCTCGTTGCCGGTGGTGTTGGGGCGCAGCCCGCAGGCCACGTATTGCATTGATGACACCCGCGTGTCGCGCTCCCATGCGCGCATCGACTGGCACGGCGGCACTTTCCAGCTCACCGACCTGAGCTTCAACGGCACCTACGTGCGCTTCGACAACGACGCCGAGATCGTCGCCCTGCGGCGGGGCACATGCACCCTGCACGGCTCAGGCTCGTTCGGCCTGGGCGCGTCGCTCACCGACCCCACCGCACCGTGCGTGCGCTTCGAGGTGCTGAAGTTTTCAGACACCCAACCTCAGACCCCCATCGATCTGGGGCGTTGAATTTGGCACGTTTGTGGCTGCGGAGCGCCTGCGACCAAGGGCAACAGCTAGGGTTAGGCGCG
This sequence comes from Rhizobacter sp., assembly GCA_043727255.1. Classification (GTDB taxonomy): domain Bacteria; phylum Pseudomonadota; class Gammaproteobacteria; order Burkholderiales; family Burkholderiaceae_C; genus Rhizobacter. The sequence goes on along the minus strand of JAYSYW010000057.1, from coordinate 17,936 downwards.
CGAGCGCTCCGCTAAAGTCAGCAATCACCCGATGGTCCGTGGCGAACCTGCCACCTGTGTCAACCGACCCACCCTTGGGCCGCCTCGCCCACCGCCCATGAACCCGGCTCTTCCGCCCTCCGACGAAGCTGAACGTTTGCGCGTGCTGCGCGAGTTGCATGTGCAGGCTGGCGAAAAGGACGAATGCTTTGATGCGCTGATGCGGCTCGCATGCTTGCAGTTGCGGGTGCCCATCTCCTGGTTGGGTTTGGTGGATGAAACCCAGGTCTGGTTGATGGCCGAAACCGGGCTCGGGCTGGAGCACATGCCTCGCGGGGCCTCGTTCTGCGCCCACACCCTGCTCTCGCCCGACATCACCGAGCTGAGCAACTGCCACCTCGACGCCCGCTTTACCGGCCTGCCCTGGGTGACGGCGGAACCCGGCGTGCGTTTTTATGCAGGCATTCCCGTGGTGGTCGACGGCCAACGGGTCGGCGCCATCGGCGTTGCGGGGCACACCGTGCGGCGCCTGGAGGAAGTTGACCGCGCCGCGCTGCGTGAACTGGGCACGCTGGCCGGGGCGATGCTGGCCTCGCGTCTGCGTGAGCGCCGGTTGCGCTTGCAAAGCGCACGTCTGCGCACCGCCAGCCTGTCCAGCAGCGACTGGCTCTGGGAAACCAACGAGCAGGGCAAAGTCACCTGGGTGTCCGACAGCATCGAAGGCCACACCGGCCGGGCGCCTTCGTCCGATGTGGGCCTGTCCATGCCCGAGATCAACCGCCGCTGCGACGCCGACCACACGAATTCGTGGGACCGTTTCATCGAACGCCGCTCGCGGCAAGAGCCCTTCAAAGACCTGATCACCGAGCGCAGCACACCGCTCGGCGTGGTCGTCACGAGCATCAGCGGCGTGCCGGTGTTCGACCGGCAGGGCAGCTTCCGTGGCTACCGGGGCGCCACCAGCAACATCACCGAAAAGCTGCAAGCCAAGAATGCCGCCCGCAAGGCCGAGCAGTTGCTGCGCGACGCACTCGAGAGCCTGAGTGCTGGCGTGATGATCAGCGACGCACAAGACCGCGTGCTTCGCTCCAATGCCATTTGGCGGGCCAGCCTGCGCAAGCTGCCGGTGCAGGGCAACTGGCAAGAGATGGTGCGGCAGATGGTCTATGCCGGCGAGTACCCCGACGCGGTGGGCCGCGAGGAAGAATTCATCCGGTGGCGCCTGGGCATCGTCTCCGACACCGGCGAACAGCACGAGATGCGCTGGCGCGACCGCTGGGTGATCGTCAGCGCCCGCCGCCTGCCCGACGGCAACGTGGTCCACCTCTCGCTCGACATGACCGCGCGCAAGCGTGCCGAGCTGGCACTCGCCGAGCAGCAATTGAAACTGCGCGATTCGCAAGCCCACTTGCGGGCCGTGCTCGACGCCGTGCCCGACCTCTGGTTCTTGTTTGATTCAGAGGGCAACTACCTCGAATGCAGCAACGAATCGCACCCGATGCTGGTGCATTCGTGGGCCGGTGTGAAAGGCCAACCCTTTGCCACCGGCATGCCGCAAGCGGTGACCGACCTCGCCGTTCCGGCCATGGCGAGGGCGCTGCGAACCGGCGAGCTTCAGCGCATCGAATACAGCCTCGCCACGCGTGATGGCGTGACGCGCTCGTTCGAGGCGCGTTTGTCGCCCATGCCAGGGCAGCGGGTGCTGTACGTCACGCGCGACCTGACCGAGCAAAGCCGCGCCGCCGACAAGCTGCGCCTGAGCGAAGAGCTGTACCGATCGGTCGCGGCGGCCATCAGCGACGGCCTGCTTGTCGTCAGCTCCGCCCGCGTCATCATTGCCGTCAACCCGGCGGGCTGCGCCATTCTGGGCGCCGAGCAAGCAGCGCTGGTGGGCTGCGGGCAAGACTGGCCCTTCGAGCTGCGAGACGAAATCGGCCAATCCTTGTCGGGCGACCTCCACCCGGTTCGCCGCGTGCTGGCCAGCCGCCAGCCGATGGTCGGGCTGGTGTGCGAATTGCGCCGCCCTGACCGGCGAACCCGCTGGCTCGAACTCAATGCCCACCCGCTGCAGTTGCGGCCCGGCAGCAAAGCCTTCTCGGTGGTGCTGACCTTCCGCGATGTGACCCAGCAGCGTGCGGCTGAACAAGCCCTGCTGGTGGCCGAAGAGCGCTGGAATTTCGCACTCGAAGGTTCGGGCAACGGCGTGTGGGACTGGGACTTGAAGGCGAACACCGTCTACTACTCGCCGCGCTGGAAGCAACTGGTGGGCGCCAGCGACGACGAGATCGGCAACTCCATCGATGAATGGACGTCGCGCGTGCACCCCGACGACCTGAACCTGCTGATGGATGAGTTGCGCCGCCACATGCGCGGCGAAACCCCCGTCTACCAGTCTGAACACCGGGTGCGCCACCGCGCGGGCCACGACCTGTGGGTGATGGACCGGGGCAAGGTGGTCGAGCGCGACCCGCAGGGCCAGCCGCTGCGGATGGTCGGCACCCGCACCGACATCACGCTCGACCGCCAGGCCGAACAGGTGCTGCGCGACAAACAGGCGGCCGAGCTGGCCAGCCACGCCAAGAGCGAATTCCTTTCGCGCATGAGCCACGAGATGCGCACCCCGCTCAACGCGGTGATCGGCTTTTCGCAACTGCTGCGGCTCGACCCGGAAAACATCGACGCGAAAAAACTGAGCGCCTACGCCGACCACGTGCTCAATGCCGGGCAGCACTTGCTGGCGCTGATCAACGACGTGCTCGACCTGCAGAAGGTCGAAGAAGGTGCGCTGACGCTTGAGATGCAGTCGGTGCTGCTCGATGGCGCGGTGCGCCGCACCATCGAACTGCTGACGCCGATGGCCAATGACCGCCAGGTGCATTTCGACAACCAGGTGGGCGGCGAGCTGTGGGTGAAGGCCGATGCGCAGCGCCTGCGGCAGGTGTTGCTGAACATCATCTCGAACGCCATCAAATACAACCAGCCGGGCGGCACGGTGCGCTTGCGCGTCGAGTCGGCCAGCCGCAGCCGCTTGTCGCTGTGGGTGGAAGACAGCGGCCCCGGCATGAGCCGCGAGCAGATGAGCCGGCTGTTCCAGCCGTTCGAGCGGCTGGGCCGTGAAACCTCGTCGATCGAAGGCACCGGGCTCGGGCTGATCATTGCGCGCAGCCTGGCCCAAGCCATTGGCGGCAAGCTGGAGGTGTCGAGCCAACCCGGCCTGGGCACCCAGGCACGCATCGAGTTGCAGCGCGACACGCTCCCGGCGGCGCCGCTGGCCGAGGTGGACGACGTGCAGCCCGGCGCCGAAGCCGAGCCCGAGCGCCTGTCGCCGCTGCGCATGCTGTACGTGGAAGACAACCGCATCAACGCCATCTTGTTTGAAGAGGCCCTGCGGCTGCACAGCGGCCGCATAGACCTGCGCATTGCCGAAGACGGCGAAGAGGCGCTTGTGATGGCACGCACCTGGCAGCCCGAGGTGCTGGTGCTTGACGCCCACCTGCCTGGCATGTCGGGCTTCGAGGTGCTGTTGATGCTGCGCGCCCTGCCCGGCTTGGCCACCGTGCCGGCCTACATGTGTTCGGCCGACGCCATGCCCGACGACGTGAAGCGCGCTTACGAAGCCGGCTTCATCGGTTACTGGACCAAGCCCGTGGACATCGCCAGCGTGCTGGCCGAAATCGACCACCTGATGGCCCAGCCGGCACGCGACTCGCAGCACTGAGAGCTTGCCGCTGAGCCGGGCCTCTGCGGGCGGCCGATAATCGCGGCCCCGCGAGCACCGCCCACGCGTCACAGCCCACGAGCACCGCCCATGTCTTTTCGCCCAGAGCCCGCACACACCCACGGCCGCGCCTCGCGCTCCGCCATCTTGCTGTGCAACCTGGGCACCCCGGATGAACCGACCGCCTCGTCGGTGCGCCGCTACCTCGCGCAGTTCCTCAGCGACCCGAGGGTGATCGAGATCCCGAAGCTCGCCTGGTGGCCCATCCTGCACGGCATCATCTTGCGGGTGCGGCCGGCCAAGTCGGCCGCCAAGTACGCCAGCGTCTGGATGCCCGAAGGCTCGCCACTTCGCGTGTGGACGGAGAAACAGGCCAAGATGCTCGGCGGCTACCTGGGCGAGCGCGGCCACCGCGTCAGCGTGCGTTACGCCATGCGCTACGGCACGCCCGCCATTGCGCAGGTGCTCGATGAACTCAAGGCCGACGGCGCCGACCGCGTGCTGGTGCTGCCCATGTACCCGCAGTACTGCGGCGCCACCACCGGCAGCGTCAGCGACGCCATCTGCCAGTGGGCACAACGCATCCGCACCCTGCCCGAGTTGCGCTTCGTGAACCGCTACCACGACGACCCTGGCTACATCGCCGCACTGGCCCGCAGCCTCAGCGACCACTGGATGACCCACGGACGCCCCGACAAGCTGGTGATGAGCTTTCACGGCATGCCCAAGCGCACCCTGCTTCTGGGCGACCCGTACCACTGCGAATGCCTGAAAACAGCGCGGTTGGTGGGCGAGCGATTGAGCTTGAAAAGCGACCAGATCGTCGTCACCTTCCAGAGCCGCTTCGGCAAAGCCGAATGGCTGCAGCCCTACACCGAGCCGACCCTCATCAATCTGGCCAGGCAAGGCGTGAAGCGGGTGGACGTGATGTGCCCCGGCTTCACCGCCGACTGCCTTGAGACGCTGGAAGAAATCAACATGGAAGCCCGCGACGCCTTCATCAAAGCCGGCGGCCAGGAGTTCAACTACCTGCCCTGCCTGAACGACAGCCCAGCCTGGTTGTCGGCGCTGGCCGACATCGCCATCAAACACTTGTCGGGCTGGCCCACCCAAACGGCACCCGACGCCGCCACCCTGGCCGCCAGCCGCACGCGGGCGCTGGCGCTGGGCGCCAAAACCTGAGGCCGCCACGATGCGTCTGGACAAGTGGCTGTGGGCCGCGCGCTTCTACAAGACCCGCAGCTTGGCAACCGACGAGATCGGCAAGGGCCGCATCTCGGTCAACGGCCAGTCGGCCAAGCCCTCGCGCGAGGTGCGCGTCGCCGACTCGATCGACATTCACCAGGGCCCCGTGCACCGCACGGTCGTCGTGCGCGGCTTGAGCGAAGTACGCGGCCCCGCGCCCACCGCGCAAGCCTTGTATGAAGAAACACCCGAAAGCACCACCCGGCGTGAAGCAGCCGCCACGCAGCGGCGGCTCGCACCCGAACCGGCGATGAGCATCGAACAAGGCCGGCCCACCAAACGCAACCGCCGCGAACTGGCCGACTGGAACCGCTGGAGCGCGTCGACCGACCCCGACTGATGCAAAGCTTCAACCCACCCCAACCGGGTGAGGCGCTCTTGCCAGCTCTTGCAATTGGCCGCCACAGACCCATATCAGGCGCAATCGAAAAGGTTTTCCGTCATGAACAATCCAGAAAATATGCAATCAGATCAGCAACCTGGCGCAAACAATGAAGCCAACACTTCAACTGCGGAAAGCGCCCCGCCGGCCCCGAACCCGGCTGAACTTGAAACGCGTCTGGCCGACATGTCCGACGCCTACCTGCGCGCCAAAGCCGAGGCCGAGAACGTGCGCCGCCGCGCCGAAGAAGAGGTGTCGAAAGCCCGCAAGTTTGCCGTCGAGGGCTTTGCCGACAGCCTGCTGCCGGTGAAAGACAGCCTTGAAGCCGCCATCGCCATCCAGGCGGCCACGCCCGAACAACTGCTGGAAGGCGTGCACGCCACGCTGCGGCTGCTGGCCTCTGCGCTTGAGCGCAACAAGGTGCTCGAGATCACCCCGCCGTCGGGCACCAAGTTCGACCCGCACCAGCACCAGGCGATCAGCGTGGTCCTCGCCGAACAAGAACCCAACACGGTCGTCACCGTGCTGCAAAAGGGCTACCTGATCGCCGACCGCGTGCTGCGCCCGGCGCTGGTCACCGTGACCGCGCCCAAGTAACACCCAAACCAAGCGCAAGCAAAGCCCAAGCGCCACATGAGATCGACACACGCCGGCCATTGAAAAGCGCGCGTGTGTCCGCAAATCGAACACATCTGAATCACCAAGTCTGCAGGAGAAAAAACATGGGAAGAATCATCGGCATTGACCTCGGCACCACCAATTCGTGCGTGTCGGTCATGGAAGGCAACACCCCAAAGGTGATCGAGAACAGCGAAGGCGCGCGCACCACGCCGTCGATCGTGGCCTACCAGGAAGACGGCGAAATCCTCGTCGGCGCCTCGGCCAAGCGCCAAGCCGTCACCAACCCGAAGAACACCCTGTACGCGGTAAAGCGCCTGATCGGCCGCAAGTTCACCGAGAAGGAAGTGCAGAAGGACATCGACCTGATGCCCTACAAGATCGTGGGCGCCGAAAACGGCGACGCCGGGGTCGAAGTGCGTGGCCAGAAGCTCGCGCCGCAGCAGGTCAGCGCCGAAACCCTGCGCAAGATGAAGAAGACCGCCGAGGACTACCTCGGTGAGGAAGTCACCGAAGCCGTGATCACGGTGCCGGCGTACTTCAACGACTCACAGCGCCAGGCCACCAAAGACGCCGGCCGCATTGCGGGCCTCGACGTCAAGCGGATCATCAACGAGCCGACCGCGGCCGCGCTGGCCTTCGGTCTCGACAAGAAGGAAAAGGGCGACCGCAAGATCGCCGTGTACGACTTGGGCGGCGGCACCTTCGACATCTCGATCATCGAGATCGCCGACGTCGATGGCGAGACGCAGTTCGAGGTGCTGTCGACCAACGGCGACACCTTCCTGGGCGGCGAAGACTTCGACCAGCGCATCATCGACTACATCATTTCCGAGTTCAAAAAGGACCAGGGCGTTGACCTGTCGAAGGACGTGTTGGCCCTGCAGCGCCTGAAAGAAGCGGCCGAGAAGGCCAAGATCGAACTGTCGAACAGCGCGCAGACCGACATCAACCTGCCCTACGTGACGGCCGATGCCTCGGGCCCGAAGCACTTGAACATCAAGCTCACCCGCGCCAAGCTCGAAGCGCTGGTTGAAGAGTTGATCGAACGCACGATGGCCCCTTGCCGCACCGCCATCAAAGACGCTGGCGTGGCCGTGGGCGCCATTGACGACGTCATCTTGGTCGGCGGCATGACCCGCATGCCCAAGGTGCAAGAGAAGGTCAAAGAGTTCTTTGGCAAAGAGCCGCGCAAAGACGTCAACCCCGACGAAGCCGTGGCCGTGGGCGCCGCCATTCAAGGCCAGGTGCTGGCCGGCGACCGCAAAGACGTGCTGCTGCTCGACGTGACCCCGCTGTCCCTGGGTATTGAAACCCTGGGCGGCGTGATGACGAAGATGATCCAGAAGAACACGACCATCCCAACCAAGTTCAGCCAGGTGTTTTCAACCGCCGACGACAACCAGCCGGCCGTGACCATCAAGGTGTACCAGGGCGAACGTGAAATGGCTTCGGGCAACAAGAGCCTGGGCGAGTTCAACCTGGAAGGCATCCCGCCGTCACCGCGCGGCACGCCGCAAATTGAAGTCAGCTTCGACATCGACGCCAACGGCATCTTGCATGTGGGCGCGAAAGACAAGGGCACCGGCAAAGAAAACAAGATCACCATCAAGGCCAACTCGGGCCTGACGGAAGAAGAAATCCAGCAGATGGTGAAAGACGCCGAGCTGAACGCGGCCGACGACAAGAAGAAGCTCGAACTCGTGCAGGCCCGCAACCAGACCGACGCGCTGGTGCACAGCGTGCGCAAGTCGCTCACCGAGCACGGCGACAAGCTCGACGCCGCCGAGAAAGAAAAAATCGAGACCGCGCTGAAGGAAGCCGAAGAAGCGCTCAAGGGTGACGACAAGATCGCCCTCGAAGCCAAGTCGGAAGCGCTGATGACGGCGAGCCAGAAGCTCGGCGAGAAGGTCTACGCCGACGCGCAGGCAGCGGCTGCGGCCGCCGGTGCATCCAGCGGCCCCGACGTTTCGGGTGGCGACAACTCGGGCGCGTCGGCCAAGCCGGCTGACGACAACGTGGTGGATGCCGAGTTCAAGGAAGTCAAAGACCAGAAGTAAGACGCCGCCAGCCCGGCATCGACAACCCCCGTGAGCCCTGAAAGGCACACGGGGGCTTTTCCATTCAGAAGCAGCTCGAAAACATGGCAAAGCGTGACTACTACGACGCCCTCGGCCTGGCCAAGAACGCCACCGAAGACGACATCAAGAAGGCCTACCGCAAGCTGGCCATGAAGTACCACCCTGACCGCAACCAGGGCGACGGTGCGAAAAAATCCGAAGAGCAGTTCAAAGAGGCCAAAGAGGCTTACGAGATGCTGTCGGACCCGCAAAAGCGTGCCGCGTACGACCAGTACGGCCATGCCGGGGTGGACCCGAACATGGGCGGCGGCTTCCGGCCAGGCGGCCAAGGTGGTGAAGGCTTCGGCGGTGGTGGTTTTGCCGAGGCGTTCGGCGACATCTTCGGTGACATCTTCAGCGGCCCTGGCGGCCAACGACGCGGTGGCGGTCAGCAGGTGTTTCGCGGCAGCGACCTCAGCTACGCAATGGAAATCTCGCTTGAAGAGGCGGCACGCGGCAAAGAGTCGCAAATCCGCATTCCGGCCTGGGAAGAATGTGTCACCTGCGATGGCACCGGCGCCAAGCCGGGCACCACCGCCAAGACCTGCAGCAGCTGCAATGGCGCGGGCACGGTGCACATGCGCCAGGGCTTCTTCAGCATCCAGCAGACCTGCCCACACTGCCATGGCACGGGCAAGGTGATTCCCGAGCCGTGCCTCACCTGCCACGGCGCGGGCAAGTTGAAGAAGAACAAAACGCTGGAAGTCAAAATTCCCGCGGGCATCAACGAAGGCATGCGCATTCGTTCAGCCGGCAACGGCGAGCCGGGCACGAACGGCGGGCCGGCGGGCGACCTGTACATCGAAATCCGCATCAAGCAGCACGACATCTTCGAGCGTGATGGCGACGACCTGCACTGCACCGTGCCAGTGGGCCTGACCACGGCGGCGCTCGGGGGCCAGATCGAAGTGCCCACGCTCGGTGGCAAGGCCGAGATCGAGTTGCCCGAAGGCACCCAGCACGGCAAGACCTTCCGGCTGCGTGGCAAGGGCATCAAGGGGGTGCGTTCCAGCTACCCCGGCGATCTGTACTGCCACGTGGCGGTCGAAACGCCGGTCAAGTTGACCGAGCACCAGCGCAAGCTGCTGAAGGAACTGGAAGACTCGTTCGCCAAGTCGTCCGACCGGCATTCGCCCAATGCCAAGAGCTGGACGAACCGGGTGAAAGACCTGTTCAAGTAAGAGCCAAGTACCGCCACGCGTTCGGTTATCGAACGCGTTCAGGCGGTGTCGGGCGGGGCGAGGGGGGGGCTGTTCCAAAGACAGTCCTTTCCACCTGCACGAAGGGTTCGTGCGGAGCCGATGCCTGTCAGCTGCGCCCGGGAATGACTGCCGCAGCAGGAGGCGTCGCGCCCGCCGCCGCCATTGCTCTCGGTTCGTTGGCGCGGCTCAGGTGCACCTGCGCGCCATACGCGCGGTATTGCTTGTGCAGTGATTCGGCTTTTGAATTGAGAAGGTCCACGCCTTCTATTCGGGCGCGGTGTCGGGCGATGGTGTGCAGCGCCAAATCGATCAGCTTGGCATTGAACGACACCTCGGCTCGGCTCAACAGCATGATGACCGCGCTGCGAGGGTCTCCGGCCACGGTTTTGGACACCGCCTCTTCCGCATCGGAGCAGGTCACGGCGTAGGTGTCGCGGATGTTTTTCTCGAAGGCCAGATTGCCTTGCGCCGCGCGAACGAGAAGCTCGCAGGTCGTGCGCGATACGGCGAACCGGCGTGCCAGCACGTGAATGTCGTCGTCCAGCGATTCAAGGGCAAGTTCATGCTTGGTCAAGCGGGCCAGCAGCGCCACGAGGTTGCAGGCCGCTTCGAATTCAAAGGTCGGCGTCGTCACCTCTGCGATGAGTTCCCGGGCATGCCGCACGGCATCGGCCACGCGGCGTTCCATGAGTGACTTCAACGACAGGATCACGGTCTCGAACCGGCGCAAGCGCGCGCTTTGCATTTGCGGTGCACGCGCGGCGGTCATGCTGCTCAACGAAGTTCCGAGGCCGCGCCGGTCGCTCAGATCGAACTGCACGGCCGCCAGCAGCACCAGCGCCTGAAGGTCAAAGATGCGGGAATTGAGGCCCAGGCGCGAGGCCTTGGCCAACACATCGGCGGCTTCTTTGGGCTCGCCGTAATAGAACGCCAACAGACCATGCTTGACCATCCGGGCCACGCTGCCCGGGGTCAGCGCCGTGGCTTGGCGAAGTGCGTCGAGGGCCTTGTCGGGAAGTCCCTGGTCCAGCAGCACCCGCCCCATCACGTCGTAGGCGTCGGCGTAGCTCGGCTGTTCGTTCAGCAGGCTTTCGAGCGTGCGGCGCGCCTGGATGGCACCGCCTGAATCGTATTGGGACCGCGCAATGCCAAGCCGCGCCCAGGGCACGGCGCCGACTTGCAAAATGGAATCGAACATTTCTTGCGCAGCATGCGGCTTGCCCAGGCGCAACCAAAGTTCAGCACCGATGCGTGCTGCCTGCAACCAGCCAGCGCCCCGGGTGCGAAAGCGCACGTCGCAAAGTTCGGCTGCTGCCAGAAGCTCATCCTTGTCGATGAGCCCGAAGATTTCCTTCAGGGCCGTCTTGCGCTGCCGTGCCTGCAACAGACGCAGGCGCAGGGCGTCTGCCGTGTGGGGCTTGAGCAGGTAAGCGTCGAGCGCGGCTTCGGCCGCTTCGGCGACGTTGCCATAGCCGGCTTCGCTGGAAATCATGACGACCACCGTTGACAGCGGCAGCAAATGCGCCAGCCGCAGGTCGTCCATGATGTCTTGCCCGCTGACAGGTTCACCGTCGAAGTGGTATTCGCACAGCACGATGTCGAAACGATGCTGCTCAAGCGTGCGCCTTGCGTCTTGGGCACGCCGCGCCTGAACGATGGTTTGCACCCCCAGGTCGGTCAGCATTCCCACGAGCGCGCTTCGAGACCCCGCGTTGCTATCGACGACAAGCGCTCGGGCCTTGCCGATGTCCTTGTCAAGCGGCTGCATGGCGAAGGCTCCACATACGTCGTTCAAACCGATCAAAGAATCGAGGGTGCGATCCGGTGAAAAGCGATGATTTTTGTGGGGTTCGCGCAGTCAGGCGCGGGGCTCTTCGCTCACCGCAGCGTGGCGACTGCGACAGTTCAGAGACTGGGTGCGCGAGACGGCCGGGTAAAGCCACCGTGAGACAAGGCCCGCCGTCTAGGAGCCTGTCGGGCTGGGGGAGCGTCGGCTGCAATTTGGCCGCAGCGGTCCATTTTTCACCGGCTTCTTGTCCTATAGCTACGGCTATGGGCCTGCGAACCCGGCAAAAACTGTCCTCGCTGAGCCCAAATTTCGCTTCGACGCCCCAAGCCCGACAGGCTCCTAGGCCCCGAATCGGCCGCGACGCGCAAGACTCGTGTTCCGAAAGGCGGAATGCGGCCATTCGATGAGGAGCCTCCCAAGCTCCCTGTGGCAATTTTTCTTGCATGGGCGCAAGACTAGTCCAGATTGCTCCGGTTTGAACAGAGACCCGACAGCAGCGCTGCCCGTTCAGCCAAAGCCAGACGGGCAGCGGTGTTGTCATGACGCCCCGTTTGGGCCGATCGACGGGACATGACGCCGCAGCAATTCAGCGAAGTCCGCCTCGGCACACGGCCTCGCGAAAAAGTACCCCTGCGACGCGTCACAGGCCAAGTCGCGCAGAAACGCTTCTTGTGCCTGCGTCTCCACCCCTTCGGCCACGACCACCAGGCTCAAGGTCTTGGCCATCTGGATGACCGCTTCGGTGATGGCCCGGTCTTGGGTGCTATCGGGCAGGTTCTTGATGAACGAGCGGTCCACCTTGAGGATGTCGATCGGAAGCCCTTTGATCTGCTCCAGCGAGGCATGGCCCAGCCCGAAATCGTCCATGGCGATGCGAATGCCCAATGCCTTGAACTTCTTCAGCAGCGTCAGGGCTCGGACCGGATTCACCATGACCGTTCCTTCGGTTATTTCGAGTTCAAGCAACTCCGGTGGCATGCCCGACGACTCAAGCGCTGCAACGACGTCCCGCAGCAGGTCGTCGCCCGCAAACTGGCGGGCAGACACGTTCACCGCAACAGCAACGGGCGGCAGGCCAAGGCGTTGCCACGCCATGCTCTGGGCACACGCGGTCTTCAGCACCCAGCGGCCAATCGGCACAATCAGCCCGGTTTCCTCGGCCAGCTGTATGAACTGGGCCGGAGACAACACCCCAAATTCGGGGTGGGACCAGCGCAGCAAGGCCTCGGCGCCCCTGATGCGGCCTGTCTTCAGGTCGAGCTTGGGTTGGTAGTGCAAGAAGAACTGATCTTCCGCAAGCGCCGTCCGCAAGGCCGCTTCAAGCGTCAACCGTTCAAGCGGCTGGGCTTTCATGCCGGGGGCGTAGAACTGGAAACTGTTCTTGCCCTCTTCCTTGGCTTGGTACATCGCCATGTCGGCGTTCTTCAGCAGCGTCTGCATATCCGACCCGTCTTTGGGGAAGGTGCTGATGCCGATGCTCGCCGTCACCCGGCACTCTTGTCCAAGCAGGTTCATCGGCTCGATCACCGCTTCCAGGAGACGTCGACCAACGCGTGTTGCGCCATCGGGCAGGTCAGCCTCGGACAGCAGCACAACGAACTTGTCGCTGCCGAACCGGGCCACCACGTCGCTGGCGCGAAGGCAGCTGCGCAGCCGCTTGGCGATCTCTTTCAGCAGTTCATCGCCAGCGTCGCAGCCCAGAGACTCGTTCAGTATCTTGAAGCGGTCGATGTCGATGGACATGACCGCGAAGCCGCGCTGGTGGCGCTGGGCGGTTCGAATGGCCATCGCCAGCAACTCGCTGAACAAGAGCCGATTGGGCAAACCCGTCAAGCTGTCGTGCATGGCCAGGTGGCGAACGCGGCCGTCGGTGCGCTGTCGCTCCGCCTCGCGCTCGAAGTTGACCATGGCAAAAGCCAGGTTCTCGGCGACGCGTTCCAGCAACGCCACGGTCTCTTCGTCGAACGCACGCTTTTCGGTTGAGCAGAGCTGCAACGCGCCCACCACCCGGCCGCCGCGCCGAATAGGAACGGCGGCGCACGACTTCAGCCGCGCCTCCACCGCCAGGGCATGCCAGGGTTGGGTCTTGGCGTCGTTCAGAAAATCGTTGCTGATGCAAGGTGCCTGGGTGCGAATGGCCGTGCCGACCAGACCCTGCCCTTCAGCCGTCTCCGGGTCAATCGACAAGGTCACGCTGCGCATTTGCTGTTCGCCGAGCCCGGCGATGGCAACCGTTGACACTCGGTCGGTTCCGCTGTCGGCCAGCAGGATGCTGGCGCTTGCAAAACCACCGGCTTGCACGGCCGCGTTGCAGACCTGCTGGAACACGTCTTGCCGCGAGGCGCCCCGCATGATGGCCTCGTTCGTCGCGCCGAGCGTCGCGTACATGCGCTTGGCCCGATGCGCGGTTTCTTCGGCGAGCACTCGTGCCGTCACCTCGCGCGACACGGTGACGATGAGCCAGCGGCCGTCCACCTGGGTGGCGCGGCGGTGGAGCTCCCACCACCCCCTGCGCGAGCCGTCGCGGTTGGGCACCATGTGTGTCTTGGCGGTCACGCCAGCCGAGCCTGCGGCAATGGCCTCAGCGTAGGCCTTTGCCAACTGCTCCGGCGTCTGGCGGGTGATGGTTGTCGGAGACGTCCGGAGAAATTCTTCCCGCGCATAACCCGTCATCGAACAAGCCGTGTCGTTGACGTGGAGGAATCGCATCGCATCGACGTCGGTCACGAAAAGCGTGTCCGGCGAGGCGTTCATCGCCAGCTGGAACCGCCGCAGCTCGACGAAACGCGTTTGATGCGCCGTCACGTCGCGGCCCACGCCGCGGTAGCCGAGGCACCGGCCCTTGGTGTCGAAATACGGGGCGCCGCTGATCTGTATGTACCGCTGGCTTCCGTCTGCAAGCGTGCGTGAAAAGACCACGTCCCGAAACGCTGGCCTCGGGATGGACGGCACCGAGATGGGCGCATCGCTCGCAGCAACGTCGTCGGCACGCAAGCCGAGGTCTTCGCGTGTTTTTCCCAGCACGTCCGCCGGGCGCCCCGTGGGGTCGCCTTCGATGACGCTGCCGAAAACCCGTGTGAAGCGCCCTGCCGGGTCTTGTTCCCACACCCAATCGGCGATCAGCCCGGCCAGCGAACGCAGGTGATCCCAGTCTCCAAGGCTCGCGGCCTCGTTTTCGTTCGGAAGAACAATCCTGTCGTTCACTGTCGCCCCTTGTGTCGGCCGCATGCACATATCTCGCGCAGAGATGCGCGAAGCTCCGACCTTTATCGGCGCCGGGCAGGCGGGCTTGAGCAGGGCGAGGGTTCAGGTGTGCACAACGCATCGAAGAAGGTCACTGCCTGGCCCCCGCGGGGTTGCCCAACGGGGCCGCCGCTCAAGTGCCACGGCCGACGCGCCGATAAGTGAGGACGCAGCCACCGCATCAGGCCCATGTTCAACCCCCGCCCCATTCCTAGCCAGGCATGCCGGCCCGTTTCTCAGGAGCGACGCCATGCCATTGCTTGACCGCGGCATCCAGGATTGCCAGGCCATGGTGATCGACCCGAACCCCACCTCGCGCAGCATCCTGGCTTCGCAATTGCGGGACTTCGGCGTCGGCCACGTGAACCAGTGCAGCCGCATCACCGACGCGCGCCGCCAACTCGAAACACGACCCTTCGACCTGGTGCTGTGCGAACACGAATTCAACGAAGGCGGCTATTCGGGCCAGAACCTGCTGGACGACCTGCGCCGCAACCAGATGCTGCCGCTGACCACCGTGTTCATCATGGTCACCGGCGCGGCCAGCTACACGCTGGTGGCCGATGCGGCCGAATCGGCGCTCGACGGCTACCTGCTCAAGCCCTTCACCGCCGCCTCGCTGGGCGAACGCATCATGCAAGCGCGCTGCCGCAAGCGATCGCTGGCCGACATCTTCACGGCCATCGAAGCACAAGACTTTGACGAAGCCGCGCGCCTGTGCCTGCAGCGCTTCGCAGCACGCAGCAAGTACTGGATGTACGCCGCGCGCATCGGCTCTGAACTGCTGCTGCGCCTGGGCAAACACAGCGACGCCAAGAAGCTGTACGAAGCCGTGCTTGAGACGGGCGCCCTGCCCTGGGCCAAGCTCGGCATCGCCCGCTCGCAGATCGAATCGAACCAGCCCACACAAGCCATCCGCACACTTGAAAGTTTGATCGGCGACCACCCCTCCTACGTGGACGCCTACGACGTGATGGGCCGGGTGCAGGTCGAACAAGGCGACTTCTCGCAGGCGCTGGTGACCTACCGCCAGGCCAGCCAGATGACGCCGGGCTCGCTGAGCCGCATTCAGAAGCTGGGCATGCTGGCCTTCTACATGGGCGAGCGCGACGAAGCCGCCAAGATGCTTGAGCGCGCGGCCGCCCTTGGCATCAGCTCGAAGATGTTTGATTACCAGTCGCTGGTGCTGCTGGCTTTTTGCCGCTTCCACCAGAAAGACAGCAAGGGCCTTCAGCGTTGCCAAGACAACCTGCTACATGCCCTCGAAAAAGTGCCGCAAAGCGGACGGCTGAAACGCTTCGTCGCCATCGTGCGCATCTTCAACCTGATGCTGCTCAAGCAACTGGGGCAAGCGGTGGCCGAGATCAAAGAGGTGGTGGCCGACCTGCGCGAACCCGGGCTCGATGTTGAAGCGGCGTGCAACGTTCTGGCCACGCTGTCGCAATTGACCGCCGCCGAACTGAAGCTCGACGGCGTCGAAACCTGGATCGACACGCTCAGCCTGCGCTACGCCAGCTCGAAGGGCCTGACCGAACTGCTGGCGCGCACCGCAAGCAGCCACCCGCCCTTTGCAGAGCGCGTGCGCAACAGCCACCTGCGCATCAGCGAACTGGCCGAAGAGGCCGTCACCAACGCCTTGCGCGGGCAGCACCGCGTGGCCGTGCAGGCGCTCATCACCCACGGTGAAGAAACACAAAACGGCAAGCTGATCGACATGGCGCGCATGACCTTGCAACGCCACAGCGACAAGATCGAAGACGCGAAGGCTCTGTCTGAAACGATTGAGTCGCTGCGCAGCCGCTTCGCCATCGGCATCGCCTTGCCCAACATGGGTGGCGGCAGCCGCCAAGCCGGCGCGCTGACCATTCCTGAAGGCAAGCCGCCAGGGGCTGCGCCCAGGCTGCCCACCAGCCTTGGCGAGATTCCTGTGATGGTGAGGGCGGAAAGCGAGCCCGCTTCAATGACGGTGCCTCCAGATCTGGAGGCATCTCCAGACGCCGGGCTCGAAGCGGCTTGAGGGCCACCGCCGACGGCGTGACGCCTTGCCAAAGGCCGAAAGGAATCAGTTCGCTCGGGACAGTTCGGCGTTGAGCTGCCGCCACCCGCGTCAAGCGGTGGTGTTGAGGTTCTTGCCCACGGTGGGTTCAGCCCTGAACCGCAGGCTGGGCCCGGGGTACACCGCCAACTCGAACACGCCGCCCAGGTCGAGCACATACGGCCCGAGGTCAGGCACCTGCGTGTTGAGTTCGACATTCGGCACCGGCGCGGCACCCTCCGCCACCGTGCGGTTGATGAACGTGTCGAGAGACTGAGGAAGGGCGCGACCCAGGGAAACGGCAACGGACATGCGGCGTGAAAGCGGGCTCGTGAAGGGCAATGGCGGACGTGGCCGGGCGGAATTTAGCCGATCCGCGTGGATTTCCAAGCACCTGCCGGATAGGCCGACACCGCACCCCGCGCTGTCGTGAAAACCGTCACCTTCTGCGACTTCAGTGCAGGGTGCTTCAGGCCCTGCTGTGCTTCAAAACAACTCGGCTTGGCCATCGTTTCGCCCCGGCCGGGGCGGTTGGAATTGGGTCAGGTCGAGCTCGATGCGGTTGCGGTTGAGCCCCAGCCGCAGGCAGGCCTTCTGAACCCGCTGCGCAAGCAGCTGCGCCCACACCCCTTCGCCGCGCATGCGGCTGCCGAACTTGGCGTCGTAGTCGTGCCCGCCGCGCATTTCGCGCACCCGCGCCATCACCCGCGCCGCGCGTTGCGGGAAGTGGGTTTCCAGCCACTGCTGGAACAGCGGGTTCACCTCCCAGGGCAGTCGCAGCACGACCGAAAACGCGCGCGTGGCGCCGGCCTGGGCCGCCGCTTCCAAAATGCGCTCGATCTCGGGTTCGTTGATGAACGGAATGACGGGCGACACGCTCACCCCCACCGGCACGCCCGCGCGCGCCAAGGCC
Source organism: Rhizobacter sp. (assembly GCA_043727255.1). Classification (GTDB taxonomy): domain Bacteria; phylum Pseudomonadota; class Gammaproteobacteria; order Burkholderiales; family Burkholderiaceae_C; genus Rhizobacter. Next base: position 692 of record JAYSYW010000057.1, on the reverse strand, counting down.
TCGATCGTCTTCAAGCGCCGGTGCGGTGCGGCGGCGCGTGGTTCAAGAATGCGCGCCAGGTCCGCGTCGAGCGAGGTAATCGACACATACACGGCCACCAGGCGGTCGGCGGCCATCGGCGCGATCAGGTCGAGGTCGCGTTCGATGCCCGACGACTTGGTGACCAGTGAAAACGGGTGCCTGCATTCGGCCAGCACTTCGATGATCGAACGCGTGATCTTGAGCTTGCGCTCGATGGGCTGGTAGGCGTCGGTGGCCGAACCGATGTTGAGGTACTGCGCTTCGTAGCTGCGGCTTGCCAGCGCTTCGCGCAGGCGTTCGGCGGCATTTACCTTGGCGATGATGCGGGTCTCGAAGTCGAGCCCCGGCGAAAGGTTGAGGTAGCTGTGCGTGGGCCGCGCAAAGCAATACACACAACCGTGCTCGCAGCCACGGTACGGGTTGATGGACAGGTCGAACGAGATGTCGGGCGAGTCGTTGCCCGTGAGGATGGTCTTCACCCGCTCTTCAATCACCTGCGTGGCCGGCGGCAGGTGCTCTTCGCTGGCGTGTTGTTCAAGCGTGCCCCAGCCGTCGTCGAAACGCTCGCCCTGCTGGCTGGTGAAGCGGTGGTCGATGGCCCAGACGGTGCCCCGGCCCTTCACGGGTGCAGACAGGTCGGGCGGCGGGGGCAAGGGCTTGAATGGCTTCAC
>JAYSYW010000056.1:0-5982 GCA_043727255.1 Rhizobacter sp. | reverse complement strand
CCCGTCGGGCCGCAGGAAAACTATCAGCTAACACCTGAGCTGCTGGCGCAGTACTGGGGCGAACGCACGGTCGCCGCCGTCGTCGCAACCCCATCGAATCCCACTGGCACTGTCATTGCGGACGGCGTGCTCATTGAGTTGGCGGCGATGGCGGCGGCGCGCGGCGGCGCGCTTGTCGTCGACGAGATCTATCACGGTCTGGTGTATGAGGGCGAAACGAAAACGGCGCTGGAGATCGCGAGCGACCTCTTCGTCATTGGGAGCTTCTCGAAGTACTTCAGCATGACCGGCTGGCGCCTGGGCTGGCTGGTGCTGCCGCCGGACTTGGTTGCGCCTGTGGAAAAGCTGGCGCAAAACCTTTTCATTTGCGCCTCGACCATCGCCCAGCATGCGGCGCTGGCCTGCTTCGAGCCCGAGTCGCTGGCCGAGTACGAACGGCGCCGGGGCGAATTTCGCCGCCGCCGCGACTACCTGGTGCCCGCGCTCAACGCCCTGGGGCTGCGCGTGCCGGTGCAGCCCGACGGCGCCTTCTATGCCTGGGCCGACTGCTCGGCCTTTGCCACCAGCAGCTGGGACTTCAGTTTCGAGCTGATGCGCAACGCCCATGTGGCCGTGACGCCCGGCCGCGACTTCGGCCCGCACGCCGGCGAACGCCACCTGCGTTTCTCGTATGCCAGCTCAATGAATGACCTGCAGGAAGCGGTCACTCGTCTGCAACGTGAGCTGTTGCCTATCGGTTGAAGAAGTCACACGATTCGTGACTGGGTGTTACCAATCCCGACGAATGCCGTGAAGCCGGTGCTTTTTGGTGCAACCCAACCCCAGCTGTGCACTAAGCTCAATGCGTGGTGGACTTTTTCGCTCAATGACCCAAGCCCTCTCCCCCATGTCCGGCAACAACCCTGCCCCGTCATCGCCAGCCCCCTTGGGTGGCCCCACACCGCCGCCTGATTCGGCCCCGTGGAGCGACACCGATCTTGGCCTGGAAGCCAGCAAGCAGGCGGCGACCGCCCCCATGCCCCTGTCGGCCGGGCAAGGCGCTGACAAGCTGCCCACCATCGGCCACATCGGCCGTTACGCACTCAAATACAAGATCGGCGAAGGCGGCTTGGGCACGGTGTATGCCGCGCACGACCCGCTGCTGTCACGGTTGATCGCCATCAAGACTTTGAACGTCGAGATGTCGGCCGAAGAACGCGACTCGTTCAACGCACTGTTCCTGAACGAAGCGCGCGCCGCCGCCGGCCTGAGCCACCCGCACATCGTGACCGTGTTCGACGCCGGCCTGGCCGACCAAGGCGCCTACATCGCCATGGAACTGCTGAAAGGCCGCGACCTGCGCCAGTTGCGACTGGAAGGCTGGCGGCCATCGCCCACGCAGGCCGCGACCATCGTGCGCCGTGTGGCCGATGCGCTGGCCTATGCGCACTCCAAGGGCGTGGTGCACCGCGACGTCAAGCCCGCCAACATCTTCATGGTCGGCCGTACACAACCCCGTGTGCTCGACTTCGGCATTGCCCGGGTGGCCCATCAGCACGACGCGCTCGCCGAAGGCGAAATGGTGGGCGGCTCGCCCTACTACATGTCGCCCGAGCAGGTGCGCCAACAGCCGGTTGACCGCCGCTGCGACGTGTTCTCGCTCGGTGTGGTGCTGTACGAGTTGCTCACCGAAACGCGCCCCTTCAGCGGCAGCAACCTGGTCGAGATCACGACGGCGGTGGTCGAGCACCAGCCGCCCCCGCCGCATGAAGTGAACCCGGCCGTGCCGCGCGCGCTGTCCGAGATCGCCATGCGTGCGATCGAAAAGAACCCTGACGACCGCTACCGCTCGGCCCGCGCGCTGGGGCGCGAACTGCGCCACTGGCTGGAAGAACACCCGCAAGACGCCGACGCCACCGAAGAGTCCGCCACCGCACCCCGCCGCAAGCTGTGGTGGGCGGCCGGCACGGTGGCCTTGTTGGTGCTGTCGGCGGTGGTTTGGTGGGGCTTCTCACCCAGCGACGATCCCTCGGTGGCGGCCACCCCGGCCGTCGCAGCTTCGGCAGTTGCACTTGCCGCGCCGGCATCAATCGCCTTGCCCGCATCTGCGGTCTTGCCTGCCGCCGATGCCGCGTCAGCGATTGGCGCCCTTGCATCGGTGGACGCGGCCGCATTGGCTGCGTCCACCGTGGCAAGCGAACCTGCCGTCGTGCTGACGGCTTCCGCAGGTGCCACTTCACCAGCGGTTGAACCACCGGCCGCAGCTGGGCGACAGGCCACGAACGCGTTGGACGTCAACAAGACAGCAGGCAAAGAAGCCCCCCGGGAAGCATCAAAAGACGCTTTGAAGGAAGCGTCGAAAGAGACACCCAAAGAGCCCACCAAAGAGACAGCCAAAGAGCGCCGCGCACGCGAAACCCGCGAACGCGCATCGGCGCGTCTGGCCGCAGGTACCGCCCCTGCCGCCGTGGCCGCCACGGGTGTGGTGCGCTTGGCCGTCAGCCCCTGGGGCAACGTTGAAGTGGACGGCCGGGCCGCAGGCACCACCCCGCCGCTGACCGAACTGACGCTCAGCGAAGGCCGGCACAACATCACCATTCGCAACGACGACTTCCCGCCCCACTCGGCCACAGTCAACGTCAGCCCCGGCCAAGCCGTCAGCATCAAGCACCGATTCGGATCATGAAACCTGCCCTCGTTATTGCGTTGTCGTCTTTGTTGTTCAGCGCGGGTTGCGCAATGCCGCCACCGGCCGCACCCCAACAAACCGGCCTCATCGATGTCATGTCGCGGCCCGCCGAACGGGCCTTGCTGAACGGCATCCGCGCCTATGAAGACGGGCAGTACGCCGAAGCCGAAAAGCAACTCAGCCGCGCGCTGCAAGCCGGCCTGCCATCGGCCAAAGACCAAGCGGCGGCGCACAAACATCTGGCCTTCGTCTACTGCACCAGCAACCGCGCCAAGGAATGCGAAGCGGCCTTCCGCACCGCACGCCAGGCCGACCCTGCGTTCGCACTCAGCAAATCGGAAGCCGGCCACCCGGTGTGGGGCCCGGTGTACAAACGCGCGCAGCCATAATCCGCCGCCCGACGCGGCACCCGCCGCATCCTGGCTGCCCATGACTCCTCACGACACTTCCGCCCAGCCCGCCGGCTTCACGCACACCCTGCGCATCTACTGGGAAGACACCGACGCCGGCGGCGTCGTCTTCTACGCCAACTACCTCAAGTTCTTCGAGCGGGCACGCACCGAATGGCTGCGCGCACGCGGCTTCGAGCAAGAACGCCTGCGCCACGACGAAGGCGCCATGTTCGTCGTGGCCGACACCCACGTGCGCTACCTGCGCCCGGCCCGGCTTGACGACCTGCTGCAAGTCACGGTGGAAGTGGCCGACATCGGCCGTGCCGCCATGCGCCTGAAACAAGTGGCTTGGCGTGGCAACGAGCGCCTGGCCGAGGGCGAGATCCGCATCTGCTGCGTCGATTCGACCAACTTCAACCTGCGCCGCATCCCCGACGCACTGCTGACCGGGCTGCGCTGACGTCCGCTTGACACCCGCCAGATGCAAGCCGCAAGCGTGCGCATCGCAAGGCCACCACACCACGGCACACAAGCCCAGGCCATGCGACCTCGCCCGGGCTGCCACCAGGCACGGCGCAGATAATCGCGCTGATTCGGCCCCCTCGGGGAACCCGGCCCGTCCCCGCGCGTCTCATGTCCCGAAAAGAGGTGGAATGAATCAGGATTTATCGATCGTCTCGCTGGTGCTGCAGGCCAGCTTCGTGGTGCAACTGGTCATGGTCGGCCTGATGCTCGTTTCATTGGCAAGCTGGACGGTGATCTTCGGCAAGCTCTTCGGCCTGGCGCGTGTGCGCTCGGCCAACGACGAGTTCGAGCGTGAGTTCTGGGCCGGCCGCAACCTCAACGATCTGTACAGCGACGCCACCCAGCGCACTGAAGGCGCACCGCTCGAACGCATCTTCGCTTCAGGCATGCGTGAATTCATGAAACTGCGCGAACGCCGCGTCACCGATGGTGGCGCCTTGCTCGACGGCGCCCGGCGCGCCATGCGCGCCAGCTTCCAGCGTGAGTTGGACACCGTCGAATCCAACCTCTCGTTCCTCGCGTCGGTGGGCTCGGTGTCACCGTATGTGGGCCTGTTCGGCACGGTGTGGGGAATCATGCATGCCTTCGTCGGCTTGGCCAACCTGACCCAGGTGTCGCTGGCCACCGTGGCGCCGGGCATTGCCGAAGCCCTGGTCGCAACGGCCATCGGCCTGTTCGCCGCCATTCCGGCCGTGATTGCCTACAACCGCTTCGCACGCGACATCGACCGCATCGCCATGCAAATGGAAACCTTCATCGAAGAGTTCTCCAACATCCTTCAACGCAACGCCAGCCAACCTGCACCAGCCAGCGCAGGCGCGGGCGCCACGCGCTGACCACTGCTGGGAGCCTGACGACATGCCCGCCGTTGCATCAGGACGTGGTTCTTCACGCCGCCGCACCATCAGCGAAATCAACATGGTGCCCTTCATCGATGTGATGCTGGTGCTGCTGATCATCTTCATGGTCAGTGCCCCACTCATCACCACCGGCGTGGTCGACCTGCCCAGCGTCGGCAAGAGCAAGCAGCAACCCAGCAAGGTGATCGAGGTCGTCGTCGGCAAAGACGAAACCCTGCGCATGCGCATCGACAACAAGAACGAAGCCCCGGTCACCCTCAAGACCCTGGCGCGTCGGGTGGCCGATGCCCAAGGCGGCGACCCGCAAGCGCCGGTCGTCATCTCGGCCGACCGCAACGTGAAGTACGAAGCAGTGGTGAAGGTGATGGACACCTTGCAGCGTGCGGGTGTGCAGCGCGTGGGGCTGTCGGTGAAGAACGTCGGGGGCTGACCCGCATGGCGCAGCCGGAGCCAAGCACGCTGCGAAGGGCCGAGCGCCGGGCCGCTCCCAAGCCGACCCGCATCCCCGTGGAGGGTCGGCGGCGGTATTCCGCAGCCGAGGGGCGCCAATGACTGCGCTCAGCCGTGACGCCCTCATGCCGCGCGAACCGCGTGGCTTGGGGCCGGGCCTGGCGCTTGCGCTGCTGGTGCATGTGGGCTTGGTCATCGCCCTGGCGTTCGGCGTGAGTTGGCGCACCAGCGAGCCCGAAGGCATTCAGGCCGAACTGTGGGCCGCCGTGCCCCAGGCGGCGGCACCGCGTGCCATCGAACCCGAAACAGCGCCCCCACCGCCGCTCGTGAGGCTCACACCGCCCCGCCCGCAAACCCGGCCCGATGCGCAGATTGCGATCGAGAAAGAAAAAGCCAAAGAGAAGGACAAAGCCCGCCGCGAGAAGCTGAAAGACCTGAAAGAGCAGGAAGAAAAAGACCAGCAGGAACGGCTCAAACAAGAGCAACTGAAGAAGACCCAAGCCGACAAGAAAGAGCTTGAGCGCAAGCGCCGCGAAGAGGTGGAACGCAGCACCGCGCAGCTCGAAGCGCAGCGCGAAGCCAACCTGCAACGCATCCTCGGCCAAGCCGGTGCCACCGGCGGGCCAGGCGCCAAAGGCACAGCGGCCCAGAGCAAAGGCCCATCAGCGGGATATGCCGGGCGCATCGTCGCCTACCTGAAGCCGCAAGCCACCTTCACCGAAACCGCTGCGGGCAACCCGAAGACCGAAGTCGAAGTGCGCCTCGGCCCCACCGGCAACATCGTGGGCACCCGCATCACCCGCAGCAGCGGCGTGCCCAGCTGGGACCAAGCGGTGCTGCGCGCACTTGAAAAAGCGGAACGGCTTCCGTTGGATGACGGCGTGGTGCGCAGCCCGATCTTGATCACTTGGGGGCCGAACGATTGAGTGGCCTGCGAAGGTTGTCAAGACCCGGCTGGTTATGAACCCGCTTCACGAACAATTCAGGTTTTTTTGCCTGCCAGTTCTTCAGCGCCTGAACGGGTGACAAGTGGTTGAGCGCACGTTGCGGGATCAGGTGGTTATACGTCTTCAAATAGCTGTCGAGT
>JAYSYW010000055.1:0-5987 GCA_043727255.1 Rhizobacter sp. | reverse complement strand
GCGCGGGCGCAAATACCCGCCCCGGGCGCCTCTCACTCGCCTTCGGAACGCCGTGCGCGGCGACGGGTGAGGTACGGCAACGCGAACAAGTACAGCCCCGTCAACAGCAACAAGCCCAGTGGGGGAAGCGGTGCGCAAGTCCCCCAGGGCGAAGGGTCTCCTCGCCCTTGAGCCATGACGACGAAGTTGGCGATGACCGTCAACGTGAATGCGATCGACACCCAGCGGTGAACCTGCCGAACCCACGCACTGCCGCTCACTTCGAGCCCTCTGCGGCCTGGATCATCTTCCAGCCGTTGCCCGCTGGGTCGTGGAAGCCGGCATCCACGCTGCCAAAGCGGTCCACCGGCTCCTGCGTGAATTCAACGCCCCGGGAGCGCAATTGCTCATAGGTGGCCCGGCAGTCGGCCACGTTCAAGACCAGCGGCGGCATCGCTCCCTTGGCCACCATCGCGCGCAGCGTCTGCGCTGTCGCTTCGTCGTGGATTGGCGGCTCCGGCGTGAACAGGCCGAGTTGAAACGATGACTGCTCAGGGTGCTGGACCGTCAGCAGCGATAGCTGCCATTGCGCACGTCCGTGTGGGCGCGAAAGCCCAGCTCGTCGACGTAGAACGCGAGCGCCTCGTCGGGGTCGTTCACGTACAGCCTCACCACACCGATACCTTGGCCATCTTGGTTCATCACATCTCCTTCGTTGATGGCCGGTTTGTACGCTTCGCTGCGCGGCGGCGCTTCTCCGAAACTGCGATGGAGAGGTCGGGCCGCTGCGCGGCCTTCAGCACGCAGGCGGGCACGAGGTTGAGTTGCCCCGTCTCAGCCCTCACGTCGAGGCGCAGGTTCAGACCTCGTCTCCCCTATGTCGAGGACTCTTCAATACAGGCACACGGGTTGCCGCACAGATGGTCCTCAACGACTTCGGCCGACGCCGTCCCTTGGGACGATGGCCGCAGTGTTTGCGACCGAACCGAGCATCCTCCCAGCCCTTACAGGAGAACGAACATGACCAGCAAGAACACCATCTGCCTTTGGTACGACGGCAATGCCGAGGAGGCCGCGCGGTTCTACGCCGAAGTCTTTCCCGACAGCGCGGTGGGTGCGGTGATGCGCGCGCCAGGCGACTTTCCGGACGGCAAGCAAGGCGATGTCCTGACGGTCGAGTTCACCGTGATGGGCATCCCTTGCCTGGGTCTGAACGGCGGGCCGGCGTTCAAGCACAGCGAGGCTTTCTCATTCCAGATCGCGACTGACGACCAGGCCGAAACCGACCGCTTGTGGAACGCCATCGTCGGCAACGGCGGCGAAGAGAGCGCATGCGGCTGGTGCAAGGACAAGTGGGGCCTGTCGTGGCAGATCACCCCGCGCGTCCTCACCGACGCGATCGTCGATCCCGACCGCGCTGCGGCCAAACGCGCGTTCGACGCGATGATGACGATGCGCAAGATTGACATCGCTGTGATCGAGGCGGCGCGGCGGGGCTGAGGCAGCCCTTCGCTCAAGCGAGCATGAGCCGCTTCGGGCACTGGAGCCGGGCCAAGGCCCCGGGGGCCAACGTGCGCTCGCCGCCGACTCCGACGTGGTGGTGCTGATGGCCCACCAGTGGGCCACTGAAGCTGCCGGCGGCTGCCGCAGGTGGACGCGGTGGTGCAGAGTTGTTTGCCGGCATCCGCGGTGCACAAGGGTTGGCTGATGCTGTTCGGCATCGGCCACGGCCAACCCAGCGGGCGGCGCCGCCCTGGCGGCTCGATCAGCTTCACCCTGCGCGACATCCGTTTGCAGGACGCCGCCGCAGTGCTGCCCTGATCGGGCACCGCTCTCCACGGCTGCTGGCGCGGCCACAGGCCAGGACTGTGGGCCGAATACCTTCCACATCATCCGCAATTGCGCTTGAACAAAGCGTTAGTGGAAATCCCCGGCTTACGCGCATTTGTTCACAAATCAAACAATCGTCGTTTGCGCTCGAAGAACACGCGCTTTGGTCGCACTGCGCGGCCATGTGCCGCCACCCCTCAGGAGATTTGCATGAACCTCGCATCCCGCATCGCCCCTTCGCGTCTCACTCCTTCGGCCGAGGCGGCCCACGCGCCGCGCCGGTGCCGGTGGCCTTTGGCGCTGCTGACAGCAGCCGTCCTCACCGCCTGCGGCGGCGGAGATGACGACACGATCACGCCCACGGACAACGCGACCCGCGTCCGCGACATCGTTTTCGAGACCCACACGCTGGCCAGCGCCGCGCGCCCCGCAGGCACGCCCGGTTCGCCGGGCGCGGTGGTGGCGGCCGACAGCAAGATCGCCCAGCAGTTCGGCACCACCGAGGTGAACCTGAACAACGTGCGCTACACGCGCTACCAGCTCGCCGCGAACCGCAGCCGCCAACCCGACGCCGTGTTGATCGCCGTGCCGGGCACGCTGGCCGCGTCGCACAGCTACATGGTCTTGGCTGAGAACCTCATCAAGCGCATGCTTGATGAGCACGGCCTCGCGGTCGAGGTGTGGGGTGTGGACCGCCGCTCGGTGCAGCTGCAAGACATGGTGGGCCTGCAGGTCGCCGAGCGCGAGCGCGACCCGTCGATCGGGCTCGACTTTTTGTTCGGTGCCGAGCTGGGCCTGCCGCTGTCGCCAAAGCTCACCCGCCGCGCGGTGTTCTACGACCAGACCGACCTGTCTTTCATCGGCAACTGGACGCCGCAGGTGCATTCGATCGACATCGACGCCATCGTCGAGCGTGCCCGCACGGTGGCGAAGAACGGCAACGTGTTCCTCGGCGGCCACTCGGCCGGCACGGGTTTCGTGGCGCGTTATGCGGCAACCGACTTCAACTTCAGCGGCAATGGCCCCGCACAGGCGGGGTACGCCAAGCTGCGCGGTCTGGTGCTGTTCGAGGGCGCGGGCACCGGGCTGGCAACAACGGCTCCCACGCCGGCACAGCTCGACGCCGTGATCGCTGCGGCCGATGGCGGCCTGGCGCAGGCCATTGCCTCGGGCGCAACGCCGGCCTACGTCTCGGCCCCCGGCATCTCGCCGCGTACCAATGCCTCGACCGAACTCACCGGCATGCAGATCGCCTTCGAAGGCACGGTCAACGGCACCCAGGCCCTGATGCAGAAGGACCAGGGTGGCGTGGCCGGCAACAACGCCTACGCCCGCGTCCCCGGCTTCACCAACCGTGCGTTCGGTGTGACTGCCGGCTCGGCGCTTGCCACCTTCATGGACGACGACAACACGCCACGCACGCAGTTCTATTCCATCTCGATGGGCGCGCTGGGCACCGACCGTGCCGATGGCCTGCGCCTCTGGCTCGACAACGACCAGACCCTGCCGGCCAGTGCCATCCGCGACTTCGGGCCGATGTACGCCACCCTGTCCGCGCCCCTGCCGGCGTGGGGCGTGGAAGTCGAAGCCACCAACCTGTTGCGCCTGGCCCCGGTGTTCTTTGCCGGCAGCACGACCTGGGCCGATTGGTACTACCCCAGCTCGGGGCTGACGATCGGCAACGCGGCGGGCGGCGGGGGTGCCATCCTCGGACTCGACACCCGTGCCCTGTCGTTGCCGGTGGCCCAAGGGGGCCGTGGTCGATCGGACATCGTCAACCAGACGCAGGCGCGAAACATCAACATCCCGGTGATCGGCTTCGGGGGCAGCAACGGCCTGGCACCGGTGCCGGGGGCATGGCGCCCCTTCGCCGAGGCCATCGCACCCTGCGCCGCGGCAAGCTGCACCGCAGGCACGCTGCGCACGCCGGCCGGCCAGTCGCCTCTGGCGGCCAATCGCACGTTCGGTGGGGTGGCGGGCGGCTTCGAGGTGCACATCACCGAGGGCTACACCCACGTGGACGTGCTGACTGCCGACGACAACGCGACCAACAAGGTGGTGAAGCCGCTCAGCGATTTCATGGCGCGCAACGCGCAACGCTGAACACATCGCCCGGTTGACCGGCATGTCGGGGCTCGAATCACCCACTCGGACGCATCGAAGAGCGGCTGGGGTCGCCGCAGCTTTGCCGGACAACCACTACTACCTGGGCTTGAAAGGGTTCGTGCACGCGACACGTTCCCTCGATTCGCGAGACACCACCCGCAACGAGGTGGTGATCCTTCTCAGCGCGGACGACAAGCCCTTTCGCATCGTCACGGCGCAAGACGCCTTTCAGGCGCAGGCGATGGTCGTGGGCGCGGGCGTCACGCGTGCCCTGCAGGTGGCCGACGCCGGGGTGCTCAGTTTCAACGTGAGCCCGCTTCACCCTGCATATCCCGATCTCAGCCGTTGTTTCCAGCACGTGAAGGTGCTCGACAGGGATCGTTTCCGAGCGCACGACAACCTGCTGCAACGCGCCGTGGTGGGCGAGGCGACCATGGTGGAGGCGTCGAAGCTGTTTGAAGCCGTCGTTGCATTGACACCCATGCCCCGCCACGTCTCGAACGGGTTGGACCCGCGGGTCTCCGACGTTGTCGATGCCATCAACCGCCGGTTCCAGTTTCCGTCTGCGGACACCGGCCCGTTGCGGCTGTCGGCCGCCCTGAGGCATCTTTTCCACGCCGAGATGGGGCTGAGCGTGCGGGCCTACCGGGGGTGGCGGCGCATCGCGTTCACCAGCCAGCTGCTGGCACCCGAGCATGGCCTGACGCTGACCGAGATCGCACAAAGCGCGGGCTTCAGCGACTCGGCCCAGCTGTCACGCGTCTGGCGTGCCACCTATGGTTTTACGCCGTCGTCCATGCGCAGCAAGGCGGTCAGGGTTGTTGGATGACCAAGGCACGGGAAGCCCCATGGACTCGATCAATCTGAAACAGACCTCCGAACCGATCGCTCGCTGGCGATGAGGCCGTCGCGAAACTGCATGTGGACGGAGATCGTGAAGTCGACTGGCCGGCCGGTGGCGGGCAGCGTGGTGTGACGCCCCAGTCTCAGCGGGCCGGTGTGCGTGCCGGCCATGCGGGTCACGAGCACGGCCCGGTCAGCGCTGGCGTTGAAGAGCGCCACCTTGCAGCGGATGTCGGGAAAGGCCGTCCAGAGGTTCGTCTCTTGCGCGAGCATCTGTGCCTTGCCGGTGAACGACTGGCCGGGGCCTTCGAAGTGGAAGTCGTTCGGTCCACAGGCGCACGAGGGTGCCACCGTCGCGGCGGTTAAAGCAGCCCTGCACGATGGGGGCGATGTCTGAGGGGCGGGGCATGCACATCTCCGGGTTGGCGAGGTGTGTCACGGTATGGGCTGCGGCTCCATGAGAGAAGACGCATCCGCGCAAAGCGGGTTTGCGTGGATCGAAAGCCGAGCCGTCGGCGGTCAGCGCGGGCCGAGCTGCGCTGTGATCGTTTCCACGGCGGCATCGGCGAAAGCGCGCACTTCCTGCCGCCGCAAAGCCTCGGGGTGCGACACGAGATACAGCGGCAATGGCTCAGGCCCTTGCACGCTCAGCGCTTCGATGAGGCCGCGGGTGCCGCCACGCGGCGCGAGATGGCCGACACCGCCATGCACAGGTCGGCGGCCGCAGCCAGGAAGCTGCCTCGGCGAATGACGGCGAGCAGGATGCGGAGGTCGTCCCAGTCGGGAGTCGTTGGGGTCATCGCGGATGCCGGCTCAGTCGTCGGCCTTGAACACCGGCCTGAAGAAGCTGCGTTCGTAGCTGACGATGCAGTGGGTGTCCTTCGCGTACTGGAAGGCGGCCTGGCAGGCTGGGTCCTGGAACGACCGCTGGCGGTAGTCCTCGTAGGCCGCCAGCGATGGGAAGGAGAACAGGGCCAGCGCGATGTTGTTGGCGCCTTCGGACGGCAGGAAGTAGCCATGGTGCTGGCCGCCGAAGCGTTCGATCAGCGGAATCCAGAGCTTGCCGTAGTGCTCGAATTCCTTTGTCTTGGCGGGGTCGATGACGTAGCGCAGATAGCACGTGACCATGCGTGGACCTGATCAGCAAGAAAGTTCAGCCAAGCGCGAAGAACCGTTCGGGCTGAGCCTGTCGAAGCCCTGTTCGAGCGTCGCGCTGCACTTCGACAGGC
>JAYSYW010000054.1:0-5991 GCA_043727255.1 Rhizobacter sp. | reverse complement strand
CTCTCCCGTTCGGGCCGAGCCTGAAGACCGTCTGCGCCTGTTGAAGGAAGCCCTGCTCGCCCCGTGACTTCGCTCACCAGCCCTTCGACGGACAGGCCTTCGACAGGCTCAGTCCCTGCTCAGGGCGAACGGGCGGAGGGGACGCCGTACCCACTACCCACTGGAGATTCACCAGTGCCTCTCTCCTTCCATGCCTCCGCACCCCACCCCTCCCGTTCGCACTGAGCCTGTTTTCCGATCGCACTGAGCCTGTCGAAGGGACTGCCTGCACCGCCCACGCGCTGGCTTCGACAAGCTCAGCCCGAACGGGCTTTGGGGTGGCGGCAAGCCCCCCTGGCTCGACGTTTTATATGACGATCATCATGTGACCGCCCTCGCCACCCCAATCGACAGCCCCCCATCCAGCAACAAGGCATGCCCGTTCACATAGCTCGACTCGTGCGAGATGAGAAACAAGCTCGCATACGCCACCTCCCAACCCGTGCCCTGCCGGCCCCAGGGCACCGCCACCGCGCGGCCCGGGCGGTGGCGGCTGGCGTCGCGGCCCATCGGCGTGTCCATCAGACCGGGTAGCACGGCGTTGCAGCGAATGCCTTGCGGTTCACCCGCCACCGCCACGCTGCGCGCCAGTGCCACCTGCCCGGCCTTCGACGCTTCATAGGCCGGGTTGCGGCTGTTGGCGCGCAGGCTGGCCAGCGACGAGATCAGCACGATGGCACCGCCCGGCGCCATAACGCGCAACGCCGCCTGGCTGAACAGCATGTGACTGCGCAGGTTCACCGAGAACTCGAAGTCCCACAGCTCCGCGCTTTGCCTGGCCAGGGGCAGGCCCTTTGAAACACCCACGTTGAGCACCAGTCCGTCCAGCCCGCCCAGGCGTTCAGCGCAGCGCTCAAGCAAGGGCGCAATAGTCGAGGCGTCGCTCACATCAGCCACTTCGGCGATGGCGTGGCCGCCCTCTTCGGCAATCAGGTCGCAGGTTTCTTCAACGCTTTCTTTCGACCGATCGACACAAGCCACCTGCGCGCCTTCACGCGCAAACAGCATCGCGATGGCGCGACCGTTGCCCACCGGCGGGGTGTCTTCGTCGATCGACCGCTGGCCGGCACCCACCACCAGAATGCGCCGCCCTTTCAGGCGGTGGCGGTGCGGCGCCTGGCCCAGCGTTTCAGGGTGGACTTGCCGGCTGGGGTCCACAGAGATCAAGGTTTCAGGCATGGCGGGGCTCGGGGTGTGGGGCAAAGGCAAGGGGCCGTGGTCAGACAGGCGTCAAGCCACGGCCGGGGCTTCGATGTCCACTTCAAAGTTTTCAAGAAAGCGGCAGACCATCATGTAGAAGCCAATGGTCAGCACCAGCTCGGCCAGCGGCCGGGTGCCGAGCTGCTGCCGGGCTTCATCAAACATCGCGTCGGGCGCTTTGACGTGGTGCACCAGTTGGTCGGTGAAGCGCATCACCAGCCGTTGCAATGGCGTGAAGGCCGGCGCGTCGGGGCCGGACTCGATCGCCGCGAGCGTGTATTCCGACATGCCCACCGAACGCGCCACGCGTTGGTGTTGGTGCACCTCATACGTGGCCCCACTCAAGATGCCCACCCGCAAGATCGCCACTTCGCGCAACACCGGGTCAAGCTCACTCTTGCGCAGCAAAGCCCCGCCCAGCGACAAAAACGGCTCCGCCGCCGCCGTGGCATGCGGAAGCATCCGGTACAGGTTCAAGGGTTGGCGCGACTTCAGCAAGGCAAGGTACGACTCGGGCAACTGGTCGAGATCAACGTAAGGAATGCGGGCCATAGGTCTTTTCGTTCTGACTGACGGAATGAGAGGGGCAATGAAAAGGTATCCGGCACATCCTAGCGGGGATTTTGAAACGTTTCACCAAAGGTGACTTGGACGTTCGTGCGGCCCCCAGCGCACGTTCTTGAAAGACCATCCGTATCCCCGTTCCTACATTGCCGGTGGCCGCGCCGCATGCGGCCACTCGAAGCGCCAAGCGCGACCCGCTGGTGCGTCTACAAGAACGATCAGGAGACTTCCCATGAAAAATTCAGCCTCCACCGCGCCCCAACGCGCGGCCCCCTCCGCTTCATCCCACAGCTCGACGCAGCGCCTGTCGCTTGCTGCCCAAGCGCTGGCGGCAGGTCTGCTGCTCGGCGGTCACCTGGCGAGCAGCCACGCGGCGGTGATCCTCGACCAAGCGCTGGCCAGCGGGCTCGGCGACTTCACGCTGTCGGGCAGCACCGCCACCGGCACCTACGGCGCGCGCCTGCGTGGCGGCAGCACGCCGGGCAAGCTGAACTCGCGCGTCATCTCGACCGCCAGCCTGCCGAACAACGTCAAGCTGACCGTGACCCGCGAAACCTCGGGCCTCGACACCGGTGAGGCAGTCACGCTCACCGCCGTCGTCAACGGCCAGACGCGCACGCTCGAATCGGTGCGCACCGCCTCGGGCGCCGCCAGCTTTGCGCTGGGCAACGACGTCACGTCGGTGTCACTGCAATACGCGTTGACCGCCAGCAGCACGTTGGAAACCGCCTCCATCAGCCGCGTGCTGCTTGAAGGCGACGCCGGCACCACCTGCCCCGGCACCGACCCGAGCTGCAACCCGCCGACCACGGCGGCCACCATCGTCCCCGACGCCTCGTGGACCTGCGGCTTCCCGAACGGCATCCCCGACACCAGCAACGGCACGCTGATCTTCAGCACCCTGCTTGCGGCCGGCACGCCCATCAACATCCCCAGCACGCCCTACGGCCCGCGCCGCGTCACACCCACCAGCGGCGGCACCATCACCGCCGGCTCGCTGCGCGGTTCGGTGCTAGGCAACGCGCTCGACTTCGAGCTGCGCCTGCCCAGCGGCGCGGTCGAGCTGGAAAGCCGCTACGTGCTGCGCGCGAGCGACAACGCGCTGATCTACATGCGCAACTGCGGCGTGGCCGACGGCACCGACGTGCGCTTCGTCGCCGACTTCGAAGCCCCGAGCAGCAGCACCCACCAGTCGCTCAACAGCGGCACCTACATCGGCACCCGCAAGGTGACGGCGCAGGGCATTCAGCTGTCGGTCTACAACGTCTCGGCAACGCCCAAGCCAGGTGCCCCGATCGTGCGCACGCCAGCCGATGCACAGCTGAAGCAACAACCCTGGAACTGCACCGGCGCACCGGCCGGCACGTCCGAAGGTGCAGCAGCCACCACGGCTCGCGTCAACATCGGCTCGTCGCAGTCGGTTGGCACCTCGAAGTACGGCCGCCGCAACATCATCCCCATCACCGGCGGCACCGTGACCGGCACCCGCCTGGCGGGCAACGTCAACCCAGGCGGCGCCGACTTCCAGCTGACCCCCACCGGCGGCAGCATCCAGATCGAAGCGCGTTACTCGGTGAAGGCATCAAACGGCGAAAACATCGTGGTCCGCAACTGCGGCAACTTTGCCAACTCGGACTACACGAATGTGTACTTTGAAGCCGCCACCAACGGCGCCTACAACGCGCTGAACACCGGCACGTTCATCGGCACCATCACGCCGGGGCTTGGGCGGGTGACGATCAACGTGTTTGACAAGCGCTGAGTTTGTTTAGCCCATGAAAAAGGCGCCGGGTCGCAAGACCGGCGCCTTTTGTTTTGGCCTCAACCCAAGCGGTGCGACCGTCAGACCTGCACCACCAAAGCTTCGGCCAGTTGGGCTTGGGTGGCTTGGCGATGCGAGAGCCGCTGGCGCAGACCGGCGCAGAGGCGACGGAGGTCAGCGACACGCGCAACGATTCGGGATTGTTCGGCCGCCGGCGCCAACGCCACTGGCAAATTCAAGACAACCTCCCGCGAAACGTTCTTCATCGAACTGCTCGTGCCTGATGCATTGGCTGCGTAGTACGCGCGTGAGCTTGCGGCGTTGTTGCAAAGATTGAGGAAGGCCTTGTCGATCTGGCTTGAAACCGCCAAACGAATGATCTTGTCGCTCAGCATGAGGAGAGGTGGCACCTGATCGACCACAACGGATCGAGCAACCAACTCTTCGGTATTGGCACGCGATAGAAGAAAGTCACCCGCATGAACCTCGTACTCTCGCCTTGGCTGCAAGGTTGAAGGGAGTTCTTTGTTGGCCTCTGGGTCGAACGAGCCCCAAGAAACCGCACTTACTTTCAACACCCCCCACAGACCATCTCGGCGCGGCGAGCCAACGCAACTCGGACTCCATCCTGCTTCGCTTGCGTTCACCAGATCGCCAAGCCGCACCCACTGCCATCCCACTGGCACCTCAAAAGACAACTCGCCTTCAACTATTGGTAGCAGCGGCTTGTCGCGCCTGATCTCGCTTGCGGCGATCAGGCGGTCTTTCTCGGCGCGAATCTTTCGCAGCAGCACACTGGCGGGTTCGTCTTGCGAGTCTTGGGGTACGAGCAGGCCGCGCACGGCCAGCTGCAAGATGGTTTGCTCCAGCGCGTCCACGGCTTCGGGGCGGTCGAGCAGCAGGTCGAAGTGGGCGGCGACGCGTTGCCAGTTGGCCGCCAACTCTTCGGCCGTGCTGCTGCCTGTCAGCGTGCCCAGCAGCACGGCCCGCAGTTGACGATGCTGTTCGGCTTCCAACCGGTCCTTGGCTTCGAGCGCATCACAAAGCCGCATCAGTTCTTCGACCCGGGCGACGATACGGGCTTGCTCGGCCTTGCAGCAGACCGGGATGTGCAGGTTTCTTAAATCGGCTTGCGAGATGTTGACTTGACTGGCTGCCATACCCGTTTTCGCCGCTTCGATCTGGTCACGCGTCCACCCAGCGTTCAGCGATAGCACCAGAAATGCCGGCAGCATCTCTTCGCCAATCGCATGGAATCGAACAATCTTGTCCGACAACATCAGTCGAGCGGGCGTCCTATCGACCCGGCAAGAAATACCAACGCGGTTCATCGGGCCAGCGCGCGTGATCAGAATGTCTCCATCTTTCACCTCGATCTCTGGACGAGCTGCGAACTTAGTTGGTATCGCCTTGTGCTCGTCCGGCCGATACAACATGACCTGAACAGCCGTCGTCTTCAGCACCGCCCAGCGTTCCGGGTCACTACGCCGACCTTCGTCACACGCAGGACTCCAACCCGAACCCATGTTCTGGACCAAGTCGCCGAGATTCGCCCAACTCCAGCTTTCGGGCAACTTGTATCGAGACTCCGGCGCATTGGCGCCAGTGATCGACTTTGGTTCGGACACTGAGGGCTTCCTTGCAGCACGCGCTACTCGTGCAAGCAGCGATTCGGCACCTTCCTCGCCGGAGTTTTGCGGAACCAACCGCCCCTGCACTGCAAGCGTCATGATCAACTGACGCAGTCGCGCTACGCCACCCGACGCAGTGGCCAACAGATCGAAGTGCGCAATCAATGGAGAAACGGCGCTCACGCCTGCCCCTCTCGCGCGTTCTCGATCAGCGCCCGGTCACGGCTCAGCTCAGCCTGCAGCTCGGCCTCGGTCGGCAACCACGGCTGGTAGCGGCTGGCAAACACCTGCTCGCTGCCCGCCAGCAGCGAGTAGCGGGCCACGGCCTCGTTGCGCTCGGAGCACAAGATGAGGCCCAGCGTGGGGTTGTCGCCCGGTTGGCGAACCTGCTCGTCGAACACGCGCACGTACATGTCGAGCTGGCCCACGTCTTGGTGGCTGAGCTTGCCTACCTTCAGCTCAATCAGCACGAAGCACTTGAGGATGTAGTTGTAGAACACGAGGTCGACGAACGCGTCTTCGTCTTCGACCCGCAGGTGCCGTTGGCGCGCCACGAAAGCGAAGCCCTTGCCCAGTTCGAGCAAGAACTTTTGCAACTGGTCGAGCAGGCCCTGCTCCAGGTCTTTTTCGTACCAGTCGGCTTGGGGCTGGCCGCCCAGGAATTCGAGGATGTACGGGTCGCGGATGAAATCACGCGGTAAGCGGCTGGCCGTGGCATCTTGAGTTGAAGCCGCCGCTGTCCCAGCATGGTGTCCATGAAGGACATGGTGACGGCGGTGTGCAAGGCGGCGATGG
>JAYSYW010000053.1:0-6002 GCA_043727255.1 Rhizobacter sp. | reverse complement strand
TTCACCTGCGCCAACTTGGCGTTCTTGCGGACTTCGGGCGAAGCCTGGGTTGTGGGGGTCGGCTTTGGCGCGGCCCTCGGCGGCGCCTTGGCCTGCGGCACCGGCGCCAGGCGCGGGGCGTCCACCACCGGCGCCTTGGGCGGGTCGGGCAAAGGCTGGCCTTTGGCAGCCGCGCGCGACACGTCGAGCAGCCACTTCTGGTAGTCGTCCAGGTCACCGTCGAAAGGCTGCACCTGGCCGCGAGCGACGAGCCAGAATTCGTCGCAGACTTCGCGCAGCAACGCGCGGTCGTGGCTGACCAGCATCACCGTGCCTTCGAACTCATTGAGCGCAATCGACAGCGCCTCGCGGGTCGTCAGGTCCAGGTGGTTGGTGGGTTCGTCCAGCAGCAGCAGGTTGGGCCGCTGCCACACCAGCATCGCCAGCACCAGACGAGCCTTCTCGCCACCGCTCAAAGAACCCACGGCCTGCTGCGCCATGGCGCCGGTGAAGCGGAAGCGGCCCAGGAAGTCGCGCAGTTCCTGTTCTCGGGCGGCAGGGCCGACGTCGCGCGCCAGCCGCACCATGTGCATCAGCGCTCCGTCGTCCAGGCTCAGCACGTCCAGTTCCTGCTGCGCAAAGTAGCCGATGACGAGGCCCTTGCCCTCGGTCATGGTGCCGGCCAGCGTTGGCAGCGCCTTGGCGATGGTCTTCACGAGCGTGCTCTTGCCCTGGCCGTTGGCACCGAGGATGCCGATGCGCTGGCCTGCCAGCACGCTGCGGTTGAAGTTCTTGACGATGGCCGTGGTGCCATATCCGCAATCCAGGCTGTCGAAGGACAGCATCGGGTTCGGCAGGCTCTGCGGCTCGCGGAATTCGATCTCGAAATCGCTTTCCATCAGCACCGGCGCCAGCCTCTCCATGCGCGCCAATGCTTTCACGCGGCTCTGCGCCTGCTTGGCCTTGCTGGCCTTGGCCTTGAAGCGGTCGATGAATTTCTGCAGGTGCGCAATGCGGTCCTGCTGCTTGCCGAAGGCTGCTGCCGCCAGCGTCAAGCGCTCAGCGCGCATCTCTTCGAAGGCGCTGTAGTTGCCGCCGTAGCGCGTCAGGATGTTGTCGTCCAGGTGCACGGTGACGCGGGTGATGGCGTCGAGGAATTCGCGGTCGTGGCTGATGACGAGCAAGAGGCCGTCAAAACGCTTGAGCCACGCTTCCAGCCACACCAGCGCGTCCAGGTCCAGGTGGTTGGTGGGTTCGTCCAGCAACAACAGTTCAGCCGGGCACATGAGCGCGCGGGCCAGCTGCAAGCGCATGCGCCAGCCGCCGCTGAAACTGTTGACAGGCGCGTCGAGCTGTTCGCTCTTGAACCCCAGGCCCAGCAACAAGGCCTGCGCGCGCGCCGGCGCGTCGAAGGCGCCGGCTTCGTCCAGTGCCAGATGGGCATGGGCCATCGCGTTGCCGTCGTTGCTGGCTTCTGCGGCGGTCAATTCTTCCTGCGCGGCCTGCAGCGCCTTGTCGCCCTGCAGCACGAAGTCGGTGGCGCCGTCTTCGGTTTCCGGCATTTCTTGCGCCACTTCACCCACGCGCCAGCGCGGCGGGATTTCGACGTCGCCCGTATCGGCATGAAGGCGGTCCGTCAGCAGCGCAAAGAGGCTCGATTTGCCGGCGCCGTTGCGGCCGATGAGGCCAACCTTCTCACCCGGTTGCAGGGTGACGCTCGCGCCTTGCAGCACGACCTTGACGCCACGGCGAAGGGTGATGTTCTTCAGAGAAATCATGAGCGGGAATTCACGAGAAAGATCCTGCTTCGATGAGAAGCACCTGGTCGTCACCGGCACTGGTGGGCAGGCCCACCACCGGCATGCGTGGAAAGGCGGCGTCGAAGTGCGTACGTTCGTGGCCGATTTCCAGCACCAGCACGCCGTGGTCGGACAAATAGGAGCGCACGTCCTTCATCAGGCGGCGTATGAAATCCATGCCGTCGACACCACCATGGGCATTGCCGTCCAGCGCCAAAGACGGTTCGGCGCGGAATTCGGCGGGCAGCAGCGCCATCGACTGGCGGTTGACGTAAGGCGGGTTGCAAAGGATCAGGTCATAACGGCCGGGCGCTGCCGCCAGGCCGTCGCCCTGAACCAGGTTGACGCGGCCGTGCAGACCGTGCCGGTGCACATTGCGCTCGGCCACGGCCAGCGCGCCGGCAGAGATGTCGGTGGCCTGCACATTGACATCGGGCCATGCCATGGCGGCCAGGATTGCCAGGCTGCCGTTGCCGGTGCACAGGTCCAGCACGCGGTGAGTGTGTTCGGACAGCCAGCTGTCCAGCGTGCCATCAGCCAGCGGCTCGGCAATCAGCGAGCGCGGCACGATCACGCGTTCATCGACATAGAACGGCACGCCTTGCAACCAGGCTTCACCGGTCAGGTAGGCGGCAGGGCGGCGGCTGCGGATGCGTTCATCCACCAAGGCTTCGGCGCGTGCAGCGTCGACGTTGGCAAGGTCTTCACCCGCGTATTGCTCCAGCGCGCCCAGCGGCAACCCCAGCCGCCACAGGACGAGCCAGCTGGCTTCGTCGAACGCATTGGTGGTGCCATGGCCGAAGGCGACGCCGGCAGCTTGCAGGCGATGAGCTGAGCGCTCCACCAGTTCGATCAGCGTCACCGGGAAGCGCTCATTGCGGAAAACTCGTTGCACAAAAAACTTCCAGCATGCGCCGGTAGGTGTTCTTCATGGGCTCCATGGCAGACAACCTGAGCGACAGGCGATCAGTTGTTCGGCCAGCCGGATCGAGCTTGAAACTGCGGCCGTCACTTCAACTTCGCCCACGGCGGGGCTGCGCTCAAACCCTTGTCTTCAGGCCGTACGTCGATGGTCATTTCGGTGAAGGTGGCGGTGTCGGGTTCTTCCTTCTTTGCCGCCGCGCGCGATACCGGGGCCTGCTCGTTCTGCAAGCGCCACAAAAGGTTGGTGGGCGAATCGGCATACGACAGGCCTTCGTCGCGCGAAACGATGCCTTCGTTGATCAGGCGCGCGATGTCTTGCTCAAAGGTCTGCGAGCCTTCTGCCAGCGACTTTTCCATCGCCTCTTTCACCGACGACAAGTCGCCTTTTTCGATGAGCTCGGAGATGAGCTTGGTATTCAGCAGCACTTCGACCGCCGGCACCCGACCGCCGGCGTTGGACCGTAGCAGCCGCTGCGAGCACACCGCGCGCAGGCCGGCGGCCAGGTCGGACAGCAGCGTCGGCCGCGCTTCAGGCGCATAGAACGACAAAATCCGCCCCATGGCGTGGTAGCTGTTGTTGGCGTGCAGCGTGCTCAGCACGAGGTGGCCCGACAGTGCATACGACAGCGCCGCGCTCATCGTTTCGCGGTCGCGGATTTCTCCGATCAGGATGCAATCCGGCGCCTGGCGCAGCGCGTTCTTGAGCGCGATCTGCAGGCTCTGCGTGTCGCGGCCCACTTCGCGCTGGTTGACGATGCTTTTCTTGTTGGAGAAGAGGAATTCGATCGGGTCTTCGATGGTCAGGATGTGCCCGCTCATGTGCTGGTTGCGCCATTCGATCATCGACGCCAGCGTGGTGCTCTTGCCCGTGCCGGTGGCACCCACCATCAGGATCAGGCCGCGTTTGTCGGCGATGATCTGGCTCATCAGCGGCGGTACGCCCAGCGAATCCAGCGATGGGATCAGAAACGGAATGCAGCGGAACACGGCCGCAATCGAACCGCGCTGCTTGAAGGCCGACAGGCGGAAGCTGCCCACGCGCGAAATGCTGATGCCGACGTTGAGCTCGCCCGTTTCTTCCAGCTCCTCCATCTGCTGCGGCGCCAGCAACTCGGCCAGCAACTGGCGCGTCTGGTTGGTGGTGAGCAACTGATCCGACAACTGCAGGATCTGACCGTGGATCTTGATCAGGATCGGCGTGTTGGCCGACAAGTAGACGTCGGACGCGCTTTTCTCCGCCATCAGGCGCAGCACGCGCTCGAGGTTGTTGGCCATCTGGGTTGCTCCGGTGCTGCGCGGCCGGGTCAGGCGCGCAGAAGTTCGTTGATCGATGTCTTGGCGCGCGTTTGCGCATCAACCTTCTTCACGATCACCGCACAGTACAGGCTGTGGCTGCCGTCGGCGGAAGGCAGATTGCCCGACACCACCACGCTGCCGGCAGGGATGCGGCCGTAGCTGACCGTGCCGGTGGCGCGGTCATAGATCTTGGTGCTCTGGCCGATGTACACGCCCATGCTGATGACGGAGTTTTCCTCGACGATCACGCCTTCGACCACGTCGCTGCGTGCGCCGATGAAGCAGTTGTCTTCGATGATCGTCGGGTTGGCCTGCAACGGCTCCAGCACGCCACCAATGCCAACCCCGCCGGACAAGTGGACGTTCTTGCCGATCTGCGCGCAAGAACCCACGGTGGCCCAGGTATCGACCATCGTGCCTTCATCCACATACGCGCCGATGTTGACGTAGCTGGGCATCAGCACCACATTCCTGGCAATGAAGCTGCCGCGCCGCGC
Organism: Rhizobacter sp.; assembly: GCA_043727255.1. Taxonomy (GTDB): domain Bacteria; phylum Pseudomonadota; class Gammaproteobacteria; order Burkholderiales; family Burkholderiaceae_C; genus Rhizobacter. Next base: position 1,507 of record JAYSYW010000053.1, on the reverse strand, counting down.
CACCGCAGGCGGCACCACGCGCACGCCGGTGGCGCGCATGGCCGCTTCGTCCAGGTGGGCGAATTTGGTCTTCACTTTGTCGAAGAAACCGAGGTCGCCGGCCCGCATGACCTGGTTGTCGCTCAATCGAAAGCTCAGCAACACGGCTTTCTTGACCCACTGGTTGACGTGCCAGTCACCCACACCGCGGCGTTCTGCGACGCGCAGGCGGCCGGCGTTGAGGTCGGCGATCACGCGTTCGACGGTGTCGCGCACTTCGGGGGCGTTGATGGCCGAAATCTCGGCACGGCTTTCCCAGGCCATGTCGATCAGGTGCTTGAGTTTGTCGGCGCTCATGAAAGGCTTTCTGTGTAGGAGACGATGCGGTGTGCGGCTTCCAGGCATTCGGCCAGCGGCGCCACCAGGGCCATGCGGATGCGCCCGGCACCAGGGTTCGAGCCTGGGTTCGAGCGCGGATCCTGACCATGCACCGCACGGGCCAAAAGGCGCCCCGGCAGCACGTTGACATTGTATTGAGCGAGCAGGCCGCGGGCGTATGCCACTTCGTCCCCCACTCCCTCGGCCCGGCCCGGTACGGCAGCCCAGAGGTAGAACCCGGCGTCGGGCAGCGACACGTCAAGCACCTTCGACAGCACCGGCATCACTTGTGCAAACTTGGCGCGATAGAGATCGCGGTTGGCCACCACATGCGCCTCATCGGCCCAGGCCGCCGCACTGGCCCGCTGCACCATCGGGCTCATCGCGCTGCCGTGGTAGGTGCGGTACAGCAAAAAGGCCTTCAGCAGTGCGGCATCACCGGCGACGAAGCCCGACCGCAGCCCGGGCACGTTGCTGCGCTTGGACAGGCTCGTAAAGGCCACCAGATTCCTGAAGTCGTGGCGGCCGAGTTTGCGGGCCGCTTGCAGCGAGCCCAAGGGTGGTTCTTGGTGAAAGTAAATCTCCGAGTAACACTCGTCGCTGGCAATGACGAAGCCGTGGCGGTCGCTGAGCTCAAAAAGTTGCTGCCAGTCCGCCAAGGGCATCACTGCACCGGTCGGGTTGCCGGGCGAGCAGACATAAATCAGCTGCGTGCGCGCCCAGGTGGCTTGATCCACCGCCGCCCAGTCGGCAGCAAACTGCCGTGCCGGCAAGCTTTGCACAAAGGCGGTCTGCGCGCCGGCCAGGATCGCTGCGCCTTCGTAGATCTGGTACATCGGGTTCGGACACACCACCGTCGCACCGACCCGCGTGGGGTCGATGACGGTTTGCGCAAACGCAAAGAGCGCCTCGCGCGAGCCCGTCACCGGCAGCACCTGCGTGGCCGCATCCAGCGCCACGCCGTAACGCCGCTGCAACCAGCCGCAGATGTCGTCGCGAAGACCCGCCTCGCCCAAGGTGGCAGGGTAGGAAGACAGGCCCGGGAAGGCTTTGACGAGCGCTTCTTCGATCAGTGCAGGGGTGGGATGTCGGGGCTCGCCAATGCCCAGGCTGATCGGCGCCAAGTGGGCAGCCGGCACGATGTCTGCGG
>JAYSYW010000052.1:0-6002 GCA_043727255.1 Rhizobacter sp. | reverse complement strand
ATGGCTGGGGTGTGGTGACCACCGCAGGTGTTGGTCAAGGCTTGAACCTGTTTGGCGCCACGGGCAATCTGGGCACCACGATCGTGGGCACGGCTGCTCTGGGCCAAGAGCTGGGTTTCTACTCCTTCACGGGCGGCACCTCGCTTTCTTCGACCCGCACCCGCATGGGTGGCCTGGCCAACAACGGCAAGTTCTCGGTTGACAACGGCTCGCTGATCTACGCACCGGTTCCGGAACCCACCACCTACGCGCTGATGCTGGCTGGTCTGCTGACGCTGGGCGCCGTGGCCCGCCGCCGCAAGTCCAAGTAAGCACAACGCCTAACCGCGTTTGTTCTTGTCAGTCCCCGGCGCCGGCTTCTTGCTGGCGCCGGTTGGCGGAGCGCCGTCTGCGCGCTCCGTTTTTCTCTGTGAACGTCCTACGAGGAACATTCCAATGAAGATCAAATCTCTTGCCCTGGCCGTTGCCGGCCTGTGCGCCGCTGGTGGCGTGTCGGCCCAAACGCTGACCATCAATGCCGGTGGCGCTTCGGCCACCCGCGCCACCATCACCAACGCCATCGTTGAAACCGCTTGCGGCACTTCAGGCATCACCTGGTTCCAGCAAGGCACCAACGTGACCCGCATCACCTGCCCGATCAACGCCACGCTGGCCGCCGGCCTGCCCAGCACCTTCACCAACCTCGACTTCAGCTACGACAACACCACGGGTTCGTACCTGGGCGTTGGCCCTGTGTCGGGCAACGGCCAGAACGTGCTGCGCCTGAACATCGGCGCTGGCACCACCTGCGCCGCTGGCGGCAACGTCACGGTCGCTGGCAAGACGGTGCTGAACCGCACCGGCTGCGGCGTTGAAGCCACGGGCGTGCGCCCGGTCATCGGCAATGCCGACGTCGAGCCTGACATGTTCACCGGCCCGCTCGCTCCGGCCGCCGTGGGCCCGTTCAACCCCGCTGGCGTGCAAAGCGTCACCGGCCAATTCGGCATCATCTTCGGCATCACGGCTTCGCTGCCGCTGTACCGCGCTCTGCAGGCCGAACAAGGCCTGACACAGAACGACCTCGAAGCCAACGCTCCGACGCTGAGCACCGCGCAAATCGTTTCGCTGACCAGCGCCAACGGCGGCCCGCTGAACAGCGACTGGTCGGTGCTGTTCCCCAACACCAACCCGGCTGGTGAAGCTTCGGCTGTGCGTTTCTCGCGTCGCGTGGCCGGTTCGGGCTCGCACGCCACGTTCTCGTCGCAGTTCCTCGCAACGAACTGCGCTGGCCTGAAGGCTCTGAACCCAGCTTCTGCTGGTGACTCCAGCGGCACCTACACCGTGCTCGAATACGGCGCAACCGGCAACCAGATCGCCAGCGTTGACTCGGTGGGCCCGTTCCCGACCATCTCCGCCGCCCAAGGCAGCTCGAACGCCGTGGCACTGAATGGCACCCCCAAGGGCGCCGACTACTACGCCATGGGCTATGCCAGCTTGGAAAACGCTCCTGCGGCTTCCGGCAACGGCAGCGGCTGGCGCTTCGTGAAGGTCGATGGCCTGTACCCCAGCAAGGCCAACGTGCAAAACGGCCGCTACAACTGGATGGCTGAACAAGTGCTGACGCTTGCCGAGCCAACCGTTGGCCCGACGAACTTCGGCATGACCGCCAACAGCCTGGCTGCCGCCCCTGGCTTCTTCAGCTTCCTGGCCTCGGCCACGGGCTCGTCGAACGTGATCGCCGGCTTCAACGCAACGGTTCGCGCCGGCGTTGTGGCTCTGCCTGGCATCGCTGACTCCAGCGAAGCGAACTACGCCGCCCAGCGCACACGTTTCCGTACCCTCGGCAACAGCTGCGTTCGTCCGTTCGCGATCGAGTAAGCAGTAAAGAGCACGCGGCTTTGCCGCTCTGAAGGGCGTTCTGCGCCCTGAGGGGGCTTCGGCTCCTTTCCACCCCGCACGCCTCTGGTGTGCGGGGTCTTTGTGCTTTCACGGCCGTTTTCAAACCCGATGACGCCGTGTTGAAACTGACGTCGAGGCATCACACGCCTGTCATCGCAGCAACGTTCAATGCCCGTTTTCGTTCGGCAAGGCAATGGTCTTGCAGTGCTCGTTTCCGGTACCTCTTCATGCACCCGTCTTTCTTGCGCTGCCGCGCTTTGTCGATGCCTTCATCATCACTTGCGATATCACCACTTGCGATGCATGCCGCCGTGTGGGCTGCAGGCCTGCTCGTCATGCCGGGCGTGTTGCAAGCGCAGACACCCCCCGCCGCTGCGCCTGCCCAGGCGGCCGAGGCCGACCCGCGCTTCGACATTCTTGAATTCGTGATTGAAGGCAACACCGTGTTGCCCTCGCTCGAGATCGAACGCGCGGTGATGCCCTACCTGGGCGAGAAGCGCGCCATCCGCGATGTGGAGCAAGCGCGCAAGGCGCTTGAAGACGCGTACCAGCGCATCGGCTACCAAACCGTGTTTGTTGATGTGCCCGAGCAAAAAATTGCTGATGGCGTGGTGCGCCTGCGCGTGCTTGAAGGCCGCGTGGAGCGGCTGCGCATCAGCGGCAACCGCTACTTCACGCAAGGTGAAATTCGCAACGGCGTGCCCGACTTCGCGGCCGGCAGCGTGCCCGATTTCAACGCGGTGCAGGCGCAACTGGGCGCCCTCAACCGGGGTGGCGACCGCCAGGTGACGCCGGTGCTCCGCGCCGGCCGCACCCCCGGCGCGGTGGAAGTCGAGCTGATGGTCAAAGACCAGTTGCCGTTGCACGGCGAGGTGGAACTGAACAACCGCAGTTCGGCCTTCACCAGCGAATCGCGCCTGGTCGGCGGCCTGCGCTGGGACAACCTCTGGCAGCGCCAACACAGCGCCGGCTTGTCGGTGCAGCTGTCACCGCAGAAGACCGACGAGGTGCGGGTGCTGGTGGGCAACTACCTCTGGCGCATGGCAGACCGGCCCGACGTGCTGGCCTTGTATGCCGTGAAGTCCGACTCGCGGGTGGCGCTGGTGGGTGCTTCCACCGTGATCGGCAACGCCACCATTGCTGGCGCGCGCTGGGTGCGCCCGCTGCCTTCGGGGCCGTCGCAAAGCGGCGTGTTCCACAGCATCACCTTCGGCGCCGACTACAAGAACTTCGCCCAGACCGACATCGCCGTGGGCGCTGAAGACACGCCGGTGCAGGGCTCGATCGCCTACATGCCCTTGTCGCTGGCCTATGGCGCCACTCTGGCGCAGGCCGGGCGCACCACGCAGTTTTCAATCACCGCGCTCACTGCGCCACGCGGCGTGCTGGGCAACAACGACGGCGAGTTTCAGGGCCGGCGTGAGGCGGCCCGTTCCGGTTGGTCGGCCTTCAAGTTCGACGCCACGCACGAACACGCGCTGGGCACCCGCTTCGGCCTGTGGGGAAAGATCGAAGGCCAGTGGACCGACGTGGCGCTGATCGCCAACGAACAACTCGCAGTCGGGGGCGCCGAAAGCGTGCGCGGCTACCGCGAGTCCGAACTGTCGGGCGACCGGGGCGGGCGCGGCAGCGTCGAAGTGCGCTGGTGGCCGTGGCGCCTGAGCGCCGAAGAGCTGCAACAGCGCGCCGTGCAAGCGGCTGGCGCTGTGGGTTCAACGGCCGTGCCCACGGCTGCGCCGGGCGCTCCCGCAGCGGCGACACCGCTGGCCACGTCTGACCCGGGCTGGAAGGCCGCGTTGCAGTTCTACGGCTTGCTTGATCTTGGCGCAGTGGAAGTGGTGCGGCCACAAGGCCAGCAGTTTTCACGCCGCTGGATCGGCGGCCTGGGTGCCGGCCTGCGCTTCACACCGGCCGGTGGCTGGCGCCTGCAGATCGAAGGCGCACGTGCGCTCAACCCGGGCGGTGGCGGCATCAACGGTGCCATCACCGACAAGGGCGACTGGCGCTTGCACCTGCGCTTGGGCCTCGACTTCTAAGCCGCGCTTCGCCTGAGCGACGCGCTGACACCTCCAATTTTTAGAGATTCCCGCCATGAAGACGACCCGTTCCAACGCACGTGCAGCCCGTTCCACCGCCATGCCCCGCGCCCGCCTTCGGGCCACCGCGCTGGCCGCACGCACGGCCTGTGGCTCAACGGGCGGGCTCAGCTTCGGCTGGTCGCCTTCGGTGCTGGGTCTGCTGTTGCTCGGGCTGATGCCGTGGAGCGATGTGCTCGGCCAAGCCGTGTCGACCGTCCGGGTGGTGACTCCCAACGCCTTGCCCACGGCCTGCGCTGCATGCGGGCCGACGAACCTGCCGTTTGCGACGCTGAAGCCGGGCGAAACCGTGACGACAGCAATCGTGCGCAATGCAGGCGCCCAGGTTTTGACCGACCGCAACGTCATGACCGTGAAGCAGAACAGCGGCACATCGCTGCTGAACTGGAACACCTTCGATGTCGGTCGCGAAAGCAGCGTGCTGTTCACCCACACCAATCCGGCCCAGGCTTTCACCTCGATCAACCGCATTCACGACAGCACGCTGTCCACCATCAACGGCCGCATCAGCGCGCCCATGGGGCAGATCTACCTGATCAACCCGAACGGCCTGCTGTTCGGCAGCGGGGCGCGGGTGGACGTGGCCTCGCTGATCGCTTCGACGCTCGATGCGAGCAGTGCGGTGGCGCAGAAGGGCTTGTTGAACAGTGTCAAGGGCTTTGCGGCCTTTGCCCTTGAGCCGGGCAACGCGCAACAGCTCGCCGCCTCGGTTGACATTCAACATGACGCGCTCATCGAAGCGGGCAACCTCTACGTGTTCGCCCCCACGGTCAACAACGCGGGGTCGATTCGCGTCACTCCGGGTGGGCAGGTGGTGCTGGCCGCAGGCCAACGGGTGTTCCTGGCGGCGTCTGACAGCGCCACGCTGCGCGGCCTGCTGGTCGAAGTGGGGCAGGGCGGCACCGTCACCAACAGCGGCAACATCAGCACGCCGCGTGGCAACACCACCTTGGTGGGCATGGCCGTCAACCAGTCTGGATCGATCAACGCCACCTCGGCGCTGTACGACAACGGCTCGATCTACCTGCGCGCCCGTGAGGTGGCTTCGGGTGACACCGCCACCGCGCAAGGGGCTTCCGATCGCACCAGCAACGACCCCTTCACCGCCACGGGCTACCGGCCCACGGCGGCTGGCAACGTGACGGTGGCTGCTGGGTCGAGCACCCAGGTGTTGCTCGACACCACTGACACGGCCACGGCCGCCTTGAACGACACGGGCGCCAACGCTGCCCGTTCCACCATCGTGGTGGACGGGCACACGGTTGCCGTCGGCACTGGCAACACCACCCAAGCCACGGTATTGCGTGCCAAGGGGGGCAACATCACGATGAGCGCGCGCGGTGCGTCCTCGCTGGAAGGCACCGATGGCGTTGTGCTCGGTGCCGAAGACCCGACAGCCACCCTCACCGTGGCCGACCGCGTGACGCTCGACGTATCTGGCGAACACAACGCCGAGGTGGACGGCTCGCGCAACTACGTCTACATCGACCGCCTCACCTCCAACGACCTGCGCGACGCGCCGGGCCAGCGCGACGGTTATCTGCGCGGCGAGGGCGTGCATGTGAACGTGGCGCAAGAGCACGCCTTCATCGACCTCAGCGGACGGAGCAGCGCCGTGGCCGGCACGCGGGCCGAACGCAACGCGAGCGCCGGCAACATCAGCCTGCGCGCCGAGGGCCGGGTGGACGTGGCGCGCAACGCCGTGCTCGACATCTCGGGTGGCAGCACCCAGACCACTTCGGCCAGCGGCCGCACCTCGCAGCTCGTCACCCGCGACGGCCGCGTGGTCGATGTGATGCAGGCGCGGGCCACCGAGGAATATGTGGGATTCGCCGACCGCGTGACGGTCAAGGTGAACGCCCCGCGCGAAGGCATCGACACCAGCACCACCTATGAGGCGCCGCGCATCACCGCGTTGGGCGGCTTCACCGAAGGCAAAAGCGCCGGCAAGGTGGAGATCACCGCGCCGCGCGGCAGCATGGCCGGGCGCATTGATGCGCAGGTGACGCGCACCGAGCGCCAGCGCAG
>JAYSYW010000051.1:0-14297 GCA_043727255.1 Rhizobacter sp. | reverse complement strand
CCCGCACCTGCCCATGTTCAAGAACGCCCTCGTCTACCGCATCGAACACTGGGCCCCGCCCACGCTGACTGAAATGGAGGAACGCCTGTCCGGGGCGCGCTTCATCGAATGTGGTGCCTCGCAACCCGAATCGGCCGGCTGGGTGGCGCCGCGCGGCGACAAACACGCCGCGCTGGCTGAAAGCATCGGTGGCCAGGTGGTCTTCAAGCTTTGCACCGAAACCAAGGCCGTGCCCGGCGACGTGGTGAAGACGCAGGTGCAAGCCCAGCTCGACGCCATCGAAAAGGAAACCGGCCGCCGGCCCAAGGGCAAGCGCGTGCGCGAGGTGAAGGAAGCCGTGGTCCACGCGCTGCTGCCGCGTGCCTTCCCCAAACGCTCTGACACCTTGGTCTGGCTGGACCCGGCCTCGCAACTCGTGTGGGTGGGCGCGGGCAGCACAAAGAAGGCCGACGCGGTCGTGACAAGGCTGATCGAACTGCTCGGCGGTGGCCTCAAACTCAGCTTGCTGCAGACCGCACTCTCACCTGCCGCGGCGATGGCGATGTGGCTGGCCGACAAGGAAGCGCCGGCCGGCTTCAGCATCGACCGCGAATGTGAACTCAAGCAGTCCGACAGCGAAAAGGCCAGCGTGCGCTACGCGCGCCACACGCTCGACATCGACGAGGTCGGTGAACACATCAAGCAAGGCAAGATGCCCACCAGCCTGGCGCTGACCTGGAGCAGCCGCGTCTCGTTCGTGCTGAGCGAGTCGCTCGCGCTGAAGAAGATCAAGCTGCTCGACGTGGTGATGGAAGGCGTGGCCACCGGCAAAGACGACGGCGGCTTTGATGCCGACGTGGCCATCAGCACCGGCGAGTTGCGCCTGTTGATTCCTGATGTGCTGCTGGCGCTCGGCGGTGAAGTGCCGATTGGGCAGCCGTTGCCCGACGCGGCGCCGCAGCCCCTGGCTGCGTAAGACGGCCAAGCGGAGCACCAGGCAACACGTTTGTCACAGCTCCGGGGCCGTCACGTCGATGCCCAGCACCTCCAGCCGCTCAATGTTTGGGCGTGCGATGAGGATTTCTTCGGCGACTTCGTTCAGGCGCCTGAGCAGCAATTGCCAGTCGAGGTCGCTGCCGATCGAGGGCGACCAGCGACGCACCTTATTGGCTCGAAAGAGAAGAAACACTCCGTGCTTCGCATTCGCCGCCCGAAGGTACTGCCCTACGAGCTGATGGCGCAGACACCTTTCGAGTTCCGTGTAGGACCAATGCTCGAACGTTGCCACCTTGACCTCAACCGACACCGCGCCATCCACACCAGGAGCTTCGAACCGAAGATCGGGAAACTTGCCCGGATCCACTTGGGCCTCGCTCGGAATCGTGTACATGCCGCGCGCCGTTTCTTGCATGTGCTTTTGCAGCCAGCCCTGGTACTCAGATTCACTCCAGCCGGAATGGCAGTGATGCCGCAGGCTGATCTCAGCGGATTCCACGTGCTCCTTGAAGTTTTTCAGCCGAGAAAACGCGGTGTGAAACAAATCAGCCCGGTTGCGCGGCACCCGCTGGCGAGCATCACGAAGCGCATGGACATCGGCCGGCACGATCACGAAGTCATCGGCTTGCTCGGCCCGACGTTCGTCAATTTTCATCAGGATGAAGTCGCGTATGCCTGACAGGTCGGGGTCATTTGCAAGTTCAGCCAAAACATCTCCGGCTTCGGTTTGCGGATTCTCCTGAAGTCGTGCAATCAGCGAAGACCTGAACAGCTCAGCATCGTCTCGATCGTTTGAGTCAGCCACGCCCTCCAGAGCCGCATCTTCAGCGACCCTGACGTGGCGATAAACCCATGGGATGAAACGTCTCAAAAATGCGGGGCGCTCGTAGTCGGGTCGGGGCTCAGACCGAGGCCACAGAAAGTCGCCGTGGAGCTGAGCGCAGAGGGCTTGACACAAGGCGTCGCGCTGAACGCCGCTGAGCGGTTCAAATCGTTGCTCCAGGAGGTCGAACCCCTGGTCTGCATCCAGAAGAAACAGGCAACTCAGCCACGGGCTCACCTTTTCACCGATGAGGGTGGTGCCAGCGAGGCGCGCGAGCGCGACCGGAACAAGCCATTCCTTGGGCAACTCCGACGCACGGAGTGCCACCCGAAGCGCATCGAGGATGACCTGTGTGTTGGTGGCTGGTTCGCCCATCAGCAAGGACTTCAACGTCGGCATGCACCACGGGTTTAGCAAGTCTTTGGTGCCAAGCAAGCGCTGCAACGTGGGTGCCCTGAACTGAGCGTCTTCGGAGAAGCTTTGCCACTCACCTCGAAGAGCATCGCCCAGAACGGTAGCGACGATGCCCTCATGCGCAGAGGCCAACGCCTCGAACCAAGGAGGAAATCCGTTGAGTTCGTCCAGTGCATATCGCACCGCACGCTCGGCTTCCTTTTCCGTGAACACCTGGACATATGACGCACCGTGGGCCGTCCATCCGGCTTCAATCGCCACCAAGCCAAGAATGGTTTCGGCCGAGGTGTGATCCTGCGCGGCCTTCTCATGGGGAAGTGGAGGTCGATATGTACGCCAGATGCGGTCAGCACCCTGCATCCCGGCTCGCACGGTGAACTCACCGAACTCGGCGATCAGTTTCACGAGGTCATGCGAACCGCGACGCGCGGTTGAACCATTGCGTCTTGCCCGCTCAATAAGGAACCACGCTCCATTCCACCATTCACCATGCGCGAGTCTCTTGCGGCCCCACCAGAAATGCATTCGATTGCGCAAACGCCAATAGCGTTGAACAACGGGCCGGAACTTGTTACGCCAAAAGTGCCCAGTACCCCAGCTGGATCGCCATTCGTTGCGAAGCCGGTGGAAGGTTGATAACAAGCGTCCAGAACCTCGACACCAAGTTGCTTGCGAAGCAATGGCTCTCCCATCCCAGCTTTCACGACAGCCAGAGAAGGGATCAACGGTCGGCCTTGCCGCGTCATCGTCCAGGCGGAGAGCACGACGCGGAGTGCAAAAACGCGGTCTTCCAACCGCTCTCTGACTCGAACATCCTCCGCCCACCACGTGGTGTCTTGGGGCATCCACTTCAACGGCGAATCATGATGGTCCAGGTTCCAAATGCTGCTTGGTTCCTCGTGCCTGATCGCTCGAAAACGCTCGACCTTTCGCCAGTACCAAGCCCGGCGCAATCCGGGGTGACGACTCGATGCTTCCGCGATAGCTGTGAACTCTTCATCGCCACGCAGCGACCTCACCAAGCCGGCAACCGTGGCCACGGCAAGAAGCTCAAGAGAACCGAGGGCGACTTGCTGTTCAAACGGAGTCAGCGCCGCTTGGGAAAGCAAGCGAATGACCAGAGGTGCGAGCCAGTCTGCGGCCCAGCCCCTTGTCGGGTGCAAAGTGCCTTGCTCATCCCGCAGGAACCGTTGGAGGTGATCGAGCAGCGCCGGCACGCGCTCAGAGGGGACTTTTCGTTCGATGTAACCGTCCAACACGTGTAAGGCCGATGACCGCGACCTGGAACTCGCGACGTCCAGCCGAGCCAGCAGCGTGAAAAGTTCGTTTTCGTCGATCACATGTGGGTAGGCGAGTCTCACGAGCGGAACACCCACGCGCAAGGGAATCTTGGTGGCTACGCGAAATGCATCGACAACATCGTTCCGATGCCGCGTTGTGCCCACATCGGCAATGCAATACAAGGCCGTCGCACGAAGATCTTCGTCGGCCACCTCGCTCAGCGCCGTCACCACGACGCTTGGCACCGCCTCCGCAATCTTGCCGTGCCGGACGAGTTCAATGAAGTCATCACGAAGACTGGTTGCAACACCTTCGTCCACGATCCACGCCGACAGCGTTGGTGCAAGCAGTGGGTCGGCAAAGCGCTTGAGCGTCGGGGCATCAAGTTCAATCCGCACACGCTTTCGGCCTTGGAATCGCTCGACCGTCTTCTGAAGTACATCGACCTTGTAGTCGGAGGGTAGGCGCTTCGGATCACCGTGAGAGAAAAACACCCATGGGGCGGCGTTCAGCAAGTCTCGTCGATGGTGTTCTTGCCAACGCTCGCCCTCAGCATCGACGCAGGCCAACCAGGCTGCCACTGATGCGAGCGAAGGCCGCAGTGTCAACATTCCGTTGGCGCCTTCAGAAAACAGCAGGTGCCTCAACTCGGAAAGCGGCAGGTCCGCACGCATCTGTTTGGCAAGCCAACTACAAGCGAGAAAGTCTTGATACGTTCGGTGGTGAAATCGCACCTTCCCGTATGCCGCTGCATCGAACAGCGGACGCTGAAGAATTTGCGCGCAATCGGTCTCGGTCCAATTTTTTGGAAGGCAGTCGCGCAGCATCAGTGCGCCAGCGGGGTCGGGCAATACGGCATCCGAAGGCATCAGCGACACGCTCTTGCCAAACGCAAGACAGGCGGCCAACTGTTCTGCACCCTCTTTCGCCATTGATGCGGAAAGCGAAGACCTCTCTCGCGGCTCTTTGAGCAGGCGTTCGATTGAGTTTTCCACGACCTCTGTCAGCGTTCCGAGTCGTGACCGCCGCTGCCAAAGGGCGTAGAGATCGGTCACATCGAGTGGGCGGCGCAGAAACTCCCACGCATCGGCTTGCTCGACCGCTTCAAAAAACGCCTCATCCGCCAAACCACCCGCAGCTTGGAAGATGCGCGCCTGCTCGTTCGTCAGAGGAAGCAGCGTCAGAACACGGAGCAAAGGTTGATCGTGTGGGGGACGTGGCGCGTTTGACAGCAGTTGCTCCTCAACCCAACGCCCGTCCGTTGCGCCGCGCCACTCGCTGACCCGTGAACTGATGACATAGCGCGCCCGCGCCGCATGCGGTGCAACCCATTTCGCCATCTGCTTCAACGCACGGTGAAAGTCAGATACGTGTTCGAGCTTGGACTCATCCACCGAGTCAAGGAAGAACCACGCGATCGCGTCACTTCGGCGCCAGGCCTTGATCAGTGCGTCCTCGTCGTCCAGGTAGGGCGTGACGTCGGAGAGTAGGGACCTGAGATCTACGTATGCAGCAGGCTTGCCCGATGAGCGCATCAGCTCTGCCTGCTCCTTCAGCTCTTCTGACTTGCCGCTACCCGGCTCACCAAGGAGAACGCAACTTCTGCCATCTTGATAAATGCCGCTCCAGCTCGCATCCGGACTGCCATCCTTGGCCCACCGCATATAGCTTTCCAAGGCGGCAACCTCAGACCCCTGGCTACCGTCCAGATCGCCGAACTGACGTCCCAAAGGGATGTGCACGTGGGACGGTTTCATCAAGGCACCACTCGCTCGGACAGCAGTTTCTGCAAACCCAGCACGCCCATGGCGCGCACGCCATGGGCCATGGGGAAACCTTCCGTGCCCGAGTACGCAACGAACCGCTGTGTTGCATTCACGTCCTCGGCCGCAATGTGGAAGCCCTTGCTGACGGCGGGTGCGCTCGAGCGTTTGATCTCGATGGCCCAGCGTTCTCCTCGGGGCAGTTCCAGCAGCAGGTCCAGTTCAGCACCGGCCGAGGTTCTATAGAAAAACGCCTGCGTGCCCTGCGGCGCGACGGCAAGCAGGTTCTCAATGACCCAGCCTTCCCAACTGCCGCCGACCACAGGGTGCCCGATAACGTCGTCGAAGGTGGTCAAACCGAGCAAGGCGTGCACGAGGCCGCTGTCTCGCACATAGACCTTGGGCGAGCGCACAAGGCGCTTGCCTTCGTTGCTGGCCCAGGGGCGCAGCCGCCGCACGAGCATCAGGTCGGTCAGCAGGTCGAGGTATCGCGTCACGGTCTGCCCGCTCACAGCAAGCGAAGCAGCGAGCCTGGCCGCATTGAGTAACTGGCCCTGCTCATGGGCCAGCATGGTCCACAGCCGCCGCAAGGTCTCGGCAGGAATGCGCGGCCCAAGTTGGGGGATGTCGCGCTCAAGGTAGGTGCTGATGAACTGCTGGCGCCAGCGCATGCTGGCTTCGTCGCTCCCGCCAAGAAATGACTCGGGAAAGCCACCGCGCACCCACAGCCGCTGCGCGTCGCCGGGCAGCACTTCGTCTGCACACAGCGGGGGCAGTTCGAGGTACGCAATACGGCCCGCCAGGCTTTCGGCTGACTGCTGAAGCAATGCGCCCGTGGCGGAACCCAGCAGCAGGAATTGCGCGCTTCGCTTTCCCTCGCGCCGCCGCTGATCGATCACCCCACGCAGTTGAGCAAACAGTTGTGGGGCGCGCTGCACCTCGTCAAGGATCACCAACTCGTCGCGATGAGCGTCGAGGTAAGCCGCAGGGTCGGACAACTTGCTGTTGTCGGCCGGTGATTCGAGGTCGAGGTAGGTTGATGCGGGCAGCGTTTCGGCGAGCGCCATTGCGAGCGTGGTCTTGCCGACTTGACGCGGGCCAAGGATGGCAACGGCAGGAAATTCGGCCAGCAATTGGCGAAGAGGGAACAAAGAACGGCGAGGAAACATCATTGCAATTCTTCCACATCATGGATGTATTGCAATATTTGACTGCTTCGAGTTGAGCAGATTCCCGCGCTTCCAGGTGGCCAAATGCAGAAAACACGACGCGTCCCCGTTAGCAACCTCCGGACGATTCGGCCGCCGCCTTGCCTTACGCCGGTGAAGGGTTGAAAGCCTTCACCGGCTTCACCGGCCCGTCGTAACGCTCCGCGTGCAGCGGCCCTGGCAGCGGCGGGAAGTCGATCTGCTCGGGCTCGCAATGGGTGTCGGGCAAACGATCGAGCAGGTCGCGGATCAGCGTCAGCCGGCCGGCGCGCTGGTCGTTGAAATCGACCACGGTCCACGGCGCGTGCGGCGTGTGGGTGGCCTTGATCATCGCGTCACGGGCCCGCCCATAGGCTTCGTATTTCTCACGCGCCTTCAGGTCGATGGGCGACAGCTTCCAGCGCTTCAGTGGGTCTTCCAGCCGTTCCTGGAAGCGCTTTTCCTGTTCGGCCTGGTCCACCGCAAGCCAATACTTGAACATCAGAATGCCGTCGTCCACCAGCAGCTTCTCGAAGGTCGGGGCCTGCTTCAGGAAGGCGGCGGTTTCGGCCTCGCTGCAAAAACCCATCACCTTCTCAACGCCCGCCCGGTTGTACCAACTGCGGTCGAAAAGCACCATTTCGCCAGCCGCAGGCAGGTGTGGCACGTAGCGCTGCAAATACCACTGCGTGCGCTCGCGCTCGCTGGGTTTGGCCAGCGCCACGGTGTGGCACTGGCGCGGGTTCAGGGTGTCTGAGATGGCGGCGATGGCACCGCCTTTTCCGGCGGTGTCGCGCCCCTCCACCACCACGACGACGCGCTTGCCGGTGTGCTGCAACCAGCGCGCCATGCCGTTCAGCTCGACCTGCATCGGCTCGAGCGCCGCCTCGTAGTCCTTCTTGCCGAGCTTGTCGCCCTTCCCACCTTTGCCGCCCTTGCCTTCGCCTGAAGACTTGTCGCTCTTGCCACCCATGTTCACCCCTTCCAGAAATGGAGCGCAAAGGATAGACCGGCCCTGCGGCCACGTCGCTTTACCATGCGGCCCATGCCCAGCCAGCCACTCACCGCCCCGGCCCTGCGCCCCGTGTGGGCAAACCCCGCAGTTGCTGTTCGCAGGCGCTTTCGAGCCTGGTGGCAGGCCCGGATTCCGCGCACCGACACGCTGCTGCTGACGCAGCGCAACGTCTACATCCTGCCCACGCGGGCGGGGTGGATGTTTGCGGTGACGCTGCTGGTGCTGCTGGTCGCGTCGATCAACTACCAGTTGAACCTGGGCTATGTGCTGACCTTTTTGCTGGCCGGCAGTGGCGTCATTTCGATGCATTCCACCCACGCCAACCTGCGCGGGCTCACGCTTCATCTGCGCGCGCCCGAAGGTGTGTTCGCGGGTGACGCGGCACTGCTGGGCGTGACGCTCAGTGGCCCCGGCAGGGCGCGCTTTGGCATCGGCCTGCGCGTGGAAGACACACCCAGCGCCAAGCTCGCCTGGACGGACGTGCCAGCGGGCGGCCAATCGCACACGCAGGTCAGCTTTGTGCCCCCCCTGCGCGGCCGGCACGAGGTGCCTGCCTTGAGCGCTGAAACACGCTTCCCCCTCGGCCTGTTCCGCGCCTGGACGGTGTGGCGGCCAGCGGCGCAGGTGCTGGTGTTCCCGCGCCCCGAACAACCGGCCACGCCACTGCCTGCGGCGCAGGGCGTGGCCGGTGGCCCATCGGCTCGGCGCAGTGCGCAAGGTGGCGAAATGGAAGGCGTGCGCGGCTACCGGCGCGGCGACCCACTCAAGCTGGTGGTGTGGAAGAAAGCGGCGCGCAGCCTTGAAGCCAGCGGCGACCTGGTCAGCCGAGACACCAGCAGCACCGTCCATCAAGAACTGTGGCTCGACTGGCAGCACGGCGGCACGCTGGCGCCGGAAGACCGCCTTTCGCGCCTGGCCTCCTGGGTGTTGGCGGCCGACCGCGCTGGCATCGATTTCGGCCTGCGCCTGCCCGGTGTCGAACTGCCGCCGGCCCAGGGTGACGCCCACCGCCTGCGCTGCCTGGAGGCATTGGCGCTGTGGCCGTGACCGCCGCCGCCTCATCGGCCCCCGGCTGGTTGCCACGCTGGCCCGGCTGGCGGCACCTGCCGCGCGAAGCCCGCGACACGCTGTTCTTGCTGGGCGTGATCGGCTGGACGGTGTTGCCGCACACGCCCAACCTGCCGCTGTGGTGTTCATTGCTGACGCTGGGCGTGCTGGCGTGGCGCGCACGGCTGGCCGTGGCCAACACGGCACTGCCCAGCCGCTGGGCGCTGATGGGGGTGCTGGTGGTGGCGGCGGCGCTCACGCTGTGGTCACACCACACCTTGCTCGGCAAAGGCCCCGGCGTCACGATGGCCGTGGTGTTGATGGCCTTGAAGACGCTGGAGTTGCGTGCCCGGCGAGACGCCTTCGTGGTGTTCTTCCTCGGCTTCTTTTTGATCCTCACGCACTTCTTGTATTCGCAGTCGCTGCTGGTGGCGGTGGCCATGCTGGTGTCGGTGTGGGGGCTGTTGACGGCGCTCGTGCTGGCGCACATGCCGGTCGGCCAGCCCAGCCTGCGCCTGGCCAGCGGGTTGGCGCTGCGCACCGCGCTGTTGGGCGCCCCGTTGATGGCGCTGCTGTTCGTGCTGTTCCCTCGCATCGGGCCGTTGTGGGGCGTGCCGAGCGACGGCATGGTGTCCACCGGCTTGTCGAACAGCATGCGCATGGGCTCGGTGTCTGAGGTGGCGCAAGACAGCCAGGTCGCCATGCGCATTCGCTTTTTCGATGCGGCGCCACCACCCGAGGCGCGCTACTTCCGGGGGCCGGTGCTGTCGTTCTTCGACGGGCGCGAGTGGCAACCCGGCATCACGCAGATGGGCCCGCGCGGCGAGCTGCGCCTCACCGGCCCGGCCTTGCGCTACGAGGTGACGCTTGAGCCGCAGCGCATCAACGTGCTGCCGCTCCTGGAGCTGACACCCGACGTGCCGCCGATTGAAGGCCTGCGGCTGCGCCAGCGTGAAGACCTGGTGTGGGCCACCCACCGCGCGGTCAACGAACGTCTGCGCTTCACGGCCAGCGCCCACCCCCGTTTCGAGCACGGGCCGGTGCAAATGCCACGCGACGGTTTGAATGAATACCTGCGGCTGCCCGCCGGCTACAGCCCGCGCACGCTGGCGTGGGCGGCCGAACTCAAGCGCGACCCGGCGTTGGCGCAGGCCGATGCAAGGCGGCTGTCGCAGGCGTTGATGACGCACATACGCCGCAGCGGCTTCACCTACACGCTGGCCCCCGGCCTGTACGGCGAAGCCGATGCACGCACCGCACTCGATGAGTTCTGGCTCGACCGCAAGCTGGGTTTTTGCGAGCACTTCGCCGCCGCTTATGTGGTGGTGATGCGGGCCATGGGCGTGCCCGCCCGGGTGGTCACCGGCTACCAGGGCACCGACCCGGAACCCGTCGATGGCTACTACATCGTGCGGCAAAGCTCGGCCCACGCCTGGGCCGAGTACTGGCAGGAAGGCGTGGGCTGGTTGCGTGCCGACCCCACGGCGGCCGTTTCGCCAGACCGCATCGTGCGCAGCCGCAACCTCGCGCCACCGCCCGGGCTGGTGGCAGGCGCCATCGGCAACATGAACCCGGCGCTGCTGGCGCAACTGCGCAATGGCTGGGAGACGGTCAACAACCGATGGAACCAGTGGGTGCTCAACTATTCACGTGGCCAGCAGCTCGACCTGATGAAGAAGCTGGGCTACGAGTCGCCGAGCTGGCACGACCTGGCCCTGCTGCTGATCACCTTGCTGAGCACGCTGGCCCTGGCCGGCGCCGGCTGGGCCTGGTGGGACCGGCGCCGCCAAGACCCCTGGCAGCGGCAAGCCCAGGCCCTGCGCCGGGGCCTGCGTGAACTGGGGCTCGAGGCCGAAGCGCATGCCCCGCCGCGCAGCCTGGCCGCGCATGTGCGCCAGCGCTTCGGGCCACGCGGCGACGCGTTGGCCGGCTTGCTGGATGCGCTGGACCAGCAACGCTATGGCCGCCAAGCCATCACCCGGCCGTCGAGCGCGTGGTGGCGATCGGTGCGCACCCAGTTGCGACAACTGAAGAGTGGCCCGAGGGGGATGAGCCGGCGTTGACGAGTTCAGCAACCTCCGTTCGCACTGAGCCTGTCAAAGTGCCGCGTGGGACTTCCTTCGACAGGCTCAGGACGGTCGGAAATACAGGCTCAGCCCGAACGGTTTCTGTGGACGGCTGAACCATCTTGCTGATCAAGAAGGGGTTTGATGCGCCCGGGATAATGCCCCGCATGCCCTCCCCCAGCCACCCATCCGTTCGTTCGTCCCGCCGCCTTCGTGCGCTTGTTTCGCTGCTGGCCGCCCTGTCGGCCACGCTGATGGCGACGGGCGTCGAGGCACAGACCACACAGGCCAAGAAGCCTCGCCCGGGCCTTGAAGCGCGCGACGACAACGCCCCCGACATCGTCACCTACGGCCAGCGTGAAGACGTGATGCGCTTCGGCGCTGAACTGGCCCAGCGCCGTGGCCTTGACGTGGCCTGGGTGCAGTCGAAGTTGGCCGAAGCGCGCTTCGTGCCGAGCGCCGCCAAGTTCATCATGCCGCCGCCTTCGGGCACCGCGAAGAACTGGGCCGCCTACCGCAGCCGCTTCGTCGAGCCCAAGCGCATTCGCGCCGGCTTGGCCTTCTGGCGCGAAAACGAACGCTGGCTGGTGCGCGCTGAAGCGATGTACGGCGTGCCGGCGCAGATCGTGGTCGGGCTGATCGGCGTCGAGTCGATCTACGGCCAGCAGATGGGCAACTTCCGCGTGATCGACGCCTTGTCCACGCTGGCGTTCGACTTCCCCACCGGCCGCAAAGACCGCAGCGCATTCTTTCGCGACGAGCTGGAGCAGTTGTTCGTGCTCAGCCACAGCAAAGGCATCGACCCGCTGCGCCCCAAGGGCAGCTATGCCGGCGCGATGGGCATGCCGCAGTTCATGCCGAGCAGCGCCAACAAGTACGCGGTCGACTTCGACGGCGACGGCCACATCGACCTGCACAACAACGCGGCCGACGTGATCGGCAGCGTGGCGCACTACCTGGCCGAATTCGGCTGGCAGCGCGACATGCCCACACGCTTCGAGGTGGCGATTCCGGTTGATACGGCTGACCGCGCCGTGCTGCTGGGCCCCGACATCCTGCCCACCTTCAGCGCCCAGCAATTCACCGAACGTGGCGCGGTGCTGTCGGCAGCCGGCAATGCCTTCGAAGGCAAGCTGGCACTCGTCGAGCTGCAAAACGGCGATGCCGCGCCCAGCTTCGTGGCGGGCACCGCGAACTTCTATGCCATCACCCGCTACAACTGGTCGAGCTATTACGCGATGGCGGTGATCGACCTGGGCGAGGCCATCGCCCTCATACAGCAGCGTACCGAGCGTTGAAAGCGTGAATGCTTGCTGCCTGCCATTCGGTGGGCAGCAGTTCGGGCGCGATGTCGTCTTCCAGCACGTCGAGCCCGCATTGCAAGTCCCAGGTGGATTCATGCCACCCACCGCCCGGCACCCCGTTTGAACTTGAGGCCAGCTTGAAGGCCAGATCGTTCGTTCTCATCGCCACTCCCTTGCTTGCTTGTTGGTATGCAGGCAGTTTGCAAGGGGCAGCGGGTTTCAGCACCCCGCCGAGGGTGGGTTCTGCGCCCCCTCCATATGGCTCCGCAAAACGGGGGGTGAGGGGTGGGGAGCGGTTGCTGTGCGTGAGGCGAGCCTCACAAGCCTGCCTACTTCATGGCCGCTGGCGCATCGACCGGCACCACGCTGACCCACACATCGAGCTGCTGCTTCGCACCGCCCAGGATCACGCCCCGCAGCGGTGCCACGTCGGCGAAGTCGGAGCCCCAGGCGAGGGTGATGTAGCGGGTGTCGGCAAGCTGGTCGTTGGTGGGGTCGAACTCGACCCAGCCACAGACGGGCGAATACGCGGCCACCCAGGCGTGTGAGGCGTCGGCGCCCATCAACCGGGCCTGGCCCGGTGGCGGGTTGGTCAGCAGGTAGCCCGACACATAACGCGCGGGCAGGCCGTGCGCGCGCAGGCAGGCCAGCATCACGTGGGCGAAGTCTTGGCAGACGCCGCTGCGTTGCGCCATCACTTCATCGACCGAGGTGCTGACGGTCGTGACGCCAGCCTCGAATTCAAAGTCGGCATGAATGCGCCGCATCAGTTCCGTGACGGCTTCGAGCCAGTCGCGGCCCGCCGTGAACGAAGGTTCGGCGTACACCCGCGCGTCGTCAGACAACGGCACCAGCGCCGTGGGCTCGCACATCAACGCGGCGCTCAGGTCGTCAAGCGCAGGCACTCGGCGCATGGTGTCGCGCACCGCTTCCCAGGCTTCAGAGGGCGCGCCTTCCAGCGAAGGCCGCTCGCCCACTTCAACGCTGCACTCCATGCGCACCCGCAACATGCGATGCGCCCGGTGCAACCCGAAGTGGGTGACCGTGTTGCCAAAACTGTCAGCCGCATCGTGCCGTTCATCTGGGGGCGGCTCAATTTGAATCGCGCACGACAACAGCTTTTGCCAAGGCAGGTTGTGCGGCGTCAAACGCGCCAATTGCCAGGACTGCGACACCGGGACGGCATACACATAGCGCGTCTCGTGCTCGATGCTGTAACGGTCAGCCATCAGAGAACCCCGTCACAAATGAAAGAAGCGGCACCAGTCAAACGGCACAAGCAAAGCGAAGTGCCTACGTCAAGCAACTCGCCGGGCCCGGGTTTCCCGGGCACCGTCGAGGCGCCCCCTTGGGGGGCAGGAGCGAAGCGACGTGGGGGCCTCATCTAAGCCACCAGCGAGAGAACGCTGCGCGATTGCGCATGCGAAAAGAACTTCAGCGTCAGTTCGTCCGACACCAGGTGCGCAGCGCGTTGCAGCAGTTCCAGCGACTCGGCCAGCGCAGCGCTTTCCGGGTGCAGGTCTTCCGGCCGCAGTGCCAGCAAGGCCGCATGGGCCGGTGCGAGCACGTCGCCGGCAAAGCGGCCGTGGGTGCGTTCCAGCTTCTCGACGTATTCGACCAGGCCCTTGACCTGGAAGGCCACCGAGCGGGGGTTGGAGTCGTCGCGCACCAGCAGGTCGAGCACCGGCATCCATTCGGGGGCCACGAGGTAGCGCGAGCGGTAGGTGACGGTGGAGTCGGCCAGTTCCAGCAGCCAGTCGAGCCCGCCGGAGCGGCCTTCCGCAATGGCGATCTGCAAGGTGGTGCACAGGTGCGACAAACGCTCGATGCGCCGCCCGATCGACAGAAAGCGCCAGCCGTTGCCGCGCGTCATGCCGTCGAGCACATAGCCCGACAGCGTCATCATGGTCGTCACCGCGCGGTCAAGCCAACCCAGCGCCAGCGGCAGCGAACTGCCGCGCTGGAACACCGGGTCGCTGATCAGCGTGTTGAGCGTGCGCCAGTTGTCGGCCGACATGCGGTCGCGCAGGCTGAAGGCCACGCGCGAAAGTTGCCGCAGCCGCAGGCTCAGGCCTTCTTCGGCGTGCGTGGCGGCGCGCAGCAGTTCGGTGCCGGGGTTTTCAAGCGTTTCGATCAGCCCGAGGCGTTTGGCCAGCGCGAGTGCGGGCACCAGGCCGTCGGCGGAATCATCGGCGTGCAGGTCGCTGTGGCCGATCACGGCGGCGATGGCCACACGCAGCAAGCGCGCCGCCGCATCGCAGCGCTCACCGTAGCGGCCGAACCAGTACAGGTTTTCGGCGGTGCGAGAAGGCACGTTGCCACGTGTGGTGACGAGGTCGGCAGCGGTGACGGTGTTCGACAGCAGCGAGAACGCCGCATTCACCGGCCCTTCGGACAGCACCCAGGTGTCTTTCGACCCACC
>JAYSYW010000050.1:0-6013 GCA_043727255.1 Rhizobacter sp. | reverse complement strand
TGGCGATGCCCGCCTTGCCTTCGATCATCCAGCCGGTGGCCCGCAGTGAAGCCAGCCCGGCCTCGAAGCCGGGGCCGAACACCAGGCCGTAGAGGTGTTCGCTGATCTCTTGGTCATCGACCCAGGCCACGTAGGCATCGGCCGCGTCGTGCTTCCAGACCGACTGCACGTTCGCTTCGACAAACGGGGTGGGCGTTTCGGCGCGGTGCCAGCCCGATTTTTCAAGTGCGGCATGCAGTTCGTCGCCGTGTTTGGCCGGCAGCACCCTCGACTTTTTGGCCATGGCCGGGTCTCCTTGGGGATGGGGTTGAACAGTGTCGGCGAAGCGGCGGCGGGTGTCAGTCGTCCACCGGATTCAGCCCGGCGTTCGCATGGAATTTCTGGCTGATGGCGGCCAGCAGTTTCTTCTTCACCTCGTCGTCGAGTTCGGCCTTCAGCGCCTGCTCGTTGGTGAACAGCAACTTGCCCGCCGCATGTTGCGCCTCGATCACGCGGGTCACGAATTCGAGCATCTGCTTGACCATGCGACGGCGTCGTTTCGAGCGACCGGCCGGGTCTTTGCCTTGCTCGGAGGCCTTCCTCACCTTCCTCGCGTTGTCTACCGCGTCTTTGGAATCGACCTTCTCTGCACGCTTCTTTTCGTCGGGTTCGCGCAGCTCGGCGGCCACCTGTTCGGAATGGCCTTCCTTGTCGGGCGAACGGCGTTTGTCGCGGGTGTTGACGCCGGCCATCGGGTCGTCGGCCACTGCGCGCGCGGTGTCGATCTCGCCACGTGCCGCCCGCTGGGCCGTGTCGAGCGAGATCATCCCGCCCGCAGGGTCACGGCCTATTTCGGCGGCCTTCAGCAACGCCTGGTCGGCCCCGAACTGCGTCACGGCGGCGCCGCCTTGCGGCGTTTGGCCCAAGAAGGTCTGGGTGGTGGCGGCGTGCAGATCTTGTTCGGAAACCCCGGCCGTCGCAGCAGCGGCTTTCACGTGCGCCGGGTGGTTGACGTAGGCCTCGCCGCGCGTCACGTGCTGTTCGCCCGAACCCGTCATGGCCCGCTCGCCTTCGGCCAGTTGCTGCTTCTTCACGGCCCGGGCCTGCGCGCGGCCGGCCGGGTCGCGCCGGCTTTCGGCATTGCCACCCGAAGCGAATGGAACCTGCGCCTTCGCCCCCGACGGGTGCTCGCGGCCCAACACCTTGGCTACCGCCAGGCTTTCGGCGCCCGAAGCGACCTTCGGGTCTTTGCCTTCCTTGTCTTTGTCGCCGGCAACGATCTGCTCGGCCTTTTCCATTGCGGCCTTCACGTCGGGGTGGTCCATCACCTTTTCGGCCGCCTGCTTGATCAAGGCCACCAAGGCCGAGCCGAACTTGGCGACGAACTTCTTCACGTCGGCGCTCGGGTTGATGCGCGCGACCACGGTGGCTGCCCCGCCGCCTTCTTTCAGTTCCAGGCTCGACAGGCCATGGCGTGCGCGCCAGAACACGAGCCGCAGCTTCAGCAGCAGGCCGCTCAGCTTGCCCTTCTTGGCCAGCCCCTCGACCTTCGGCGCGAGCTTGGCGACCGCCTTGCGCAGGCGCTCTTCCTTCGAGTCTTTCTTGTCCTTCTTTTTCTTGTTCGGGTCGTCCTTGCCGGTCTTCTTGTCTTTGGTTTTGTCGCGCTTGTCGCGGGCCTTTTTGTCGCGCGCTTTTTTGTCTTTGCCCTTCTTCTTGCCCTTGGCCTTTTTGGCACCGCGTTTTTTCTTCTTGGCGGTCAGCTTCTTCACCGCCGCAGACACCTTGCGCATGATCTTCTGGACGATGCCCTTGATCTTTCCGCCGATCTTCAAGAGCGCCTTGCCCAGGCGCGCCAGCAGCCAGTTCGAGACGAAGTCGATCACCACGATGGCCGCCGCCGCCACGAGCTGCGCGAACTGCGGGCCGGCGCCGCCGCCCTTCACCGCCTTCAGGAAGGTCAGGGCCTTTTGCACCGCCCCCAACATGGCCGACACCGAGCCCCAAGCCGCCTGCAGGCCTTCGATCACGGCCATCACCGCGCCAGCGGCCGGCACGATCATGGCCACCACCTTTTCGATGATCAGTTGGATGAGCGCCGGCGGAATGGCCGCCTTGATGGCCGACCACGCCATGCCGCCGATTTCTTTCAGCCCGAAGCCGCCCTTCTTGAGCGTGCCCCACATCTCGCCCGTCACGCCGAGCACGCTTTCAACCTTGCCTTCCCACCACTGCTTGATGGCGGCCTTCATCGCGGCGGCCAGGTGGCTCTTCACCCCGTCTTTGGCCGACGCCCCCAGGTTGGCCACCCAGCCACCGGGGTTCGCGGCCACGTCTTCCACCAATATCGCCATCACGCCCAGCGCCTGCGCGGCGGCATCGGCCGCGTTCAACGCGCCCACGGTGGTGGCCTTGGCCGCGTCGAGGTAGGTGGTGGCCACCTTGCCACCGGCTTCCACCGCGAACTCGGCCACGGCCGCCGCCCCGTCGATCACGCTGGTGGCCACCACCTCGGCGGCCTTGGCCACCGTGTTGGTGGCCGACACGCCCACCTCCACACCCGTCTGTATGGCGCCCCTGACGGCATCGCGGGCCAGGGGGAAGTCAGCCAACAACGTGTCGGTTGCGCTGATGAGCAGATCACCGCCCTGCTGAATGGCGCTGACCACGGCCTTGCGTGCACTTTCGATTGCCTCGACGGCCTTCTTCTTGTAGCGGTCGGCGGTGTCTTTGATCCACTTCTTGCCAGCTTCAACCTTGTCGCTGATCCACTTCTTTTTCGAGTCGAACCACGCGCCCGCGTCGTCGGCCAGCTTGCCCCAGAAGCCCTTCTCACTCTCGGCCTTGGCCTCTTCCTTGTGCGTCTCGACCTGGCCTTCCACTTCCTCTTGCTTGTCGGCCGTCTGCTTGCCGCCTTCTTCAATCTCGGCCTCGGCGGCCTCGTCGCCCTTGGTCTTTTCCTGTTCGGCTTTTTCTTGCGTCTTGGTGATTTGCGTCTGCTGCTCGGCATCGACCTTGGCCACCTTGGCCTGCTGATCGGCCGACCACTTGGCGCGCGCGGTGGCCGCATCGGCCTTCACCTTGCCGCGCACCGCGTCTTGGTCGGCGGCGGCCTGCGCCTTCACCTGCCCCACCTTCGCCATCGCGGCGGCACTGCCAGCGGCCACCTGTTGCTGGGTCTGCGCCTTGGCAGCCGCCGTCTGGGCCGAAGCGGCCGCCATCGCGGCACGCACCTCGGGGCCTTTCAGCTCTTCAGCCAACACGGCGCGGGCATTGCCGGCCGCGCCTGCGCCGCCGCCTGCCCCACCACCGCCCGCACCACCGCCACCACCACCCGCAGCAGCGGGCACCTTCAGCGCCTTGGCCTTGATCTCTGCCTTGCCCACGGTGGGCCGCAGGTCGTCTTCGCCCATGGGCTTGTTGACCTCTGCCGCCTCTTTGGCGCGGCCCGCCGCCACCGCCTGGTCGGCCTTGGCCTTTTGCGCGGCCATGCGTGAAGGGTCGGCATCGCCCTGCAACTTGACCGACGGCGCCGCGCCCAGCTTCACGTTCAAGCCGGGGTCGCTGGCCGACAGCGACGAGATCGCGCCCGACAGCTTGGCCTTGTCGGCCGCGCTCATCTCGGCGCCCTTCTCGGCCTTGGCGATCTGCGGCGCCACCGCCTTGTCGGCCGCATTGCCCATCTTCGGCGCGGGTGTGGGTTCGGCCTTGGGCGGGGCTGCCTGCGGGCCATCGGGCTGGCGCGGCGTGGCCACGCCCGACGCGCCTTCGCCCTTGCCGGGCAGCGCCTTGGGCTTGGCGTCTTCGCCCATCGTCACTTCAGGAATGGACGCCTGCGCCGCCGCCACCTGCGCCGCGCTGTCGGCCGCCGCAGCAGTGCTGACGCCGCCCAGCGCGGCATCGGCCTCGGTGGGTGTGGCGCTTGCCAGCGTCGCCAGGCCCTGCTCGGGCGGCATGCCGCTCACGTCGGGCGGGGCGTCTTCCTTCTTCGATTCGCCACCGCCTCCGCCGCCCCCACCACCGCCACCACCCCCTTCACCACCGCCAGGCAGTTCTTCGCCCAACGAGCCCAGCGCGGCCGATTTTTCGGGGCCACTGAGGCCGGCTTCGGCCTCGGCGTCGCCAGACGGCTGGCCGGCGTCGGCGCTTTGTTCGGTCGCTTCCTCGGCCCGTTCTTCAGACGCGCCCTGCGCGAACCGTTCGCCTTCGGCCTGCTCGCCAGCGGCCTGCGCGCTGGCCTGTTCGCGCTCAATGGCTTGTGGGTCCACGGCGGCAGCCGCAGCCTCGACCGGCGGCGCTGCGGCGGGGGATGGTTCGGGGGCCGCTTGCGGGGCGGCAGGCTCGGCCGCATCGGCGCCTTCACCACCACCACCACCGCCACCTTCGCCGCCGCCTCCACCGCCTTCGCTTTCAGACTCGGCCCCTGCACCGGCTTCAGCCCCAGCGACTTCACCCGCGCCAGCCGCCGCGCCCATGGCGCCCGCATCGGCCGCAGCCGCGCCACCGCCCCCGGCACCCGCCGCAGCCTGCGCCGCACCTGCAGACGGGGGTGCGGCGGACGCGGCATCGGCCGCCTCGGCCCCTGCCCCACCGCCGCCCGCTTCGGCTTCGTCGTGGTCAGGCTCGGCGGCGTCCATCTTTTCTTCGGCTTCGTTGCCGGCTTCCGCGCCACCACCCGCACCGCCTGAATCTGCGCCGCCACCGGCAGCCCCTGCAGCGCCACCGCCTCCGGCCGCGCCACCCGCGCCCGACGCGGCAGGCCCCGCCGCTGCTGGGCCGCCGCCCATGGCCGCGCTTTCAGCACCTGCCGGGGCCACCCCCTCGCCGCCTGCGACTGCCGCAGCAGCAGCCGGCCCGGCCGCCCCGCCAGGCCCCGCACTTGCGCCCCCAACCGCGCCAGCACCCGCAGCGCCGCCGGGTTTTTTGCCTGCAGCCTCAGCGCCTTGGCCTGCGCCCTTGGCTGCGCCGGCTTTGTCACCCGCCTTGCCCGTCGATTTCTCACCCGCAAGGCCACCCGGTTTGGCGGCTGCTGTTCCACCCGCTTTGCCCGCCAACGCCTCGGCGGGTTTGCCGCCCGCCTTGCCCGCAGCCAAAGCTGTGGGGGTGGGTGCGGCCTGGGCGCCAGCAGGGGTGGTGGCGCCTGCTGCCGCACCTGTCGCCGCCCCCGCAGAGGCGCCCGCAACGGGCTTGCCGAAGCCCGCAGGCGACTGGGTGGCGGCCGATGCAGCCGCCGCGCCCATGCCCCCTGGCTGCACACCTTGCAGCGCCGCGCTTGCACCGCCTGCGCCTTGCCCGACCACAGCACCCGACTGGGCGGTGAACGGGGCCTGCCCTGCGACACCGGCTCCGCCCGCCATCGAGGTGGGTGTTGGGGCAACCGGCTGAGTGGCGCCGCCACCTGCGGGTGCGTTCGGCACAGACGTGGCCGACACAGCCGCCCCTTGAGGCGAGGCCGCACCCGCAGCCCCCTGTGCGCCTGCAAGTAAAGCCCCCGCGCCCGCAGGCGCCTGTGCTGGCACCGATGCCGTCGCCGAGCCCGCAGCCCCCGCCGACTGAAGCCCTGGCGTTGCCACTGCGCCGCCTTGTGGTTGCACACCAACCCCCGCCGCGGCAGCCGGCGTGGGCGTGGCGGGCCCCGCCGTGCCGCCTGTGGGCCCAGACGCGCCGACACCAGCCGCCCCACCCGAGCCAGCGCCTTGCATATAGCGCGGCAACGAACTGCCTTCGGTCTTGAGCTGGGGTTGCGGCGTTGTTGCCGCTGAGCCCGCCGCGCCCGCATGTGAGGCCTGCGTCGCCGACGCGCCGGGGCCGTTGGCGTTGTGCGTTGCAGGCGCGGTTTGCGACTGCGGCCCCGCAACACCCGGCGGTGGGCGCTTGCGGGCGTCGTGGGTCGGGCCTGGGGTTGCTTCGAGCACAGCCTGCCTTCGCGTGGCCGTTTAGCGGTGCAGGCTGTCGGGCACGCGCTGGCCGAGCTTGCGGTATTCAAGCGCGAGAGACTCGCGCAGGTCGATGGCCTCGATGCGCGGCGCGGCCTCGC
>JAYSYW010000049.1:0-14356 GCA_043727255.1 Rhizobacter sp. | reverse complement strand
TACGAGCCAGAGAGGAGAGCGCAAGTGAGGGTTGCCCCTGAGATTGTTCTGACGAGCGAGGAGCGAGCCGAGTTGACCAGACTGGTGCGCTCCAAGCTCACGAGTGTGAGGCTGGCGCAACGCGCGCGCATCGTGCTGCTGGCGGCGCAGGGCATGCAGAACAAGGACATTGCCGTGCAGTTGAGCGTGGGCCGAGTGCAAGTAGCGCGCTGGCGCGAGCGCTACGCCCAGGCGCGCTTGGACGGCATTGAGCGCGACTTGCCGCGGGGTGCCCCGCCCAGCACGGTCGATGTGGCGCGCCTGGTGGAGTTGACCACCCAAAGCACACCCAAAGCGGCCACGCACTGGAGCACGCGCACGATGGCGGCCGAACTCGGCGTGAGCGCGGCCAGCGTCTCGCGGCATTGGCGTGCCAACGGCCTGAAGCCTCACCTCGTGCGCGGCTTCAAGGTCTTGCGCGATCCGAAGTTCGTGGAGAAGCTCGAAGACATCGTGGGGCTGTACATGTCCCCGCCCGAGCACGCCTTGGTGCTGTGCTGCGATGAGAAGAGCCAGATTCAGGCACTGGATCGCACGCAGCCCGGGCTGGCACTGAAGAAGGGGCGCGCGGCCACCATGACGCACGACTACAAGCGCAACGGCACGACCACCTTGTTCGCCGCGCTCAACGTGCTCGACGGACAAGTCATCGCCCAGTGCCAGCAGCGCCATCGCCACACCGAGTGGCTCAAGTTCCTGCGCAAGATCGACCGCGAGACACCCAAGGGCAAGACGCTGCACCTGATCGTCGACAACTACGCCACGCACAAGCATGCGGCCGTGCAGGAGTGGTTGGCCAAGCATCCGCGCTTCAACATGCACTTCACGCCCACCTCGGCGTCGTGGCTGAACATGGTTGAGCGCCTCTTCCGCGACATCACCGACAAGCGGCTGCGCCGCGGGGTGTTCACCAGCGTGGCCGATCTGGTTCAAGCCATTGACGAGTACATCGCTCACCACAACACCAACCCAAAGCCATTCATCTGGACCAAAAGCGCTCGCGACATCCTGCAAAAGGTCATCCGCGCCAATAGCCACTTAAGTTCCAAATAGAATGCAACACTGCACTAGAAGCCCGTTGCAGCAGGGAAGTGGCGGCGGCGCTGGCTACCCCAAGCGCGACAGACTCCTTGAGAGACTCTCTGAGCGCCCCCGCTGCCGATAATTCCCCGATGCCTGAATTGCCAGAGGTCGAAGTCACACGCCAAAGCTTTGCGCCGCGCATTGCCGGCGCACGCGTCACCGCCGTGCACCTGGGCAAGCCCTTGCGCTGGCCGCTGGGCTGCGAACCACAGACCTTGATCGACCAGACCATCGGCGACGCCACCCGGCGCGGCAAGTACCTGTGGCTGCCCATGTCGAAGGGCGGGCTGTTGATGCACCTGGGCATGTCGGGCTCGCTGGCCTTCCGCGACGCCGTTGGCCCACCCGGCGTGCACGATCACTTCGACCTCGCCACCACGCAGGGCACGCTGCGCCTCACCGACCCCCGGCGCTTCGGTGCGGTGGTGTGGTCCGAGAGCCAAGCGCACGGTGCGGCTGCCAAGCTGCTGCTGGGTCTGGGCCGAGAGCCCTTCGATGCCGAATTCACCGGCCCGTACCTGCACCACGCGCTGCAGCGTCGCCGGGTGGCGGTGAAGCAGGCACTGCTGGGGGGCAACATCGTCGTCGGCGCCGGGAACATCTATGCCTGCGAGGCGTTGTTCGCCGCCGGCATCGACCCGCGCACCCGCAGCGACGCCATCAGCCGGCCGCGTGCCGAACGCCTGGCGGCGGCGGTGCGCGAAACCCTCGCGCGTGCGCTGACCTTGGGCGGATCGACCTTGCGTGACTTCAAAGACGCGCACGGCATGGCCGGCGAATTTCAACTTCAGGCCGGTGTTTATGGGCGTGAGCGTGAACCTTGTCACGTTTGCGGCACGCCGATCCGCCGCATCGTGCAGGGCCAGCGCTCGACCTTCTTCTGCCCGTCTTGCCAGCGCCGTTGACGCGCAAAAAACAGGGCAAAAGTCACAGACTTCTCAGGGGGTGACCAGTTGTTTCGGAGGCCCTTCTGCGAGGGGGCATCGGCTACCATTCCCTTCATTTTTTCGTGGGTTCGGTGGACATCGATGGCTACTTCTTTCGCAAGCAGTCTTGACGAGTTGAGCCAGTGGCGTTCAACGCTGGCCCGCCGCATTGATGACCTCGCGCGCTTCCTCACCGAGCACGATCTGGCCGACCCTTCGGCCAGCGAATCGCTCGACACGCTGCGCCGCCGCCTCGCCGGTGAAAAGCTCGTGGTGGCCTTCGTGGCCGAGTTCTCGCGCGGCAAGTCCGAGCTCATCAACGCCATCTTCTTTTCAGACACCGGCCGGCGCATCCTGCCGGCCACGCCGGGCCGCACCACCATGTGCCCGGTCGAGCTGGGCTATGAATCTGATGAGGCACCTGGCCTGGCCCTGCTGCCCATTGCCACCCGGCTTGAGGGCTTGTCGCTCGCCGAGCTACGTGGCCAGCCGCGTGCCTGGAAGCACGTGCAGCTGAATGTGGACCAGCCCGAACAACTGTCTGAATCGCTGCAGGAAGTGATGCGTACGCAATGGGTGTCGGTTGATGACGCCCGCGCCCTCGGTTTCTGGGACGACGAAAGCAGCATCGACAACCCGCCGGTCGGCGACGACGGCCGCGTGGAAGTGCCGGCCTGGCGCCACGCGATGATCAATTACCCGCACCCGCTGCTCAAGCGTGGCTTGGTCGTGATGGACACCCCGGGGCTCAACGCCATCGGCGCCGAACCCGAGTTGACACTGAGCCTGCTGCCCTCGGCGCATGCCACGGTGTTCATCCTCGCAGCCGACACCGGCGTCACCAAGTCTGACCTCTCGATCTGGCGCGACCACCTGGGCGCGCAGGCGCTGGCCAGCTTCGTGGTGCTGAACAAGATCGACACCTTGCTCGACCCCATGGCCACGCCCGAGCAGATCCGTGAGCAGATCGAGCAGCAGCGGGTCAACACCGCGCGCACGCTGGAAATGCCCCTGGAGCGCGTGTTCCCCGTGTCGGCCCGCCAAGCCCTGGCGGCCCGCGTGGAAGGCGATGCCAAAGGCTTGGCCGACAGCCGCTTGCTCGACCTGGAAGCCGCCCTCAGCGAACAACTGTTGCCGCAGCGCCGCGAAGTGCTGCAAGACCTGGTGCTCGACGCCGTGCAGCGCATGGAAGCGCAAGTGGCCCGCCACCTGGGCGATCGCCGCCGCCAGACCGCCGAACAGATGCTGGAACTGCGCGGCCTGCGTGGCAAAAGCGGCGCCCGTGTGCGCATGATGCTGGAGCGGGTGGACGCTGAAACCGCCGAGTTCGAGCAGTGCACGCAGCGCCTGCAAGCCATGCGCATGGTGCACAGCCGCATGCTGAAGAACGCGCTGATCGACCTGACCAGCGACCGGGTGCGCGAAGAGGTGGCCGAGATGCAGACCGCGATGAGCGCGTCCATCTTGAACCTGGGCGCCAAGAAGTCGTTCATCGGCTTGTGCAACCGCCTGCGTGACCTGCTCAAGTTGAGCCAGATACGAGCCCGCGAAATTCACGACATGCTTGACGCGTCGTTCACCGTGCTCAACGCCGAGTTTGGTTTCAGCCTGGCTGTGGCCAAGGTGCCTGAGCTCGAACGCTTCGTGCGCGACCTCACGATGATCGAGCGCAACTATGTGCAGTACCTCGGCTTGTCGCAGGCGCTGCGCCTGTCGCAACCGAAGTTCCTTGACCAGTTCCGCCGCATGCTGATC
Source organism: Rhizobacter sp. (assembly GCA_043727255.1). Classification (GTDB taxonomy): domain Bacteria; phylum Pseudomonadota; class Gammaproteobacteria; order Burkholderiales; family Burkholderiaceae_C; genus Rhizobacter. The sequence continues at coordinate 10,553 of JAYSYW010000049.1, read as the reverse complement.
TCCAAGCTGCGGGTGGTGTTTGAAAACGCCAGCAGCGAGCTGGAGTTGTGGAACAAGACCGCCTCGTCGCAGGTTGACTCGCAACTGCGTGAACGGCGCCGGGGTTTCCGCCGCCGCCGCGAAGCGCTCGAACGCATTCAGTTGGCATCGGGCGACCTGGAGCAGCGCATCGCTGAAATCGAAGCGCAAGACGCGTTGTTCCTGAAGCTGCAGACGCACAGCGCCGAGTTGGCCGCCAAGGTGCGCGACCATGCCGCTGAGCCGCAGCAGGCCGCTTCACGCGGCAACCGGGATGATGCGATCGACCTGATCGCCATCCAAGCCTGACCCGGCTTGGCCGCGCTCCACCCCGACGCCACTTTTGCCCCGCTGCTGATCGCGTGGCAACGCGGCCATGGCCGCCACACGCTGCCTTGGCAGCAAACCCGCGACCCGTACCGGGTGTGGCTGTCCGAGATCATGTTGCAGCAAACGCAGGTGGCCACGGTGTTGGGCTACTACGCGCGCTTTCTTGAACGCTTTCCCGATGTGCGGGCGCTGGCCGAAGCGACGCAAGACGACGTGCTGGCCCTCTGGAGCGGCCTCGGCTACTACAGCCGCGCGCGCAACATGCACGCCTGCGCCAAGGCCGTCATGACCGACCACGGCGGGGTGTTTCCGCGCAACAGCACCGCACTGCAAACGCTGCCCGGCATCGGCCGATCCACCGCCGCGGCCGTGGCCGCCTTCTGCTTCGGCGAGCGAGTGGCCATTCTTGATGGCAACGTGAAGCGCGTGCTGTCGCGCTACCTTGCGTTCGAGGGCGACCTGGCCAGCACCGCGCAAGAACGCCTGCTGTGGGAACAGGCGCATGCGCTGCTGCCGGCGCAAGACATCGAGGCCTACACCCAGGGTTTGATGGACTTGGGCTCATCGGTCTGCCTGCCGCGTGGGCCGCGGTGCCTGCTGTGCCCGGTGCAGGCCGAGTGCGCGGGCCGCCGTGGCGGCGCGCCCGAGCGATTTCCCATCAAGACACGCAAGCTCAAACGCGGCCTGCGCAACAACGCCTGGCTGTGGCTTGCCCATGGCAAGCGCCTGTGGCTGTGCCAGCGGCCTGACCAAGGCGTGTGGGCGGGTTTGTGGAGCCTGCCGGAGTTCGACTCGCCCGGCGCGTTGGAAGCCGCTTGCGCTGAATGGCCCGGCGAAGGCGTGGCGTTGCCCAGCTTCACCCATGTGCTGACGCACCTGGACTGGACGCTGCACCCGGTGTGCTGGACCTTGCCCGCGTCCGCCCCGGCCGAGGTGCTGGCCGACATCACGAAGTGCTGGCCCACTGGCCGCTGGGTGTCGCTCGAAGAAGCGCTGGCTTCGGGCCTGCCTTCGCCGTTGCGCAAGCTGCTGTTGCGCGGGGTGGATGTGGCTGTCGGGGCGCTTACTTGACCACGCCCTTGCTGCGCAAGAACTCGTCCACCAGCTGAAGGCGGACCAGTGGGTCGTCGAGCTCCATCAGCTTTTGCTTGGCCACCTGCGGGATCGGCAGGATCTCGCACCAGCGGTTCGCCACCCAGCCCGCGCGCTCAAACGCGAAGGGCTTGAGGAAGGGTTCGGACCCCTGCTGCTTCAGCGTGGCAATTGCGCTGGCCAGGCCGCGCACCGTGTCGAGCAAGGCCTCGCTGGGCGCCACCACCGGGTCGTCGGCGATGGGCCGCACCCGGGCAATCCACAAGCCGTCACTTTGTTGTTGGTTCGACTTCACATCGAAGCGCTGCAAGCCTCGGCACTGCACTTGCAAGATGCCTGATTGCGCGCTGTCCACGTCCAGCAACTCGGCCACCACGCCCACGCTTTCCATCGCCACCGCATCGCCGGGTTTGCGCACCTCGGCGCCCTGGCGAAGGCCCACCACGCCGAAGTTGCCGCCTTCGCGCATGCAGGTGCTGATGAGGTCGAGGTAACGCGCCTCGAACACCTTCAGGCGCAGCAGGCCCCCCGGGAACAGCACGGCCTGCAAGGGGAACAGCGGGAGCTCGTTGAGTGAGGTGTCGGAAGCCATCAGCCCAGGGTCGAGAAATCAGTCACGCGCATCAAGCTCGCGGTGGCGAACCAGGGTGACGCTTCGGCTCGCAAAGCGCCGGCCCAGGGTTTCAGTGAAGTACACCGAGCGGTGCTGGCCGCCGGTGCAGCCAATGGCCACCGTGAGGTAGCTGCGCTGGTCGTTCTCGAACGCGGGCAGCCAGCGTGCGATGAAGGCTTCAATCTGCCCCAGCATGTCGCCCACTTCGGGCTGCGCTTCCAGGTAGTCGATGACCGGGCCATCGCGGCCGGTCTGTGCCCGCAGCTCGCGGATGTAGTACGGGTTGGGCAGCACGCGCACGTCAAACACATAGTCGGCGTCGAGCGGCACGCCGTGCTTGAACGCGAACGACTCGAACACCAGCGTGAGCGCGTGGGCGTTGGCACGCACCAGGTCGCGGATCCACAAGCGAAGCTGGGCCGGGCGAAGCTGGCTGGTGTCGAGCACGGTGGACACCTCGCGCAGCTCGGCGAGCAACTCACGCTCCAGTTCGATCGCGTCGATCAGCGCATGGTGGCCTTCGCCCAAACCCTGCGTGCTGGCCGTGGTGTCGCGTGGCGTCAGCGGGTGCGGCCGGCGCGATTCAGAGAAGCGCCGCACCAGCGCGTCGGTGCTGGCATCGAGAAAGATGGAACGGATCACCACGCCTTCGCCGCGCAGTTCGTCGAACAGCGGCAGCAGGTAGGGCAGCGAACCCGCGCTGCGCACATCCACCGCAATGGCGACGCGGCGATGCGAGCGTTCATGTTCGAGGCGCAGAAAGTCGCGCAGCAACTCGGGTGGCAGGTTGTCCACGCAGAAGAAGCCAGCGTCTTCCAGCGCATGCAAGGCCACCGATTTGCCCGAGCCTGAGATGCCCGTGACGAGCACCACCTCGTTCGGCGCGGTCAGGGCGTCCAGCGGGGCGGGCGAAGTGATCATCGGCGTTTGCGGGTTGACGAGGGGGCAGTGGGGCTGGGGGCCACAGCGGCCACCGCCAGCATTTCTTGCGCATGCGCGAGGCTGGTGGTCGAGAGCCGTTCACCGCCCAGCATGCGTGCGATCTCGGCGACGCGGGTTTCGCCTTGCACGCCGGTGACGTCGCTGCGTGTGCCTTGCGCCGACGACTGCTTCGACACGACGAAGTGATGGTCGGCGCAGGCCGCCACCTGGGGCAGGTGCGTCACGGCCAGCACCTGCCGGTCGGCGCCCAACTGTTTCATGAGGCGACCCACGGTGTCGGCCACCGCGCCGCCCACACCCGAATCCACCTCGTCGAAGATCAGCGTGCCGGCCGCTTCGCCGTTGGCCTGCGTCAACTGGCTGGTGGTGACGGCGATGGCGAGCGCGATGCGCGACAGCTCGCCGCCCGAAGCCACCTTGGCCATCGGCCGGGGCGTGCTGCCCGCATGGCCGGCGACCAGGAACTCGGCCGATTCCAGCCCGAACGACTGCGGGCCGTCTTGTGCCACCAGGGCCACTTCAAAGCGGCCACCCGCCATGCCGAGCTGCTGCATCGCTTGCGTGACGGCGTTCGAGAGTTGGGGCGCGGCTGCTTTGCGCGCGGCCGACACCTTGCGCGCATCCGCGGCGAACGCGGTTTGCGCCTGCTGGAGCGCGGCGCTCAGGCCTTCCAGGTCGGTGGCGGCATCGAGTGCGCGCAACTCGTCTTTCCATTGCGTCAACAAGGCTGGCAGCTCGGCCGGCGAACGGCGGTAGCGCCGAGCCAGGCTGACCCACGTCGCCAGCCGGTCGTCCAGTTCCTGAAGGCGTTCGGGTTCCAGGTCGGCGTGGTTCAGGTAGCCGTTGAGCGTGTGCGCTGCGTCTTCCAGTTGCGTCTGCGCGCTTTGCAGCACCTCGGTCACTGAAGCAAGGCGGGTGTCGAAGGCCGACACGTCTTGCAAGGCGTCGATGGCGCGGCTGGTCAGGGTGTCGGCGCTGGCATCGGCTTCGCTGATGGCGTCGAGCGCGAGCCGCGCCGCGTCCATCAAAGCCTGCGCGTTCGACAGGCGCTGGTGGTCGGCATTCAACTCGTCCCACTCGTCGGCGCCCGGCGCCAGCTTGTCGACTTCACCGACCTGCCAAGCCAACCGCTCGCGTTCACGCTCCAGGCTGGCCTGGGCTGATTGCGCTTGCGTCAACGCATCGCCGGCGGCCTTCAAGCGCGCCCAGGCAGCCGTCAATGCGGTGGTGTCGACCCTTGCATAGGCATCGAGCAGGCCGCGCACCGAAGCGCCCCGCGTGAGGCTTTGCCAGGCATGCTGGCCGTGGATGTCCACCAGGTGGTCGGCCGCCTCGCGCAACTGCGCCACCGTGGCTGGGCTGCCGTTGACCCATGCGCGGCTCTTGCCTTGCGCATCGATCACACGGCGCAGCAGCAGGCTGTCGCCCGCCTCGAAGCCGGCTTCATCAAGCCAGGCATTCAGGCTGGCGGGGGTGTCGAACTCGGCCGTGATGTCGGCGCGCGCCGCACCTTCGCGCACCACGCCCGAGTCACCCCGGCTGCCCAGCGCCAGCTGCAACGCGTCGATCAAGATGGACTTGCCCGCCCCGGTTTCACCCGTCAACACCGTGAAGCCGGAGGAAAGATCAACCTCCAACTCCGACACTATCACGAAGTCGCGCAAAGACAGGCGCCTCAACACGACGTGTCCCCCACACAAGAACAAGCGCAAGGCCGCACGCCAAGCAAGCGCAGCGAAGCGCCCCATCCAGCCACACGCGAGGACCGGCTTTGCCGGCCGACCCGTGGCGCCCCCTCGGGGGGCAGGAGCGAAGCGACGTGGGGGCTCATGCCACCCCGGCGTTCCAGTGCAGCTTGCCCCGAAGCGTGGCGTAGTAGCTCCAGCCGCGCGGGTGCAGAAAGCGGATTTGGTGGGGCGAGCGGCGCACGCTGATGCGGTCGCCCAGCAGCAGGCTCGCCAAACCCTGCATGTCGAAGTTCACGCTGGCGTCGCGGCCCGAGACGATCTCGATGCTGACTTCGCCGGTGTCGGGCAGCACGATCGGCCGGTTCGACAAATCATGCGGCGCGATCGGCACCACCACCCAGCCCGCGATGCCGGGGTGCAGGATCGGCCCGCCGGCAGACAAGGCATACGCGGTGGACCCGGTGGGCGACGCGATGATCACGCCGTCGGCCCGCATGTTGGTCACGAACTCGGTGCCAATGTCGACACGCAATTCGATCATGCTGGACGTGGCGCTGCGGCTCACCACCACGTCGTTCACCGCGAAGCCGTCGAAGATTTGTTCGCCATCACGCCACACGCCGCCTTCGAGCATGGTGCGGTGTTCTTCCTCGTAGTCGCCCGCGATCATCGGTGCCAATAATTGCGCGAAGCGGTCGATCGGCACGTCGGTGATGAAGCCCAGGCGACCCTGGTTGATGCCCACCAGCGGGATGCCCGAATGGGCCAGTTGGCGCGCGGTGCCGAGCATGGTGCCGTCGCCGCCGACGACAATGGCCAGGTCGCAATGGTGACCCAGTTCGAGGGTGCTCAGCGCGGGGTAATCGGTGATGCCGGTGTTGAGGGCGGTCTCGCGTTCGAGCGAGACTTCAAGGCCCTGGCGCGCAAGGAAATGTGCGATTTCTTCGAGGATGCCGCGAATGCCGCGGGCCTGATACTTTCCAACGAGCGCGGCATGACGGAAGCGGGTTGGCATGCGCGCGATTACACCACAGCGTCCCTCTGTGGCAGCCCTGTGGAAGGGCCTGCCGCCTACAATGAAACCCATGCTCGACGAGCGTTCCAAGACCCTTCTGAAAGCGCTGGTAGAGCGCTACATTGCCGACGGCCAGCCGGTGGGCTCACGCACGCTGTCGCGGGCCTCGGGCCTCGACCTTTCGCCGGCCACCATCCGCAATGTGATGGCCGACCTGGAAGATCTGGGCTTGATCGCCAGCCCACACACCAGTGCCGGCCGCATCCCCACCGCACGCGGCTACCGCCTGTTCGTGGACACCATGCTGACCGCGCAACCGATTGACCTGCGCTCGGCTTCGTCGCCGATGGAAACGCAGTTGCACCCCGACCAGCCACAGCGCGTGATTGCCAACGCGGCGCAACTGCTGTCGAGCCTGTCGAACTTCGTGGGCGTGGTGACGGCGCCGCGCAAGGCCAGCGTGTTCCACCACATCGAATTCCTGCGCCTGTCTGAGCGGCGCGTGCTGGTGATCCTGGTGGCGCCCGATGGCGACGTGCAGAACCGTGTCATCCTGACTGCGCACGACTACACCCAGAGCCAGCTCGTCGAAGCCAGCAACTACCTCACCGCCGAGTACGCGGGCCTGACCATCGAAGAGGTGCGCGGGCGACTGAAGAACGAAGTCGAATCGCTGCGCGGTGAGATCGCCGCGCTGATGCAGGCTGCGGTGCAAGCCGGCAGCGAGGCGGAAGACGCCAGCGAGCAGTTGGTCGTGTCCGGCGAACGCAACCTGTTGACGGTGCAAGATTTTTCGAGCGACATGGGCTCGCTGCGCAAGCTGTTCGACCTCTTCGAGCAGAAGACGCAACTGATGCGGCTGCTCGATGTGTCGAGCCGCGCCGAGGGTGTGCGCATCTACATCGGCGGCGAAAGCCAGGTCGTGCCCTTCGAGGAACTGTCGGTCGTCACTGCGCCGTACGAAGTCGACGGCCGCATAGTCGGCACGCTGGGCGTCATCGGCCCCACCCGTATGGCCTACGACCGCATGATCCAGATCGTCGACATCACGGCCCGTCTGGTGGGCAACGCGCTGTCGACGAAGTAAACGGTCTGCGCCGATCCTAGAATCCGTGTTCCCGCATGGGGCCGTTAGCTCAGTTGGTCAGAGCAGAGGACTCATAATCCTTTGGTCGTTGGTTCAAGTCCAACACGGCCTACCAGACAGTCCCCCGCCTTTCGGCAAACCTTTCGGCAACAAGACGGCAACAAGACGGCAAGCAGCCGGCAAGAGGCCCGGCGCGTCGCGCAGCAGGGCGGGTTCACAACACCAGGAGACAGCAGATGAACACCTTGATGACGCGGTTTCTGGCCGCCTTGGTCGTGGCGGTCGCCGCATCGACGGCTCAGGCTCAAATGGTGGAGCTCGAAGGAGTCAAGCTCGAGCCCGCGGCGCAGGTGGGCGGTACGGCGTTGCAGCTCAACGGTGCGGGCCTGCGTACACGCGCCATCTTCAAGGTCTACGTGGCAGGCCTTTACGTGCCGCAGAAGTCCGCCGACGCCAGCGCGCTGCTGGCGCAGAAGGGCCCGCGCCGGATCGCCATCACCATGCTGCGCAATGTCGACGCCGATTCGTTCTCGGGCGCGCTGAACGACGGCCTGCGCGCCAACCACACCGAAGCGCAGGTGGCGGCGCTTAAGTCTCAGATCGACACGCTCAACGCCAACCTCAAGGCCGTGGGCGAAGCCAAGAAGGGCGACGTGATCCACTTCGAATACCTGCCCGAATCCGGCACGCGTGTCACCGTCAACGGTCAGGCACGTGGCACTGCCATCGCGGGCGAGGACTTCTTCACCGCGGTGCTGCGCATCTGGATCGGTGACAAGCCGGTCGACGGCGACCTGAAGAAGGGCATGACGCGCGGCTGATGCCGTCGTGGCATGGTGCTTGCACAGTGTGCAGGCACCATGCACCCCTGCGAAGCCGCCGCCACCGAATCGTCCGCGGGAGTTGGGTTGCCGGCTGTGTCGGCAACCGGCCAGACCCGCGACGCGCGCAGCCTGGCCTTGTTGCTGGAATCCACCGGTGAGGGCATCTACGGCATCGACCGCGACGGTTGCTGTACCTTCATGAACCGCGCCGGTGCGCGCATGCTGGGCTACCGCACCGATCAGGTGCTGGGCCGCAACATGCACCATCTGGTGCACCACACGCGCGCCGACGGCCGGGCCTACCCCGAGCACGACTGCCCCATTCTCAACGCCTACCGCCGCGGCGAGCCCTGCCGCAACGACCACGAGGTGTTCTGGCGCGCCGACGGCCGGCCGGTGGATGTCGAGTACTCGAGCTACCCCATCGTCGAGGCGGGCACGGTGGCCGGCGCCGTCATCACCTTCGTCGACATCACCGAGCGCAAGCGGGGTGAACGCGCGCTGCAGCAGGCGAACGACGCGCTGGCGCGCACGAATGGCGCGCTCGAGCAGCGCGTGGCCGAGCGCACGCACGAACTGACCGAGGCGCTGGCTCGCCAGCGCGAGCTGTCGGCCTGGCTTGAGACGGTGCGTGAATCAGAACGCACGCGCATCGCGCGCGAAATCCACGACGAGCTGGGCTCGCTGCTGGTGGCGCTGAAGATGGACGTGAACTGGCTTGCCCGGCGCGTCGACGGCAACGCCGCGCTGGTGGATAAATGCCAGGGCATGGGGCAGCTGATCGACACGGCAGTGGACAAGGTGGGCCGCATCATCACCGACCTGCGGCCCAGCATCCTGGACCATCAGGGCCTGTGGGCCGCGCTCGAGTGGCAGGCGCAGGAATTCGTCGACCGCTTCGAGTGGCGCGCCCGCGTGCAGGTGGTGGTGGCAGCGGGCGTCGTCGAGCCGCAGGGCGGCCAGGCCATCGCCGTGTTCCGCATCTTCCAGGAGATGCTGTCCAACGTGGCGCGGCATGCGCAGGCGCAGCGCGTGGCGATCCAGATCGTGGTCGACAGCCCGCCCGCGCCCGAACTGCTGATCGAGGTGCGCGACGACGGCGTGGGCGCCACCGAGCAATCGCTGAACGCGCCGCGCAGCTACGGCGTGATGGGCATGCGCGAACGCGCCAGCCACCATGGCGGCAAGCTCAGCATCCACAGCCGGCCCGGCGCGGGCACGTGTGTGCGCCTGGTCATGCCGCTGCTCGGACCCGACGGGCAAGGCGCCGATGCCAGGGTGGCGGACGCGGCCCTGGCGTCAGCACATCCATGATCCGCGTCCTGGTCTGCGACGACCACGCCATCGTGCGCCAGGGCATCAAGCAGATGCTGGCCGACGCTGGCGACATCGTGCTGGCCGGCGAAGCCGCCGACGGGCCGGCGGTCATGGTCGCCGCCCGCGCGCTGGCCGTGGACGCCGTGCTGCTGGACATCGCCATGCCGGGCCGCGACGGGCTGGACGTGCTGAAGCAACTGAAGGACGAATTTCCCAAGCTGCCGGTGCTGATTTTGTCCACCTACCCCGACCGCCAGTACGCAGTGCGCTGCCTCAAGCTGGGTGCGGCGGGTTACCTGAACAAGAGCGTGGACTCCGAACAGATCATTGCTGCCGTGCGCAAGGTGGCCGCCGGCGGCTTGTTCATCACGGCCGCGGTTGCCGAACAGCTGGCGGCCGCCGTGGGCGGGCAGGGCGCGCAGCCGCACGAGGCGCTGTCGCGCCGCGAATACCAGGTGTTCACGCTGCTGGCCAGCGGCCGCAGCGTGGGCGAGATCGCCGAGCAGCTCTCGCTGTCGTCCAACACCGTCAGCACCTACCGCGCGCGCATCCTGGAAAAGACTGGCGTGCGCAACGACGTCGAGCTGGCCCTCTATGCGGTGCAACACCAGCTGCAGCAACCAGCGCGGCCCCTGTAGGGCCAGCACTACAGAACAACGCCGGGTGTCTTGATGGTGGCCACAGGCCGTCGCACCTAATCTCTGGCCTCTAGAAGGAGTACCGCCGTGACCCTGCTCTACGACCCCTACGACCCCTACGACAGTGACCGTCCGCTCATGCTGCGTTGCGCCTGCGGGGCCGACCACGCGCCGCAAGAGCACCGTGCAGCCGACCTTGACGCCGACACGCTGGGCCGCAATTTCATGGAGGCCAGCCTCGTCAAGGCGCTGTTCCCGCAGGAACCCGTGCGGCGCGCCTTCATGAAGGCCGTCGGCCGGCGCGGCGCCATGGCGGCGATCGCCAGCGTGCTGCCGCTGGCGTCGCTGCAGGCCATGGCGCAGGAGAAAAAGGCGCCCGAGAAGAAGGACCTGAAGATCGGCTTCATCGCCATCACCTGCGCCACGCCGCTGATCATGGCCGACCCGCTGGGCTTTTATCGCCAGCAAGGCCTGAACGTGCAGCTCAACAAGACGGCGGGCTGGGCGTTGATCCGCGACAAGATGCTCAACAAGGAGCACGACGCGTCACACTTTCTCAGCCCCATGCCGCTGGCCATCTCGATGGGGCTGGGCTCGACCCAGCAGGCCATGAACGTGGCCACCATCCAGAACACCAACGGGCAGGCCATCACGCTGCACGTGAAGCACAAGGACAAGCGCGACCCGAAGAGCTGGAAGGGCTTCAAGCTGGCGGTGCCTTTCGAGTATTCGATGCACAACTTCCTGCTGCGCTACTACCTGGCAGAAAACGGTATCAACCCCGACACCGACGTGCAGATCCGCGTCACACCGCCGCCCGAGATGGTGGCCAACCTGCGCGCCGGCAACATCGACGGCTTCCTGGGGCCGGACCCCTTCAACCAGCGCGCGGTGTACGACGAGGTCGGCTTCATCCACATCCTGTCCAAGGAAATCTGGGATGGCCACCCCTGCTGCGCCTTTGGCGTCAGCGGTGAATTCATCCAGCA
>JAYSYW010000048.1:0-6022 GCA_043727255.1 Rhizobacter sp. | reverse complement strand
CTTCGACGAAGTTGCCGATGTGCACCTCGTCGCCGAGCTGCGCGCCGGGGCGCAGGCGGGCGAAGGGGCCGATGCGGGCGTCTCTGCCGATGCTCACGCCGTCGGTTTCGCCATCGATGTGCGTGAAGGGATGGATCAGCGTGTCGGCCGCGATGCGCGCATTGCGGATCACGCAGTTGGCGCCGATGTGCACGCCGTTGCCCAGGCTCACTTCGCCTTCAAACACGCAGTTCACGTCGATCTCGACATCGCTGCCGCAGGCCAGTTCGCCGCGCAGGTCGAAGCGGGCGGGGTCGGCCAGGCGCACGCCGGCTTCCATCAGCACGTCGGCTTGCTGGCGCTGGAAGCGGCGCTCCAGGTCGGCCAGTTGCGCCGGGCTGTTGATGCCCAGCACCTCGGTTTCGCTGGTGGGTTGCACCGCCACCACCGGCACGCCGTCGGCCACTGCCAGGGCGACCACGTCGGTGAGGTAGTACTCGCCCTGGGCGTTGTGGTTCGTCAGTTGCGACAACCAGTGCTTCAGCAGCGCGGTGGGGGCGGCCATCACGCCGGTGTAAACCTCACGCAGTTGGCGCTGTTCAGGCGTGGCGTCTTTGTGCTCGACGATGGCGAGCACCTGGCTGTCGGGGCCAGCGCCGTCGCGCAGGATGCGCCCGTAGCCGGTGGCGTCGGGCAGTTCGATGGTCAGCAGCGCCAGCCGTGCGCCGCCGCTGGCGTCGATCAGCTGTTGAGCGGTCTGGCTGCGAATCAGCGGCGTGTCGCCGTTCAGGATCAGCGTGGTGCCGTCGGCCTGCAAAACGGGTGCGGCCTGCTGCACCGCGTGGCCGGTGCCGAGTTGCGGCATCTGGCGCACGAAGCGCAGGTTCGGTGCGGCCACCGCCGCTTCCACGGCGTCGGCGCCATGGCCGGTGATCACCGTCACCGCGTCGGCCCTCAGCTTCGCCGTGGTATGCAGAACATGCTGCAATAGGCTGCGACCCGCCAGCTTGTGCAGCACCTTGGGCTGGGCGGATTTCATGCGGGTGCCCTTGCCCGCAGCCATGATCACGATGTCGAGCGCCATGCAACGTCCTTCAATGAAGTCGCTGATTATCCTTGGGCTGATGACGGTTCTGACGCTGCTGTCTGGCTGTACCGCGCTGCGCTTTGGCTACAACCAGGCACCCGAGCTGGCCTATTGGTGGATCGACGCGTATGTCGATTTCGACGACGCCCAGACGGTGCGGGCGCGCGAAGAGTTGGCCGCCTGGTTTCGCTGGCACCGCGCGACCCAGTTGCCCGAGCATGCGCGGCAACTGGCCCGTGCCCAGGCCCAGGTGCTTGAACCCACCACCCCGGCTGCGGTGTGCCGCTGGTCCGACGAGGTGTTGGCGCGTGGTCAACCGGCTTTTGACCGCGCATTGCCGGTGATGGCCGAAATCGCCCTGACCCTCAAGCCTGCCCAGTTGAAGCACATCGCCAAACGCTTCGACAAGGTGAACGACACCTTCAAGTCCGACTATCTGCAAGAAGACGCGCAAGAGCGCCTCGACGCCGCCGTTGAGCGCATCGAGGACCGCGCCAAAACCCTGTACGGCAAGCTGACCGACACGCAGCTCGAACGCCTGCGCCAGCGCCTGGCGGTGTCGCCCTTCGACCCGGTGGTGTGGCTGGCCGAACGTCGCCAGCGCCAAGCCGACACGCTGCAGATGCTGCGCCGCCTGAGCGCCGAACGTGCCACACCCGACCAGGCGCAGACGGCCATCCGCGTGCTGTACGACCACATGGGCCGATCGCCGCGCGAGCCTTACCGCGTGTATGCGAACAAGCTGCAGCAATACAACTGCATGGTCGCGGCCGAGCTGCACAACAGCACCAACACCGGGCAACGGCAGGGTGCCGCGAAGAAGCTCAAAGGCTGGGAAGAAGACCTGCGGGCGTTGACGGCGGCGGGCACACCGGGGTGATGTGAGTCAGGCGCGGGTGAGCCAGACACGGGTGAGCCGTGCGCGGGCCACCAGCCCGCAGCCGTGCAACATCAACCGCCTGGCTGACCTGTGATCACCGCTCAGCGCGGCGCCGAAGCGCCTGCCAGCGGCACGCTCACGCGGCGCGGGTTCACGCCGGTGTTCGGGAAGTCCTTCAACGCCGCATCGAACATCGCGCCCAGCAGGGCGCCGCTGCCGGCGCTGTTGCCGTCGTTGGCGGCGCGGGCTTCGTACAGCGTTTGGCCGCTGGCCCGGTCGCGCACCAGCACCACCACCTCGCGCTCGTAGCGCGGTGTGTCGAACTGGAAAGACATGGCCGGGCCCCAGAACGGCCCGCGGTTCCAGCGTGAGTAATACAAGCCGCCGCGCCACCAGAAAGGGTCGTCGTACAGGCGCTGGTCGATGCGTGTGACGCGCACACCCAACTGCACCGAGGTGTCGGCCTGTGCGGCCTCAGGCGCCTCGCGGAAGCCCGCGCTTTGCAGCGCCGGCCGCGCGGCGGCTTCGAGCTGGTCTTGTTCCTGCGGGCGGGCCTGCTGCGAGGGCAGGCGCTCGAAGGCGTAGGTGGCGGGTTTGCGCTGGGTGGGCCAGGTGGCGAAGGTGGAGACGTCGCTCTCGACCGTGTTGAGCACCGCACAACCCGACAGCCCGGCGGCCAGTGCCAGGGTCCAAACGATCGTTGATGACTTGCGCATGTGGGTGGGCTCCGTGCTTCGCAGCCCCCGCATCAGAGCTGCAATTTGATGACCGTGCTGTCGCCAGGGGCGGCGGGCGGGGCGCAGATGTCGTCCTCGTCGAAGGCGACATCCCCATTCGCGTCAGGCACGCCGGTGGCTTTGAGCGTGTCGAAGGGGAACAGGTTCCGGTCCATCAGGTGCGAGGGCACCACGTTGCCGAGCGCGTTGAACATGTTGTCCACCCTGCCTGGGAAGCGTTTGTCCCAGTCGCGCAGCATGGCCCTGATCTGCTTGCGCTGCATGTTCTCTTGGCTGCCGCACAGGGTGCAGGGAATGATCGGGTACTGGCGGTGTTCGGCCCAGCGCTCGATGTCGGTTTCAGCCACGTAAGCCAGCGGGCGGATCACGATGTTCTTGCCGTCGTCGCTCATCAGCTTCGGGGGCATGCCCTTCAGCTTGCTGCCGAAGAACATGTTCATGAACAGCGTTTGCAGCATGTCGTCGCGGTGGTGGCCGAGCGCGATCTTGGTCGCGCCCAGTTCGCCCGCCACCCGGTACAAGATGCCGCGCCGCAGACGCGAGCACAGGCTGCACATGGTCTTGCCCTCGGGGATCACGCGCTTGACGATCGAATAGGTGTCTTGGTTTTCGATGTGGAAGGGCACGCCCACCTTGGCCAGGTACTCGGGCAGCACGTGGTCGGGAAAGTCGGGCTGCTTCTGGTCGAGGTTGACGGCGATCAGCTCGAATCGCACCGGCGCGCGCTTTTGCAGGTTCAGCAAGATGTCGAGCAGCGTGTAGCTGTCTTTGCCGCCCGACACACACACCATCACCTTGTCGCCGTCTTCGATCATCTTGAAGTCGGCGCTGGCCTGCCCCACCAGCCGGTGCAGGCGCTTCGAGAGCTTGTTCATCTCGTAGGCGGCCTTCACCTCGTCGCGCTCTTTTACTTCTGTCATCACGGCATCCATCAAACCACCTCTTTCATGCCAAACACCTCGCAGCCCACCGCTTCGCAGTCGGGGTACACATCGGGCTTTTCGGTCGATACGCGTGCGGCCTTCACACGTGGGTGCGCCAGCATCAGCGCCAGCACGTCGTCGCACAGCGTTTCTTGCAAGTGGATGTGGCCCTGCTTCACGCGGGCACCGATGGTGCGGCGCATGAAGTCGTAGTCCACCACCTCGTTCAACTCGTCTTCCTGCGGGGTCGAAAGCGCCAGCGGGATGTACAGGTCCACGTTGATCAGCACCCGCTGCTCGCCGCGTTTCTCGAAGTCGTGCACGCCGATGTTGATCCACACCTCGTAGTTGCGCAAAAAGAGCCGGCGGCAATCCATCAGGCTGGGGTTGGTCAAGAGCGTGTGCATGGCGAACGATTCAGAGGGCTTTGGTGGGGTTGGCGATGAACATCACATCGCGTGGCTGGGCTTGCAGGTGCTGGCCGCCGTCCACCAGCAAGGTGGTGCCGGTGATGGCCGGTGATTCGATCAGAAAGCGCACCGTGCGGGCAATGTCGGCCGGGGTGGACGAGCGCTGCAAGGGCGTCAAGCCATGCGCAGCCTGGAACTCGGCTTCGGTCATGCTGCCCGACAGCAGCGTGACGCCGGGTGCCACACCACACACCCGCAGCGTGGGCGCGAGCGCCTGCGCCAGCATCACCGTGGCGGCCTGCAACGCGGCCTTCGACAGCGTGTACGAAAAGTAATCGGGGTTGAGGTTCCACAGTTTCTGGTCGATCAGGTTGACCACGCAGCCCGTGGTGCTGCGCTCGCACAGGTGCTGGTGCAGCGCCTGCGCCAGCAGCACGGCGGGCGCGGCGTTGGCGCGCCAGTGCAAGTCCATCGTGGCCATGCTGAAGCTGCTGGCGTTGTCGTACACAAAGGTAGAGGCGTTGTTGACCACGCCATCAACAGGGCCCATCCGGGCGATGACCGCTGGCAGCAGCCCGCGGCAAGCGGCTTCATCCGACAGGTCGGCGGCAAATGCCTGGGCTTTGGCTCCGGCAGCCTGCAGGTCCGCCACCGTGGCTTC
Organism: Rhizobacter sp.; assembly: GCA_043727255.1. Lineage (GTDB taxonomy): Bacteria > Pseudomonadota > Gammaproteobacteria > Burkholderiales > Burkholderiaceae_C > Rhizobacter. The sequence continues at coordinate 1,345 of JAYSYW010000048.1, read as the reverse complement.
GGCTTGCGCGTGCGACTGCCGGTAGTGCAGGGCGATGTCGTACCCGTGCGCCGCCAGGTCGAGTGCGATCTCGCGGCCCAACCGGCGTGCGGCGCCGGTGACCAAGACAAGGGGACGAGAGACCATGGTTCCTACAATGCGGCGATGCCAAACCAACCAGCCGGCAGTGTATCGGCGGCGCCTTTTTCCACGCTGAGCAAGCTGATCCAGCGGGCCATCGCCCGCGATGGCGGCTGGCTGCCCTTCGACCGTTTCATGGCGCTGGCCTTGTACGCGCCAGGCCTCGGTTATTACGCCAACCAAAGCCGCAAGTTTGGCGCCATGCCGCAATCGGGCAGCGACTTCGTCACCGCGCCCGAGCTGTCACCGCTGTTCGGCCAAGCGTTGTCGCGCCAGGTGGCGCAGGCTTTGTCTGCATGTGGCTGCCATGAGGTGTGGGAATTCGGCGCCGGCTCCGGCGCCTTGGCCGAGCAACTGCTCAACGGACTGGCTGAGCAGGGCCACGCCAACGTGCGCTACACCATCGTCGATCTGTCGGGCAGCCTGCGCGACCGCCAGCGCGAACGGCTGGCGCGCTTTGGCCAACAGGTGCAGTGGGTGGACGCGCTGCCCGAGGTGATGCACGGCGTGATCGTCGGCAACGAGGTGCTCGACGCCATGCCGGTGCAACTGCTGCACTTCAATGGTGTTGATTGGTTTGAGCGCGGTGTGACCTTCGACGGCGCAGGCTTCGTCTGGCAAGACCGCCCCACCACGCTGCGCCCGCCCTTCGAACCGGCCCCTTCGACGGGTCTTGAGTCGGGCTTCGTGCCTGGCAGCACCACCGAAATCCACCCCCAGGCCGAAGCCTTCATCGCCACCCTGGCCGACCGCCTGCAGCGGGGCGCCGCGTTCTTCATCGACTACGGGTTCCCCGAGGCCGAGTTCTACCTGCCGCAGCGCGTGGGCGGCACGCTCATGTGCCACCGCGCACACCAGGCCGACACCAACCCGCTGGCTGACGTCGGCCAGAAAGACATCACCGCCCACATCAACTTCACCGGCATTGCGCTGGCCGCGCAAAACGCGGGCCTGCAGGTGCTGGGCTACACCTCGCAGGCGCACTTCCTCATCAACTGCGGCCTGCTCGAAAGCTTGCGCGACGCCGATGCGCGCGTGGTCGCACCAGCGCAAACGCTGCTGCTGGAGCACGAGATGGGCGAGCTGTTCAAGGTGATCGGCCTGGCACGCGGCTGCGACGCTGAATTCATGCAAAACCCGCTGGGCTTTTCCCACGGCGACCGGACGCACCGCCTGTGATCCGCTACCTGCTGCTCATCTTGCTGGTGCTGATGGTCTTTGGCGG
>JAYSYW010000047.1:0-6040 GCA_043727255.1 Rhizobacter sp. | reverse complement strand
CCAGCCGCAGGCCGGCACCCCGCAGGGCCGCCAGGTCGGCGCTGTCGATGTCTTCCTGCCCAAGGTGAACGCCGTAGGCGCCGAGGGCCAACGCCTCGCGCCAGTGGTCGTTGATGAACACCTGCGCGCCGGGCACCCTGCGGCCGGCGTCGATGGCACACGCCAGCTCGGCCCGCAGCTCATCGGCGGGCCGCTCGCCCGCCTTGATGCGCAACTGCACGCTGCGCACGCCCCATTGCAGCAGGCGCTCAACCCACTCGGCGTTTGGTACCACCGGGTAGAAGCCCAGCCGGCCGGTGAGCGGCGCAAACGGCTCGGCCGGCGCGTCGAGGTGCGCCGGTTCGGCATCACCCGCCACCCAGCGAAACGTGGGCAAGTGGCTGCTGTCGAACGTGGGCGCGGCCTGCATGTGCGGCCGACCCGGCCCCGACACGCGCGCCTGGGCAATGCCAGCCTGCACCCGCAGCTTGGCTTCGACGGCCGCCTCGAACACGTCCCAGCCCAGCGCACACATGCCCGCCAGCGCAGCCGCAAACACGCAGCCGGTGCCGTGGGCCGAGGTGGGCAGGCGGGGCGTTGACAGCACCGCCTGCCGGGTCGCGTCGGCCACCCAGTCGATGCTGTGCTCGCCAGCGCCGTGGCCGCCCTTGAGCACCACTGCGCCACGGCCCAGGGCACGCAGCGCGCTCAAGCTCACGGGTTGGTCGCCCAGCAAGGCCAGCGCCTCGGGCAGGTTGGGGGTGATGACGTCGGCGTGTTGCATCAGCGCCTGCAGTGCGCGCATGAAGGGTGCGGCCTCGTCGTGCGCGCGCTGGCCGTTGCTGGCGGCAAGCACCGGGTCGAGCACCACGGGGCAGCGGCGCTCGGTGATGAAGGCGCGCACTTCGTGTGCCACGGCGGCTGAACCGAGCATGCCGATTTTGATGGCGTCGGGCTCGCCATCGGCCAACACGGCCTGCAGCGCGTCACGCACGATGCGCGCATCGACCGGCTGGATGCGGCTCAGCCCGCGCGAGTTCTGCACCGTCAACGTGGTGATGACGCTGGCGCCGTCGAGCCCCATGGCGGCCCAGGTGGCGAGGTCGGCGCTGATGCCGGCGCCGTGCACCGGGTCGTGGCCGGCGATGGTGAGGAGTCGCATGGTCAGGGGTCTGTGAGGGGGGTGCGGGGCTTCGACAGGCTCAGCCCGAACGGGAAAGGGTGGTGTGCGGGGCACGCCAAGACCTCGGCGTGAACAGAATCGGTGGCGTGTGAAGGCCCTGCATCAGCGATCCACCTGCGCCGCGGTCTGCGCTGTGGTCTGCGCTCCCTGCGCCTCGTGCCAGAACGGCATGCCCACCGTGGGCGTTGAAGCCTGCGCTGTTTGCCGTTCAACCATCGGCAGCGCTTCAAAACCCAGCCGGCCGGCCTCGACCGCTTGCGAGAACGCGCGGGCCATGCGCACCGGGTCGCCGGCCTGGGCGACGGCGGTGTTCAGCAGCACGGCGTCGAAGCCCAGCTCCATGACCTGCGCCGCGTGCGAGGGTCGGCCCAACCCGGCATCGATCACCAGCACGGCGTCGGGCAGGCGCGCGCGCAAGGTCTGCAAGGCCTGCAGGTTCATCGGCCCGCGCCCGGTGCCAATGGGCGCGGCCCAGGGCATCACGGCGGCGCAGCCGGCGTCGTGCAGGCGCTGCGCCACCACCAGGTCGTCGGTGGTGTAGGCGAACACCTGAAAGCCGTCGTGCACCAGTGCCTTCGCGGCTTCCAGCGTGCCGAAGGGGCAGGGCTGCAGGGTGTAGTCGTCACCGACCACTTCGAGCTTGATCCAGTTGGTGAGGAAGATCTCGCGCGCCATTTGCGCCAGCGTGATGGCTTCTTGCGCGCTGTGGCAACCGGCGGTGTTGGGCAGCACGCGGCAGCCCAGCGCCTGCACATGGGCCCAGAAGCTGTTGCCGCCGCCCTGCCCCGGCTGCAGGCGGCGCAGGCCGACGGTGAGCACCTGCGTGCGGCTGGCGGCCACGGCGTCGGCCAGGCATTGAGGCGACGGGTAGTGCGCGGTGCCGAGCATCAAGCGGCTTTGCAATGGGGTGCCAGCGACGACCCAGGGGGTGGCGTTCATGGCTTCATCCTCCGGTCACGGGTGCGATCACGTCGATGCGGTCGCCCCTTTGCAAGCGCCGCTCGGCCCAGTCGGCACGCGGCACGAAGCCCTGGTTCACGGCGCAGGCGAAGGCGCCTTGCAGTGCATAGCCCTGGCTGAGCAACAGGGCTTGCAGCGTGCGCGCGTCGGTGTCGAGCGCGGCGCCGTTGAACGAGACGTGCAGGGTGGTCTCGGCGCCTATGGAAATGCTCACGGGAACGCTCATGGGTGCGCTCATCGGCTGACCCCATCCACCAGTTGCGCCACCAGCGCCGGGCCGCACAGGTAGCCGTGCCGGTACAGGCCGTTGATCTGCCACACACCTTCGTGGTGGCGCAGCGCGGGCCGGTGGTCGTTGAACGCTGGCCGCAGGGCTGCCGCCAACCGCAGCACACGCGCTTCGCCAAAGGCGGGGTGCAAGCTGTACAAGGCGCTGCCCAGCTCAAGCACCGAACGCAGCGCGGCCGGGCCAGGGTCTTCGGATTCAAGCTCGGTGGCGCCCACCACAAAGCGGTGCTGCGGGCGCGGGGCCACATAGATCTGGTAGCGCGGGTGCATCAAGCGCACCGGCCTTTGCAGGCTCACGCCTTCGCATTCCACGGTCATCACCTCGCCGCGCACGCCGCGCAAGGGGCGCCAGTCGGCCTTGGCGCCCACGCCCCGGGCGTCGATCACCACATCAGCCTTGCAGGTGGTGCCAGACGCCACCAGGTGGTCGTGCCGCAGCGTCTGCACCGGGCAGCCGTCATGCCACGCCACCCCCAGGCGGTCGAGCGCCTGGTTCAACGCCTTCAGCAGTTGGTCGTTGGCGATCTGGCCTTCGCCTTCGAGCAGCAGGCCGCCGTCAAAGCGGCCAGCCAGTGCGGGCTCCATGGCCTCGACGGCATCGGCATCAAGCGTCCACAGGCGCGAGCGGTGCGCGTGCGGCAGCTTGTGCCGCAGCAACTGCGTGAACTGGTTGAAGCTGGTCGTGTCGGTGGGGTGGGCGACGACCAGCGTGCCGTTGCGGCGGAAGTACACCGGGTGCTCGCTGTCGGCCTGCAACTCGCCCAGCCAGGCAGGCCAGAGGTCCATGCTGCGCAGGGCCAGGTCGAACACCCAGCCGTCGGCCGATGCCTGCTCGGCCAGCGGCGACAACATGGCCGCCGCGATTGAACTGGCCGAGTTGGCGTCGTCACGCGGTGCGGCATCGAACAGGCTGACACGCCAACCGCGCCGTGCCAGCCGCCAGGCCGACAAACGGCCCGCCAGGCCCGCCCCCGCTATCGCTGCATGTGGCATCGCGCACGCCTCAGAGGTAGAGCGCGTTGCCGCGCTGACGGAACTCATCGGCCTTGTCTTGCAAGGCCTGCTTGATCTCGATGACCGGCGGCGTGCCGACACCCACACCCACGGCGGGTGCGGTGGGTGGGTTCAGCCGCGCGAATTCGCGCACCTCTTGCGAGATCTTCATCGAGCAGAACTTCGGCCCGCACATCGAACAGAAATGCGCCACCTTGGCGTTCTCTTTGGGCAGCGTTTCGTCGTGGTAAGCCATCGCGGTGTCGGGGTCGATGGCCAGGCGGAACTGGTCTTCCCAGCGGAACTCGAAGCGCGCCTTCGAGATGGCGTTGTCCCACATCTGCGCACCCGGAAAGCCCTTGGCCAGGTCGGCCGCGTGGGCCGCGATCTTGTAGGCGATCAGCCCCTGCTTCACGTCGTCGCGGTTGGGCAGGCCCAGGTGTTCCTTCGGCGTCACGTAGCAAAGCATCGCGGTGCCGTACCAACCGATGTTGGCCGCGCCCATGGCCGACGAGATGTGGTCGTAGCCGGGCGAGATGTCGGTGATCAGCGGGCCGAGTGTGTAGAACGGCGCTTCAAAGCAGGCTTCGAGCTGCTTGTCCACGTTCTCTTTGACGAGCTGAAGCGGCACGTGGCCGGGGCCTTCGATCATCACCTGCACGTCGTGCTTCCAGGCCACCTGCGTCAACTCGCCCAGCGTGTGCAACTCGGCGAACTGGGCCTCGTCGTTCGCATCGGCGATCGAGCCGGGGCGCAGGCCATCGCCAAGCGAGAAGCACACGTCGTAGGCCTTCATGATTTCGCAGATCTCGTCGAAGCGTTCGTACAAGAAGCTTTCGCGGTGGTGCGACAGGCACCACTTGGCCATGATCGAGCCGCCACGCGAGACGATGCCGGTGAGCCGGTTGGCCGTCAGCGGCACATAGGCCAGGCGCACGCCGGCGTGGATGGTGAAGTAGTCCACCCCTTGCTCGGCTTGTTCGATCAGCGTGTCGCGGAACAGCTCCCAGGTCAGGTCTTCGGCCTTGCCGTTGACCTTCTCCAGCGCCTGGTAGATGGGCACCGTGCCAATGGGCACGGGCGAGTTGCGCAAGATCCATTCACGGGTTTCATGGATGTTGTCGCCGGTGGACAAATCCATCACCGTGTCGGCGCCCCAGCGTATGGCCCACACCAGCTTGTCCACCTCTTCCTCAATGCTGGACGTGACGGCCGAGTTGCCGATGTTGGCGTTGACCTTCACCAGGAAGTTCCGGCCAATCACCATCGGCTCGCTCTCGGGGTGGTTGATGTTGCAGGGGATGACGGCCCGGCCACGCGCCACCTCGTCGCGCACGAACTCGGGCGTGATGTCTTGCAGCAGCGAGGCTCCGAACGAGTACCCGTGCTTGGGCAGCCGTTCGGTGGCCAGCCGCTCGCGCAGTTGTGCCTTCAGCAGGTTTTCGCGGATGGCGATGAACTCCATCTCGGGCGTGACGAACCCCCGGCGCGCGTAGTGCATCTGCGAAACATTGCAGCCCGCGCGGGCGCGGCGCGGTGCGGGCGCATGCGCCATGCGCAGCGGCCGCAGGTTCGCATCGGCCAGCCGTTCACGGCCATAGGCGCTGCTGATGCCGCCGTGCAGGGCTTCGCTGTCGCCCCGCTCGCTGACCCACCCGCAGCGCAGCGCGGGCAGGCCCCGGGTGATGTCGATCGAAGCCAGCGGGTCGGTGTAGGGGCCTGACGCGTCGTACAGGCGCAGCGGCGGGTTCGGCTCGGCGGGGCCGTCGTTGATTTGCGTGTCGGTCAGCGTGACCTCGCGGAAGGGCACGCGCAGATCGGGCCGCGAGCCTTCGAGGTAGAGCTTGTGTGAGCCGGGGAACGGCGTGCGGGTGATACGGCGCGAAAGGGCGTCGGCATCGACGCTGCTTGATCGGGTCTTGGCCATGGCGGGCTCCAGTGAAAAGGGGTGCCTGCCTGGAGACCCTGCCGCCTGCGATGAACGCAGGTGCCGAGGACCGAGTGCTGTTTCCTACGCGGGGATGACCCCAATCAGGTTCAACGGGTTACGTGATTTCTCACGCTCTCAGCCCTTGAACACGTCTTGGGCACCCCGACAAGCTGCGCGGATTCTAGTCATGGTCGAAAGCCCTCCGACACGGACTTTTTTCAACCTCTGCGAAGCTGCCGTCAGACATATCATCCGGGTGAATATTCATTCAACGGCCCTGCCCCATGACCCCTGAACTCGCCAGCCACTGCATTGCTTTTGAAGGCGCGCGCCGCATCGCGTCTGGCCCGCTGGCCGAGGTGGTGGCGCAGGCCAAGAAGGTGCTGGACCGCAAACGCCACGCGCCGGTTTTGGTGTTCGACTTGCCCAGCAGCGCGGTGGTGGAGGTTGATTTCCGGGGCAGCCTCGACGACGTGCTGGCGCGCCTGCCGGCAGCCCCGCCGGCCGAACCCGAGGCCACGGTGGATGCACCCGAAGACGCACCACGCGGCCGGGGCCGGCCCCGCCTGGGTGTCGTCGCCCGCGAGGTGACCTTGCTGCCGCGCCACTGGGATTGGCTGGGCACGCAGCCGGGCGGCGCGTCGGTGGCGCTGCGCAAGCTCGTGGAAGAGGCCCGCCGCACCCATGCCGGGCGCGATGCCGCACGC
>JAYSYW010000046.1:0-6047 GCA_043727255.1 Rhizobacter sp. | reverse complement strand
AGGTGCGATCGTCTTGGTCGGCATCGTCGTCGCCTTGGTCATCGGCATCTACTTGCATGCAAACGCCTGAACCTTCAATCGAGAAGACATGCCCCGGCTCTTCAAGGAGAAGAAGTTTCGGTGCCACGCCACTCCTCTCGCTTTAGGTTGGGCGGCGACGCCAAGTGGACAAACCAGTGATGCACCAAAAGCCTTTGCGTGACATTCGGTACTTCGAAAGCGTTGGAGCCCCGCAGCGGGGGTCGCCGTCACCGAGCTACGCCTCGGAACTGTTCACGCTGCCGGAAGGCGCAACAGCTCTTGGTCAGCGCATTGCTAGAAAGTGTGAAGAGCTCGGTGTTTCCATCGGTACGGCCGACCACTTGTACTTGTGCTTTACGCCTTCCCTTGCTGAAGGTGCCACGCTTCAAACTGACTACGCCACGGAGCGATGGAACAAGTTTTTCCTGCATGGGCTTGCGAGAACTTTTAACGGGCGCCCCTCAGAAGAAAGGCTCAGTGCAATCAACGACGCCACGTTTGGCGCACTTGAGGCACTCGCTGTGCACGGAAAGGAGTTGTTGGCCGAGTTGCGAGCGGAGCTTGTCGCAAAAGGAAGCGCACTGCGGATCGTGCTGCGTACAAAGGAAACGAAGAAGTACCGGGTCACCGTGGAGCAAGACGTTCCCGTTCCTCCGATTGAAAGTCGGGTATTTGTACGAATCGAGGAGCGCTCAACATCACGTGTTGTTGAGGCCCAAGTGGCGAAGGTTCGATTCCACGATGACGCGCCGAGCCTGGTCGATAGGCTTGCCATCGTTGATGAAGTACTTACGATTCACCCGCGAAAATCGTTTCGCGCAAGCTTGGTCACCCAAGCGTACGAGCTGCCATTGAAAGTCAATCTGAGGGCATGGTTTGCGGCCTGACACCCCCTCAGAGCGGACACCCTCCGGCATGTTGCGCATGCCGCAGTCGCTGGTCATCTTGAACATCACGCCCTCAGAGGAGCTGCAGTGAGCTGAGAACAATCGCAGGGGTTCTGTTGGCGGCAATATCGTTTGCCGCAAATGCCCAGGCGCTTGTTCTTCGTGCAATCGCGGTGAGGCCTACCTTGGGTCACGCCTTTCATCTCAAACGTTAAACCTCAGGAACGCAACTCCCTATGCCCAGCGAATTCGAGCTCGTAACGCCCGTGGCGCTCCCGTCACAGTGCAGCATCTCCCACATCTACAAGCCAATGCATTTGGCGGATGCGTTTTCGATTCAACTTCCTGCGAACGCGTCAACCAATCCAGATTTGTTGACTCGTTTCATCTTCATGCACCAGCCCACCTGGATCGGGGCGCTCACGAAGCTCCGGGATGCGATCGTTGCGTGCTTTGGCCTCAAGACTGCCAAGCATCTGGCAACACTCACTGGTGATGCCCGCGACCATCGGGTAGGCATTTTCAAGATCTACAGCACGGGTGCTTCCGAGATCGTCATTGGCGAAGACGACAAGCACCTCAATTTCAGGATCTCGGTTCTGTGTGCCGCCGGGCCAGCGCCCGAAAGCAACCGTCAGATGGTTGTGTCAACCGTTGTGCAATGCCACAACCGCTTGGGCCGGGTCTACATTTTTGTCATTGCTCCATTTCACCGCATGGTCATCAAGGCGAGCCTCCTTCGCGCAGCGCGCATCGGTTGGCCTCGGGCTACCGGCGCGTAATGGCGGCGGGTGCCGATGAATACCCCACTGAGGTCCAACCCTTCTGTCGAGAAGACTCGCCCCGGCTCGTCGGGTCGGGGCTCTCATCTCAAACCATGAACTTTCGCGCCCAACTGCTACGCGTCCAAGCGCTCCACGATTCGCTGCTCTGCGTCGGCCTCGACCCCGAGCCGGCAAAGTTTCCGGGCGGCATGAAGGGCGACGCCAGCCGCATCTTCGATTTCTGCGCCCGCATCGTCGATGCCACCAAAGACCTGGTGATCGCGTTCAAGCCGCAGATCGCCTACTTTGCCGCGCACCGCGCCGAAGACCAGCTCGAAGAGCTGATGGCCTACATGCGCCGGGTGGCACCCGAGGTGCCGGTGATCCTCGACGCCAAGCGCGGTGACATCGGCAGCACCGCCGAGCAGTACGCCCGCGAAGCCTTCGAGCGCTACCAGGCCGATGCGATCACGGTGTCGCCTTTCATGGGCTTCGACTCGATCGAGCCGTACCTGCGCTACCCGGGCAAGGGCGTGATCTTGTTGTGCCGCACCTCCAACCCCGGTGGCAGCGACTGGCAGGCGCAGCGCCTGGCCGACGTGCCGGGCCAGCCCATGCTGTACGAACACCTGGCGCATTTGGCCGAAACCGCCTGGAACCGCAACAGCCAGCTCGGCCTGGTGGTGGGCGCCACTTTCCCGGCCGAAATCGCCCGCGTGCGCGAACTGGCACCGACGCTGCCGCTGCTGATTCCCGGCGTGGGCGCGCAGGGCGGCGACGCGGCGGCCACGGTGCGGGCCGGCTGGCGGGCCGATGCGCCGATCGCTGTGAACTCGTCGCGCGCGGTGCTTTACGCCTCAGCGGATGACGACTTCGGCTCGGCCGCGCGCCGCGTCGCCGACGCCACCCGACAAGCGTTAAATGCCGCACGAGGCGAGTGTCCGCCTTCGGGCTAACGAGGGCTGCACACGCGTTCATTGCCAGCGACACTCTGCCCATGGGCATGCCCGGCAGCGCAACAGGCCACCGGGCATGCCCAGCACGAAGGTGCGCTGGTGAGCGCACCGTGTGCATCCGCCAAACGCCCTGCCCTCCGGCCGGGCACGTCGAATGTCAGACCCGCTTGAGTTTTCGTCCCATCCGTCGGTGGCCGCCACACGGCAGGCCTTGAACCGCCACATCGCCCACCTGTTTTTCGGCGTGGGCATCGCCATTTCCCTGACCGGCGCGGCGGTGTACGGCGGGCTGCCGCTGGTGCTGAAGCCGGGCATGCGCGAGCTGCTGGTGGTGGCCTGCCTGCTGTTGGCGGGGCTGTTTGCGCTGGGCATCGGGGCCTTGCAACGCGCGCCGGTTCCGTGGGTGGTGTTGGGGGTGTGCACGGCCGGCACGGTGGTCACCGCGATCACCGGCATCGGTTCGGGCGACGGGGTGCACTCGCTGAGCCTGGGCTTCTTCGGCCTGCTGGTGTGCCTGGTGACGCTGTTGACCAGCGTGCGCGCAGGCGCGGCCTTGGCGCTGGTGTCGGCCGGGGCCGCCATCGCCCTGGCTGTGTTCGACTCCGAACCCTCGGGCGCCACGGCGCTGCTGCCCCTGCATGCGGTGGCACTCAGCAGCCCCTCGCTGCTGAACGTGCTGACGCTCGCGTTGATGCTGGTGTCGGCGCTGGCCTCCGGCGCGTTGATGTCGCGCATGGTCAACCGCGCGCTCTCGGAAGCGGAAGAACGCGAACAGCGCTTCGTGAGCCTGTTACGCATTGCCGCCGACTGGTACTGGGAACTCGACGCCGACCTGCGCTTCACACAGGTGTCGAATGAACTGATTTCCGGCCCGGCTGGCATGCGTGCGCATTGGATCGGCAAGCGCCCCTGGGAGCTGACTGACATCGGCTGGACACCCGATACGGCGGACCAGCACCGCCTGCGGCTGGAGGCCCGCGAACCCTTCAGCGAGTTGCGCATGAAGCGCCGCGCGGCCTCGGGCCAGCTGCACTTCTTCAGCGTCAGCGGGCGGCCCCGTTTCGATGCCGACGGCAGCTTCACCGGCTATTGGGGCGTGGGCCGCGACGTGACGATCGAGGTGAGCGCGCAGCAGGCCGTGCGCGCCAGCGAAAGCCGCTATCAAGAGCTGTTCGCCCGTTCGCCATCGCCGCTGGTGCTGAACCGCCAGGGCCGGGTGCTCGACGCCAACGACGCGGCGGCGCGGCTGTTCGGCTTTGCCTCGGTGACGGCCATGACCGGCTTTGACCTTATCTCGCTGGTCGTGCCCTCGAACCGCGAGCGCGTGCACCAGCAGATGGACCACCTCGAAAGCCAACCGGTCGGCAGCGCGCTCGAAGTGATTGATTTCGAGATGCTCGCGCTCGACGGCGCGCAGCTCTCGGTGCAAGCCACCGGCGTGCGGGTCAACGCCTCTGACGGGCCGGCCACGCTGTCGATCATCTTTGACATGACCGCCCGGGTGGGCGCCGAAGCGGCGCTGCGCCGCTCGGAGGCCATGCTGTCGCACCTGTTCGCCACCAGCCCCGACTTCATCACGATGAGCGAGATGAAAGACGGCCGCTACGTGATGGTCAACGAAAGCTTCTGCCGCGTCTTTGGCTACTCGGCGCGGGAAGTGATAGGCCAGAGCGCGCTCGATCTGGGCATTTGGTACAAGCCCGAAGACCGCCAGAAGATGGTCAAGGAGCTGATGACGAACGGCGGCGTGTACGACCTGCCCACGTGGTTCGTCACCAAGTCGGGCACGCCGGTGTCGCTGATGATGTCGGCCGGCCGCTTTCAGATGGACGGGCACGACTACCTGGTCGTCAACGGCCGCGACGTGACCGACGTGCAGCGCGCGCGGCTCGAACACGAAGCCATTTTGCAGAACGCCTCGATCGGCATCGCCCTCATCCGCGACCAGCGTTTCATGCGCGCCAATTCGAGCTTCGAGGCCATGTTCGGCTGGGAGACGGGCGCCCTGCTCGGCCGACCGGGCGGCGTGGTCTGGCCCGAAGAAGCCGGCTTCGCGCAGGCCCTTCAAAACGCCGAACCCCGCATCGCCGAAGGTGAGTCGATCGAGATGGAACACCTGATGCGCCGCCGCGACGGCAGCACCTTCTGGTGCCGCTTGATGGCGCGCGTGGTGGACCCGGCCCACCCCCGCCTGGGCGGCACCATCTGGATCGCCGAAGACGTGACCGAACGCCGCCGCGTGGACCAGACCCTGGCCAACGCGCGCGACGCCGCCGAAGCCGCCAGCCGCGCCAAGAGCGCCTTCCTGGCCAACACCAGCCACGAGATCCGCACCCCGTTGAACGGCCTGCTGGGCCTGGCGCGGTTGGCCATGCAACCCACGCTCGACCCGACCCGGCGCGGCCAGTACCTGGAACAGATCCACGACAGCGCGCGCAGCCTGGCCGACATCATTTCCGACATCCTCGACCTCTCGAAGATCGAGGCAGGCAAGTTCAGCATCGAGTCGGTGCCCTTCGACCTGCGCAAGCTGCTGGTGGCGGTGCACCACGCCTACCAGTCGCTGGCGCACGGCCGCTCACTGGCGCTCAACCTGCGCATCGCCGACGACGTGCCCGCCATGGTGCGCGGCGACCCGGTGCGGGTGCGGCAGATCCTCTCGAACTACATCACCAACGGCCTGAAGTTCACCGAACGCGGGCAGGTGTCGATCGAAGCCGGCATGGCCACACCCGGCGTTGTGCGGCTGACCGTGAGCGACACCGGCCCCGGCATCGCCGAAGACATTCAACAGCGCCTGTTCCAGCCCTTCACACAGGCCGACGAATCCACCACCCGGCGCTACGGCGGCACCGGCCTGGGCCTGTCGATCTGCAAAGAACTGGCCGACCTGATGGGTGGCGCCTGCGGCGTGCACAGCCGCCCCGGCGAGGGCAGCCGCTTCTGGGCCGAACTGCCGCTGCCCGTCACAGACGCGGTGGCTGTGGACTTGGAGGCCGAAGCACAAGACGCATCGCAACTGGCCGGTGTGGACGTGCTGCTGGTCGAAGACAACCCGGTCAACATGATGATTGCGGCGGCCATGCTGGAACAGTGGGGTGTGAACGTGGTGCAAGCCACCGATGGCCACGAAGCGGTGATCGCGGTGGACCGCGCCGCTGACGCCGGCCACCCCTTCCACGCGGTGCTGATGGACGTGCAGATGCCACGCCTGAGCGGCCACGAAGCCGCGCTGCAACTGCGCCAGCGCTACCCGTCGAACCTGTTGCCGATCATCGCGTTGACGGCGGCCGCGCTCGTCTCCGAACGCGAACAGGCCCTGGCCGCCGGCATGGACGAATTCCTCACCAAGCCGATCGACACCCACAAGCTGCGCCAGACGCTGGTGCGGGTGTTGGCGGCGCGGGGCTGAGCCACAC
>JAYSYW010000045.1:0-6074 GCA_043727255.1 Rhizobacter sp. | reverse complement strand
AATGGCTCTCAGCCGCTGAGGTTAGATTAACCACAAGGCATCTGCATGAGGCACAAAGAACATGAGCAACATCACCATCGGCGTGGTCGGAGGCAGCGGCCTCTACAAAATGGAAGGGCTGACCGACACCGTCGAGCACGTCATCGACACGCCCTTCGGCAAGCCTTCCGACACGCTGGTGTCGGGCCGCATTGGCGATGCGCGGGTGGTGTTTCTGGCCCGCCATGGCCGCAACCACACGCTGCTGCCGAGCGAGATTCCGTTTCGCGCCAACCTGTGGGCGCTGAAGTCACTGGGGGTGCGCTGGCTGCTGTCTGTGTCGGCCGTGGGTTCGTTGCGCGAAGACCTGGCGCCGCTCGATCTGGCCCTGCCCGACCAGTTCATCGACCTGACCCGCCAGCGCACCAAAACCTTCTTCGGCCAGGGCGTGGTGGTGCATGCGGCCATGGCCAAGCCAGTGTGCCCGGCGCTGGCCGACGTCATTGCGCAGGCGCATGCCGAAGTGGGCTTCGGGCGCGGCCGGCTGCACCGGGGCGGCAGCTACGTGTGCATCGAAGGGCCGCAGTTTTCGACGCTGGCCGAGTCGCAGCTCTACCGCAGCTGGGGCGCCAGCGTCATCGGCATGACCAACATGCCCGAAGCCGCGTTGGCCCGCGAGGCCGAGATGGCCTACGCCACGATGGCGTTGGTGACCGACTACGACTGCTGGCACAACACCCATGGCAGCGTGACGGTCGAGATGGCGATTGCCAACCTGATGGAGAACGCGGCCAATGCGCAGCGCCTGGTGCGGGCAGTGGTGGAACGGTTGCACGCCACGCAGCCGGCGTCTGACGCACACACGGCCCTGGGCAGCGCAATGATCACGCCGCCCGATGCGATCTCGGCCGAGGCGCGGTTGCGCTTGGCGCCTTTGCTGGCGCGGGTGTTGGGGGGCTGAGGGGTTGAGGAGAGGCCCCGGGTCCGTTGCCCCGTTCGCACTGGGCTGAAAAGCGCTCTGTTCTCCATGCGCTCGGGCGGAGCCCATTCCGCGCTGGCCCAACCTCCCCTCGTTCGGGCTGAGGTATCGAAGCCGGCGCCGCGCCGCGCCAAGCCAAGCCCCGCCCCGCCCCGTTCGGTCTGAGCTTGTCGAAGGCCCCACTGCGATACGCACAGGGCTTCGACAAGCTCAGCCCGAACGGGTGTGGGGTGGTGGACTGAGTTGAGTTGAGTGGCCCCGCGCATGGGGAGCCCAGCCCAACATGCCCCGTGTGACCAGGTTCCGCTCAGCCCATCCGGCCTGCACCCCGCACTGGCATCGCTGGCGCCAAGGGCCCGCTGCTGACCAGCAACCGGTCGAGCGACCATTTGCCCGGCCCCCAAAGCAGCAACCCCGTCAGCAAGCTGCCCCAGAACACATGCTGCTGCAGCGCGGCCGGCGCGATGTCGCTCAGGCTGACAACGGCCACCACGTTCACGACGAACAGGCCCAGCGCGGCGAAGCGCCCGGCCAGGCCCAGCAACAGCAACACGGGCAACACCAACTCGCCACCCGTGCCCAGCACAGCCGCAAGCTCAGGCGACAGCAGCGGCACCCGGTACTCGTGGGTGAACAGGGCAACGGTGGTTTCCCAGTCCTGCACCTTGGTCAGGCCCGACATGAAGAAAACCTGCGCCAGGTAGGCGCGCGCCACCAGCAAGGCCAGCGGTTGCAGCGCTTCGAGCGCGGCCACCGCACGGGCCCACAGGCGCGTCAGGGTGTCGATGAGGGTGTTCATGGTTGTGGGGTCTCGTGGGTCGATGCGTGATTGGTCGCGGGTGGTGGCTTTTTCTTTCACACCTGGTGTGTGTTGTGTTTTTGTGTGTTGTGCGTTGCACGTTGCCGGGCTGACTCAAACCACCGCACGCACACGCAGCCACCCGCCATCGCGCACCACGCCCAACAGCCAGTGCTCGAAGTCGAAGCCCTCGCCCGCTTCGGCCAATGCCTGCGACACGCTCAGCCCGCGCAGCAAGCCTCGAAGCCAACGAACCGTGGGTGCGTCCAACCGGCCCACACCGCCTCGCCAGCCCTGGCGGACCACGAGCGCGTTTTCGCCCCGGCCGTCTCGCAAGGCCACACGCACGTCGGCAAACGCATCCGTGCCATCAGGCGGGCGGTGATGCGCTTCCCACAGGCTGACGATGGGGTACGCACTGGGCAGCACGGCCATGCCCGGCGGCAGGTCGATGTGCAACGCGGCCGGGTCGTGTTCACCCAGCATTGAAAGCGTGTGCAACTCGGGCGCGTCGTCGGCCGCACGTTCGGCCTGCGCCACAGCCCAATCGAGCTGGGCGCAATCGGCGAGGTAAGGCACGTCGGCCAGTTGCTCGCTCGCGGCAATGAAGCCCGGCAAGCCTTCGCCAAACCACGCCAAGTCGCCACGCTGTGGTGGTTGGGACTGCCAGAAGGCGCGGGCCAGTGCCGCGAACGAGTCATCGCCCATCAGCAACCGCACAGTCGGGAACGACGCCTGCAACGCACGTTCAGCCGAAGCACCCGCGTTGGCCTCATAGGCCTGCCAACCCCGCGCGCGCCGCGTCGAGTCGCCCGCCAGCAATGGCTGCTGCGCCGCTTCACCCTCGCGTGCCAACAGGTGGCGCAACAGCCATTGCTGGCGCTCTTGTTCGCGGTGTTGGTTCATGGTTTGAATTCAGCCTTGGCTCACGACCAAACCCCGTGGGCTGCCCACCCGATGGGAGGCTCAGCCATCTGCGAGGCGAAGGTACATGTGGATTTCGTCATGCAGTTCACCGTTGATGAACATGGCGCCCGGCTCACGCCCGAAGGCTTTGAACCCGACGGACTCGTAGAGCCGAAGGGCACCGAGGTTGCTGGCGTTGACGCAGAGATTGACCTGCTTCAATTCAGACACTGACCGTGCCAAAGAGAGGGCTTCGATCAACAGGGCGCGGGCGATGCCTTTGCCTCTGGCCTCGGGCTTCACGTACATGCCCCAGATGAACGCCTTGTGGGCGAGGTTGCGCATGCTCTCTCGACCGAGCGCCACCATGCCCACAAGCTCTTCGTCTTCAAACGCGCCGAACGGTCCACGATCTGGCTTTACCGCCAGCCGGGCTTCGATGGTGGAGGCAGGAAAGTCCTTCTCCTCGTCGTAGCTTGAACCAAAGGCTTCGGGTGTGTCTTTCAGTGCGGCGAGCCTCAATGCTTGAAAGGCAGCGGCATCTGTGGGCGTGAGGCGGCGGATGTGCATGCGGAGAAAGGCTTTATCAATGTTTGACCTGATTAGCGACATACCTCAGCCAGCCTCCGTTCGCCCTGAGCCTGTCGAAGGGTGCGACCAGTACTGCGCTGGCTTCGACAGGCTCAGCCCGAACGGAGTAAGGGGTCGGCTGAGCCACGTCACTAATCAGGATGTTTGATGAGCTGCTCACCATGGCCTGCCGGGGCGAGCAACTCGATGCAGGGGTCAGACCTGCGGGGTCAACCCGATCAAGGGTTGGCTTGAATTCGCGTGCACTCAAGCACGCCCTTCTTGCCCACTTCTTCCGGGACGATTTGCAGCTTCGATCCGCCCGACATCATCCCCATCTTCACTTCCTGCCAGACGTAGTAAATCTTGCCGTTCTCGGTGGCAAGGTCGAGCTTCGAGCCGTCACCTTGTGAGGTGAAGGCGTGTTTGCCCGCTGGCAGATCAAATTTGAAATACGAGTTCGCACCCGTGTTGCCGGCCAGCTTTCCGTTCACCGTGACGGGCATGGACAGCGCCGCGCCCAGCGTCTCGTTCCGATACAGGTACACCTGAGAGACGTTCGGGTTGGGCTTGAACGACTTTGCCTCGGCGTCTGCCTGCGGGGTTGCCTTGTTGACGCTGGCGCAGCCGAAAAGGAAGGCCGACATTGACACCGCACAAACAGCAACGACTCGTCGAGAAATGAACATGAGAAATCCTTGAAGGGTTAAGGGGCATTCATTCTAGGCAGCGGCCGAGGGTGCAATAACGCCGAGCCATCCACTCGCCATCGCCGCCTCCCCCAACAACACATCAAGCGCCGGCAAGTCGGTGTCCCACTCCACCAACGTCGGCACCACACCCAAGCGCGCCAGGGCGTGGCGGTACACCTGCCACACGGGCGGGTGCACTTGGCTGCCGTGGTCGTCGATGACGATGTCGCCCAGGTCGTTGTAGCCGGCCAAGTGGATCTCGCCGACGCTGGCGGCGTCGATGGCGTCCACCCAGGCGCAGGCGGTGGCCACGGGCTCTGTGCCGTCGTTCATGGCGTTCACCACGAGGTTGTTCACATCGAGCAGCAGGCCGCAGCCGGTGCGGCGTGTGAGGGCGTTGAAGAAGTCGGGTTCGGCCCAGGTGTTGTCGGCCCAGGCCAGGTAGGCGGACAGGTTCTCGACGAGGATGGGGCGCTTCAAGCGGTCTTGCACGCGCGACACATTGCTGGCCAGGATGTCGAGCGACGCGTCGGTGAAGGCCAGTGGCAGCAGGTCGTTCGCGTGCAGCACCGGGCCGCCGGGGGCTTGGGGGGCGCGGGCAAAGCTGGCGTGGTCAGACACGCGCACCGGGTCGATGCGATCGACCAGCCTGGCCAGTTGGTCGAGGTGCCAGGCGTCGAGGCCGGCCGCCGAACCGAGCGACAAGCCCACACCGTGCAGGCTCACGTCGTACAGCGACCGGGCCTCGGCCAGCACCGCGAGCGCGGCGCCGCCTTCGGCGAAAAAGTTCTCTGAATGCACCTCGACAAAGCCGAGGCCGGGCCGCTGCTCCAGCACCGCCGCGTAATGGGGCTGGCGCAGGCCGATGCCGACTGCGGGGTGCAGCAGCGGGCCCGATGCCTTCATGCCGGTCGGGCCTTACTTCTTGCCGGCTTTCTTGGCTTCATCGGCGCTCAGGCCGCCGACGGTCTTGCAGGTGCCCTTGGCCACGTACTTCCATTCGTCGCTTGATTTGTCGGCCTTGGACTGGCCGGCGCACGAGTGGGTGCCCGTCAGGTTCGCGCAGTCGTTCTGGCCAGCGGCGGCGACGCCGTAGCACTTCTCTTTGGGCTTGTCTTGCGCGGCGGCCTGGGTGCTGACACCGAGTGCGAGCACCGAGGCCAGGGCGGAAGAGACGATGAGACGTGAGTTCATTTGAGGGATCTCCGTGGATGAAAAAGGTGAAAACTCGTTGCCCGAACCAGGCCGCGACGACTGCTGTGTCGGGCCGCAAGAACGATTCTTACAACGGGCTGGCGATGATGCACCCCGTGCACGACACAGGCCCCGATGGACCCGCACCGCGCACGGGCTTGGCGCTTAGCGCAGGTTGCGGGCGATGAAGGCGCTGAGCGGGCGCACCACCTTGTTGGTGGCGTTGTCGTCGGCGGTCAGCACATCGACGTGGGTGTAGCCCTCGCTGATGTGCACTTCAAAGCCGCCGGCCACGTCGCCATACGTGCGGTTGGCCAGCGCCGTGGGTTGGCCGGCCGGGGTGCGCGGGGTGCCGGCCATGCAGCTGGGCGCGGCGCAAGGCGCAATGGCTTCGGCGAAACCACGCCAGATGCCGGGCACCGGCGTCAGGCCGTTGCTGCCGCCGAAGGCGATCACGGGCACGTTGATGTTGCGGGCCTGTGTCTGGTTGACGATGTCGGCACGGCCGCGGCCACCTTGCTCAACCGGCAACGACAAGGCACGGGTGTCGAGCCCGAGGTTGGCGCCGCCCGCGCCCGGTGAGTTGCCGATCAACAGGCCCGAGCTGGGGTAGTACCAGTCGCTGTAGGTGGTGTTGCCGGCAAACAGCGCGGGCGTGAAGCGCTTCAGATTGGTGGGTTCGACCTCCACGCCCCACGGCCCGATCGACAGCGGGTTGATGGTGGTGTACATCGGCCCGAAGTTGCGGAAGGCTGCCGGTGGCAGGGGCTCGTTGTTGTCGAGCCAGGTGCGCATGCCGTCGGCGCGGGCCGGCCCCAAGGCACCCAACGAGATTGAATAGAACACGGTGCGCGCGGTGTTGTCGTCGTCCATGAAGGTGCCGAGGGCCGCGCCGGCCGTCACGGGGAAGGGCCGGTCGTTGAAGCCGGCCACCTTGGCGTAGACGCTGTTGCCG
>JAYSYW010000044.1:0-14794 GCA_043727255.1 Rhizobacter sp. | reverse complement strand
CCTTGGACGCCCCTCATGTCAAACGTTAGGCCCCACATTGCTTGCCTTCAACTATCCGACAAAAGGTCCTCAGCATGTCTTACGAAACGGTCAAAAGGTCAGCACTGCTCGGAGCTATCGGTGCGGCCTGTGCCTTTCTATGGCAGAACACGCCCGAGCAAGTTCGGAGCTCAATTCTTGAGAGATCTAGCGAGATCATTTTGTTTCGGTGCCGAGAACAAATAACGCTTACGGCTGGCCCGACAGACGTGGGAATAACTGGTAGAACGCATATCGCAGGCCTTCCTACTGGCGAACGTGCAACCACACTTATCCCCGCCTTGTGCCGCTTTCCCGGTTTCGACGTCTCACGCGTCGTAAAGTATCCAGATGACCCGTCTCCACCGGGTCAGTTAGTAGGAAGTCGCAACCAAGTTGACTTTCATATTGAGGATGCGGGCGATGGGCGCACGCTGCGTGTCACCGGCAGAGCGCTAAACGGCGAATCTGCGCGTCTCTATGTGTACGCGGTCGTGCAGCAAAGGCCGTCCTTGGCCACGCTTATCTTGCTTATTTCAATCGGCGTTATGTCCATCTTCGTTGCTATGCGCCTGATCAGACGCCGCACCGCGGCATCTAATGCAACCAGACTGCCCGATTTGCCCCCGAGTTGAAAAGCCGGCCACGACTCACCAAGAGCCAACCTGATCAGCAAGAAAGTTCAGCCAAGCGCGAAGAACCGTTCGGGCTGAGCCTGTCGAAGCCCTGTACGAGCGTCGCGCTGCACTTCGACAGGCTCAGTGCGACCGGTGAACGGCTGAACTTTCTTGCTGATCAGGTGCCCTCAAGGTACTGGCGGGCGCACTGCCGGTTGACGTCAAGCAGGTCTCGCACCGAAGAGGAGTTGTCTTCGGTGCTGTCTTTCACGTATTGGGTGACGAGCTTGAGAACAAATGGCGAGACGTTCAGCAACACGCTGGTGACGATCTTGTAGATGTCGTCGTTCAATGAGCGGCTGGCCATGATGGTGACGCACTTGGCGTCTTGCAGCGGCCAGGTCTTGCCGGTGTCTTCCATGGCGATGTACCGCACGCCTGAGTCTTCCAGGATGGCGTACGCGTCACAACGTTCCTGGCCCGAGACCTTGATGAAAGCCGCGAAGCAAAAGTCGAGGACCAGCAATTTGTCGTGGTCAACGCAGTAACGAACGACGATAAACGAGGTGGATCTCGTCCTTGCGATCCAGCGCGCGCCACTGGCCATGAAAGCTGAAGAGCGTCTCGATGAATTCTTGCTCGCTCTGGAATTGGCTTTGGTTTTCCGCGCTGTACCAGAGCTGAGGAAGGGCATCGATGATGCGACGCTGGCTCGGACTTTGACGCTGGTGGGTATGCGCGTCCGCCAAGTTGAAGCGTGTCTTCAGCGCAGCGATCTCGTGCTGGGTGATGTCCGTTTTGTCGGGTGAGGTGCTGAGGGTGTTGTTCACGTTTCGTCTTTTCTTTGAAGGGCGTTTGAAATTGAACGAGCTCCAGATATCGGAGCAGGGAACGACGAAAAGAAGGCGACGCGGGTGAGGCGAACGCACAAGGCGCAGGCTCGGCGTTCAGGTGAAAACGATGAGCCGAATGCGGCAAAAGATGTGGGCGTGCGCATCGGCGCTGAACGGGTGTGCCCCGCGCAGGCCCCCGCAGGGTCGAAGTCACGCGCTGGTGAGGGATTCCATACGGCGCGACAGCGCTGACTTGCGGGCAAGAAGAAAGCCCCGCAACAGATCTGGATAGTCCGAGCGAACGGCCTGGCGCACCGATGGCCGGGCAGTGAGTGCCTGGCGCCAGGCGTTGACCTTGGGAAGCCCCGTGAGACAACCGAAGTCGTCGATCGCGTCGAAGACGTCGAAGTACCTGAAGACGGGGCCGAACGCCGCGTCAACGATGCTGAAACGCGTGCCCGCGAAGTAGGGGCCGTCGGCCAGGGCTTTTTCGAGTTGCGCGAACCTTGACCGGATTTCCAGCGCCCTGGCGGCCAGAGCGTGCTCGTCGGTGGCGGTGTAGAACGCCCAAATCGAGTTCAGCGTGGCTGAGCTGAGTTCGATGAACGCACGGTGTTTGGCGCGTTCCAGCGGTGGCTCAGGGTGCAGCCGGGGCAGCAGCGTCTCGTCAAGAAATTCGGAGATGACCGCCGACTCGAAGATGGCTTCGCCATCCACCTGCAGCACCGGCGTCTTGCCCAGTGGCGAGAGCGCCAGAAACCAATCGGGCTTGTTCGCCAGATCGACATCCCGGCGCTCGAACGGGGCGTCTTTTTCATGCAGCACGATCACCGCACGCTGCACGTAGGGGCACAGCAAATGGCTGATCAGCGTGAAGTGGGCCGTCATCACATGCCTCGTCAAACAGCGGGCGCGAAGCGCGGGCTGCGGCGCACCGCGAAGGCGCCGTCGCCCAACAGCCAAAGGGCGACGGAAGCGATCGTCAAGAACACCGGGTATTCCCAACCGCCGCCCGGGCTGGTGTGGAGCCAGCCATTGGGCAGATGCACCCATGCGGCAACGGCCATCACGGGCACCAGGGCCAAGGCGATCTGGCGTGCATAGAAGCCGCTCAACAGTGCAAGCCCGCCGATCAGTTCGATGCAGAAGACGGGGTAGGCCAAGAAGCCTGGAATGCCGACGCTCTCGAAGAATTGCGCGGTGCCTGGCAAGGTGAAAACAAACCACTTCAGCAAGGCGTGGGAAACCCACATGACCCCCAGGCTGACGCGAAGCAGTGCTGCTCCATACCCGACTGCGTTTGCTTCATTCGACTGACTCATCAGATGGCTCCATTGGACAAAGTGGCGCGAGTCTATGATTGCAAAATCGCAAGTAAATAGGCGTTGGCGCAATCAATGAATGCAAAGACGCAATACAAAATCAGCGCGACGGATCTGGAAATTTTGCTGGCTGTGGTTCGCGCTGGAACCTTGGCCGATGCGGGTGAACGCCTGGGGGTGGACGGGTCCACGGTGTTTCGTGCGGTTCAGCGGCTTGAGCGCGGCTTGGGGCAGCAGCTGTTTGAGCGTTCTCGCACCGGCTATCTGCCCTTGGAGTTGGCGCAGGCGCTGGCTGAAAGCGCCGAGGTGGTCGAAGCGGCTGTGGAGTCGGCCCGTTCGGCCTTGCAACACCACCCCGAGGGTGTTTCGGGCACCGTTCGCATCACCACCACCGACACCATCTTGCACGGCCTGGTCGCACCTCAGTTGAAGGCGCTGCACGCCTTGCACCCGCTGCTGGCCTACGAGCTGCACACCGGCAACGAACTGGTGAGCCTGACGCGGCGTGACGCCGACATCGCCGTGCGTGCCACCAAGCGCCCGCCGCCTCACTTGGTTGGCAAGCACGTGGGGCCCATCCGCGTGGCGCTCTTTTCGGCGAAGCGCGGGGGTGTGAAGCGCTACGCCGATGTGGAAGAGGGCAAGTCGTTGTGGATCGCACCTGACGATGCGCTGCCTGAGCACCCGTCGGTCGTGTGGCGCAAGCGCCATTTCCCGAAGGCCGTGGCGAGCTACCGCGTCAACAGCATCTTGACCGTGATGGAGCTGGTGGCGCTGGGGCTGGGGGTGGGGCTGTTGCCGCTGTTTCTGGCGCAAACGCGGCCTGATTTGTTGCAACTCACCGAAGCGATCGATGAATGCCAAACCGACCTCTGGCTGCTGACGCACCCGGAGTCACGGCACCTGCGCCGCGTGTCCTCGGTGTTCGGCCACCTCTCGCAGACGCTTTCGCTGGAGTGATGTGAAGAGTGATGTGAACAAAGAAAAAGGCCTTGTCTGAACTGACAGACAAGGCCTTTGAATTCGGTGGTGGAGAGGAGGAGGATCGAACTCCCGACCTTCGCATTGCGAACGCGACGCTCTCCCAGCTGAGCTACCCCCCCGACCGAGGGCGCGAGTTTAGCAAAAGAGGGGTGCGGGCAAAGCCCTCATTGGCGACTCCGTTGCGCCCCCGGTACGGGCCTCTGGCGCAAGTGGAAGGCGCGCGATAGAAAGCGGCTTGCATTTCGTGGCTTGTATTTCCCCCAAGCCTTTCACGCTTTTGCCCGGAGCCCTCATGACACGACTTGACCCCGCCTGGCTGGACCTCCAATACAACAACCGCGCACGCGTGCCCGAGCACACCGATGTCTTGCAGCGCTGGGCGGTGGCCTCGGAACGTTCGCGTGAAGGCCTGTCGCGCCGGCTCAACGTGGCCTACGGGTCGGGGCCGAACGAGACGCTTGATGTGTTCCCTGCAACGTCGGCACAGGCGCCGGTGCTGGTGTTCATTCACGGCGGCTGGTGGCGAGCCATGGACAAGAGCGAGCATTCCTTCGTGGCGCCAACCTTCGTGAACGCGGGGGCGATGGTGGTGGTGCCCAACTTCGCGTTGTGCCCGGGCACGCCCGAGCAGCCGGTGGGCATTCAGACCATCGTGATGCAACTGGTGCGCGCGCTGGCCTGGACGTACCGCAACGCGGCGCTTTACGGGGGCGACCCGAAGCGCATCGTGGTGGCCGGTCATGGCGCTGGCGGGCACTTGGCCGCGATGATGCTGAGCTGCCAGTGGAAGAGCGTGGCGCCCGACCTGCCGGCGCAACTGGTGAAGTCGGCGCTGGCCATATCGGGTGTGTTCGACTTGCTGTTGCTGCGCGAAGCGCCGTTCCTGAAAGACACGCTGAAGCTCACGCCCGCCGCCGTGCGTAAGCTGAGCCCGGCGCTGTTTCCGAGGCCCAAGGGCAAGCTCTACGCGGTGGTGGGCGCGAACGAAAGCGAAGAACACCTGCGTCAAACGGCCTTGATTCAACAGGCCTGGGGGCCGAAGGTGGTGCCGGTGTGCGAGGGCGTTCCAGGCGCGAACCATTTCGAGGTTCTGCACGATCTGGTTGACCCGGCCGGCCGGCTGCGCAACCTGGCTTGCGAACTGCTGGGCCTGGGCTGAGAGCGCTGACCGACCGGGGTTTCAGCGCGGGGGCGCGCCGGCCCGCGTGCTGAACCACCAGCTTTCGGCGCTGTAGATCGCCAGCGCCACCCAGATCAACACGAAGCCCACCAGGCGGGCGCCGCCGAAGGGTTCGTTGAACAGCCACACGCCCAGCACCAGCTGGATGGTCGGGCCGATGTACTGCAGCAGGCCCAGCGTGGTGAGCGACACACTGCGCGCCCCGGCCGCAAACAGCAGCAGTGGGATCGCAGTCAGCGGCCCGGTGGCCATCAGCAAGGCGTTGAGCGATGCGTTGGGCGCGGGGAACACGTTGCTGCCTTGGTGCCACCACAAGGCCATCGCCACCAGCGCCAGCGGTGCCAGCAACAGGGTTTCGAGCGTCAGCCCTTCCAGCGGCCCGAGCGTGGCGATCTTGCGCAGCAGTCCGTAGAGGCCAAAGCTGCCGGCCAGGGCCAATGCAATCCACGGCAACTGGCCGGCCTGCACGGTGAGCCACAGCACGCCGCCTGCGGCCAGTGCCAGCGCCACCCATTGCAGGCGCCGCAGCCGTTCGTGCAGCACGGTGTAGCCCAGCAACACGTTGACCAGCGGGTTGATGAAGTAACCCAGGCTCGAATCGATCACGTGGTCATGGGTGACGGCCCAGACGTAGACCAGCCAGTTGACCGACAGCAGCAGCGCGCTCGCGGCAAAGGCGGCGACCACCCGGGGTTGTGTGCGCAGCCGGCCCAGCCAAGCCCATTGCCGGCGCAGCGTCAACACGCCCAGCAGCAAGAGCAGCGACCACACGATGCGGTGCACCAGCACCTCGGCCGCGGGCACTTGGGCGATGTGGCGGAAGAACAGCGGGAACAGGCCCCAGATGGTGAAGGCCAAGGCCGCGTAAAGGCCGCCGAGTGAGGCTCTGAGGGGCATGGGCATGAGGACAAGCCTGAAGCAAGGCCTGAGGCAAGAGATGGGGCCGGCATTGTGCCGGGCACCTGCGTGCGCAGCAGGGCATGCGCTGGCAATCACCTGCATTCGGCCCCATCATTTCGCGCCATGGCCCACATTGTGTTCACGCAGCAACTCAAGCGTTTCACTGAAACGCCCGAGCTTGATGCCGACGTGCCCACGCTGCGTGAAGCGCTCGACGCCGCGTTTCAAATCAACCCTCGGCTCCAGGGCTATGTGCTCGACGACCAGCAGCACCTGCGGCCCAATGTGGTGGTGTTCATCGATGGCCAGCGCAGCCGCAGCCGGGTGACGCTCGACGACCCGCTGCGGCCCGACAGCCTGGTGCACGTGCTGCAGGCTTTGTCGGGCGGATGACCCTCGGTTTCACCCCATCCCCACCCATCACATCAGGAGCAATCACATGGCACAACGCGCCTGGGTCGCCACCCGCAAGGGCTTGTTCGAGTTGAATCGCAGCGGGGGCACTTGGGGCATCGGCCGTGTCAGCTTTCTGAGCGAGCCGGTGTCGATGCTGTTGCCGCCCGACGCGCACGGCCACATGCTGGCGGCGCTGAACCTGGGCCACTTTGGGGTGAAGCTGCATGCGTCCGACGACGCTGGCGCCACGTGGCGTGAAGTGGGCACGCCCAGCTACCCGCCGCAGCCGGCCGACGCGCAAGGCGTGCCCTGGAAGCTGGTGCAGGTCTGGAGCCTGGAACGCGCCGACTCCATGCTCTGGGCGGGCACTTTGCCGGGCGGCTTGTTTCGCAGCGGCGACGCAGGCGCGTCGTGGCAACTGGTTGATGCGCTGTGGAACAAACCCGAGCGTGCCGAATGGTTTGGTGGCGGCTACGACGTGCCGGGCATCCACTCGGTGCTGCCGCACCCCACGCAGGCTGACGAGTTGCTGGTGGGCCTCAGCTGCGGCGGCGTGTGGCGCACCCGTGACGACGGCGCCACCTGGGCATTGCAGGCCGATGGCATGCGCGCGGCCTACATGCCGCCTGAAGGGGCGGGCAACCCGAACATCCAAGACCCGCACCGCGTGGTGCGCTGCGGTGCCCAGCCCGAGGTGCTGTGGGCGCAGCATCACAACGGCATCTGGCGGTCCACCGACAACGCGGTGTCGTGGCAGGAAGTGACCGACGTGCCGGTGTCGAACTTCGGCTTCGCGGTGGCGGCCCACCCCACCGAACCCAACACCGCGTGGTTCGCACCGGCCGTGAAAGACGAACGCCGGGTGCCGGTGGACGCCGCCTTCGCCGTCACCCGCACACGCGACGGCGGCAAAAGCTTCGACACCTTGCGTGCCGGCCTGCCGCAGCAACATTGCTACGACCTCGTCTACCGCCACGGCCTGGAGGTGGATGAAACCGGCCAATCGCTGTTGATGGGCAGCACCACCGGCAACCTGTGGGCGAGCGACGACGCCGGTGATTCATGGACGCAGGTGGCTGGCCATCTGCCGCCGATCTACGCGGTGCGTTTCGGCTGATCGGCCCGGGTTCGCCGGGGTGCCAACAACGCACGTGCCGGAAGTCACGCACCCCCCTTTGTTGCGGGGAACCCTGGGCAAAGGCGAATGACAAACCCCTGCGCGAGTTTCCACAATAGGCTCACCCACAGCGCCGTGCTGTTCGGACCCTGAAGGAGGAAGCCCCATGCCCATCACCCTCTCTGTCGGTGCCCGTTCCATCTTCGTCACGGCCACCGCCTGGGCCTTCATCTTGTGGGGCGCGCTGGCCGGTGTGCTGGCGCTCGCGCAAGAGGCCGCGTTCCAGTCGCTCGCCCCCACCTGGTCGCCCCATGCCGTGGCGTTCTCGGGCCTCATGAACCTGCTGATCGCCTACCTGCCCTGGGTGCTGGGCGCGGGCGCGGTGTTCGCGCTGGCCACGCTGGCTTCGGCCATCGGCCTGCTGCTGCGCTTGAACTGGGCGCGGCGCACGTTCATCGGCCTGTTGGCGCTGGCCATCGTCGTCAACCTGCTGGGGCTTTGGCTGCAGCAAGAGGTGATGCAGTCGGTGGTCACCCACACACTCCACAGCACCACGCTGCCGGCGCAGGCGCTGGGTGTCTTTGGCGGCTTCGTCACGGCGGCGCGCGTGATGGCGGTGGTGGTCACGCTGGGCGGCTGCGCCTTGTTGGCCTGGATCATCCGCAAGCTGATGTCGCCCGGGGTTCGGCAAGAGTTCGCCTGATCTGCCGGGGAAGCGCGGGGGCTGCGGGGGCTGTTCCCCCGCCTCCTTCACCCCATCGGGCGGGGCTCGGAGCTTCAGCCCAGCATGTCGCCATCCACATAAAACCAGCGGCCGTCCTCGCGCACGAAGCGGCTGCGCTCGTGCAGGCGTTGCGCCCGCCCGCCGAGTTTGCTGCGGGCCACGAATTCGACCGTGGCATGGGCCTCGTCTTGCACCACGTGCTGGCGAACGTCCAGCCCCAACCAGCGCAGCCCGAGGGGTGACGCTTCCAGCGCCTGCGGCCGCGTGCTGGCGTGCCAGGTGTCAAGCAGGTAACCGGTGAGGTCGTGCACGAAGGCGCTGTAGCGCGACCGCATCAGCGCTTCTGCCGTGGGCGCTTGCAGGTGCAAGGGGCCGGCATGAAAGCGCCCGCAGCAGTCGGCATAAGGCCGCGCCTTGGGCAGCGCGTTGCCGCAGGGGCAGGGCAGGGTGGCATCGGTCATGACGGGGATTTTCTCCAGAGCCGGGTATGCCGCTGCGTGAGTGGTGCCGCGTGCCCGAAAGGCGTTACATAAAAAACCGGCAGTCGCTCAAAATACTGTATAAAAATACAGTATCTAATTGCCGCCATGACGCCTTCCCCCTTGCCCCTTCTGCCCCGTGCCGCCACGCCGGGTGGGCCGTGCCTGCCGATGGCGGCGGGCGTGGGGCCGGCGCTGGTGAATGAACACGCAGAAAGCGCAGAAAGCGCAGAAAGCCCACAAAGCGCGGCGCCTGAAGCGGCCACCTCAAAGCCGTCGCTCGACACCTTGCACCCCGCGCTGTGGCGGGGCCACCAGTTGGGCCGCCATGCCGACCACGCCCTGCCCAGCGGTTTTGAAGCGCTCGACGCTCACCTGCCCGGTGGTGGCTGGCCGCGCCGGGCACTGACCGAGCTGTTGTTGTCGCAGCCCGGCATCGGCGAAATCCGCTTGCTGGCCGAAAGCCTGGGGCGCATTCAGCAACGTGGCAGGCTGGTGATGCTGTTCGACCCACCGGCGCAGCTGTCGGCCTGGGCCCTGGCCCAGCTCGGGATCGACGTGGCGCAACTGTTGATCGTCAACACCCGCCTGCAACCCGTGCCCGGCACCGACAGCCTGTGGGCGCTTGAACAAGCCCTCAAGAGCGGCCATGTGGGCGCGGTGCTGGCTTGGCTGGCGCCGCGTTTGCGGCCCGAGCGGCTGCGCCGGCTGCAACTGGCGGCCCAGGCGCACGACGGCCCCGCCTTCATGCTGCGCGAACTGGCCGCGCAGCAGCAGCCCAGCGCAGCGCCCCTGCGGCTGGCGCTGCGCCCGGGCGGGGCCGACCAGTTGGCCATCAACCTGCTCAAGCGTCGCGGCCCGCCGCTCACCTTGCCCATTCACCTGGCGCTGCCGTCGGTGCTGTCGCCCATGGCGCGGGCGCGTGTGGTGGGTGGCGACTCCGACGAAGCGTGGTTGCGGCCGCTGCCCGCCGCCACCTTCGTCAACCTGGCGTGATGGCCGGGCCGGGTGAAGCGGCGCCATGTTGTGGATCGGCCTGCACATGCCGGCGTTGCCGCTGGAGTCGTTCGCGGCCACGCTGGCCGGTGGCCTGAACGGGCAACCCCTGGCGCTGGTGGACGCCCACCACATCGTGCATGCCAACCCGATGGCGCAGGCGCTGGGCGTGCAGCCGGGCATCAAGCGCGTCACCGCCCTGGGGCTGGCGCCGCACCTGCTGCTGGGCCAGGCTGATGAGATCCGCGATGCGCAGGCCCTGCTGAGCGTGGCGCATGCGGCGCTGGCGTTCACGCCGGCCGTCAGCCTGGTGCCTCCCCATGGTGTGCTGCTGGAGGTGCAGGCCAGCCTGCGTTACTTCGGCGGGCGCGACGCCTTGCTGCAGCGGCTGCGCACCGCGCTGGCGCCGTTGGGCCACCGGGTGCAGGCGGCCAGCGCGCCCACGGCCCAGGGGGCGGCCTGGTTGTCGCGTCTGCATGACGGGCTGGCTTGCGCCGATGAAGCCACCTTGCACCGGCAACTCAACGCCGCGCCGCTGGGCGTGCTGGGCTGCGCACCCACACATGGCGAGGTGTGGCGAGCCCTGGGCCTGCGCCGCGTGGGTGAACTGCGCCAACTGCCGCGCGGTGGGCTGGCGCGGCGCTTTGGCGAAGCGCTGCTGCATGAACTCGACTGCGCTTATGGCACCCGGCCCGACCCACGCGAACCCCTGCGCCTGCCGCCGGTTTTTCACAGCCAGCTTGAACTGTTTGCCCGGGCCGACACCACCGAGCAGTTGCTGCATGGCGCCCAGGTGTTGCTGGCGCGGCTGGTGGGGTGGTTGTCGGCGCAGCATGCGTTCGTGCGGCGCTTCGAGCTGCGCATGAAGCACGAACCCCGTTGGCGCCGCGAGGCCGAGTCGCCCACCCACACGCTGCTGGAAGTGGCGCTGGCCGAACCCTCGCGCGACGCCGCCCACCTGCTGGTGCTGCTGCGCGAGCGCCTGGCCGCCTTGCAGTTGCCCGCACCCACGCTGGAACTGGCCCTGCACGCCAGTGACATCGCCCACCGCGCGGCGCCGAATGACGAGCTGTTCCCCACGGCCACGAGCGAACGCGAAGGGGTGCTGCGTTTGATCGAACGGCTGCAGGCGCGGCTGGGCCGTGAACAGGTGCGGCGCTTGGTGCCCGTGGCCGACCACCGGCCCGAAAAGGCGACCCTGCAACAGCCGGTGGTGCTGACCAGCCTGAGCGCGCAAGGGGCCAGCCGGCCGCCACGCAGCCCCGGGCCGGCGCCCACGGCCAGCGCGCTGGCCCAGCCCGTGTGGCTGCTGGCGCAGCCGCAGGCCTTGCGCGAAGACCAGTCACGCCCGCTGATTGATGGCCGCCCGCTGCACTTGCTGGCCGGGCCGGAAAGGCTTGAGTCGGGCTGGTGGGACGGCGAACTGGCCGAGCGTGATTACTTCATTGCCCAGACCCGGGAGGGTGCGCTGGTGTGGCTGTACCGCAGCCGTCTGCCGGTGGGAGGGGATGGAAGGGGTGGTGACACGAGCAACGGCACAAGCGATGGCAGAGGTGATGGCAAAGGCGATGGCAGCCAAGGCAGGAGCCAAGGCCGGAACGAGGGCTGCGGCACGGCCTGGTTTCTTCACGGGCGTTTCGGGTGAACGCCATGGCGCTGGGGGCTTGCCCTGTGGGGTCAGAGGCTGAGAGTCTTTCCACTGCAAACCGCCTGGGGAACCTCACCCCAGCCTCTTCACAGGAGAGGGAGCCAAGTCAAAACTTGCCTCTCTTGAATTTCGAGTGGGTAGATACCACCCCATCCCGTTTGGGCTCAGGGCGAACGGGTGGAGGGGGCGCTGTACCCACTCGAAATTCAACAGAGCCCAAAACTTTCAGCCCCTCACGGCCTTTCGTATGGCAGCGGTGGCGGCCCGCCGAGCACGCTGTCCACCATCTGGCGCATCTGGCTGCCTTCAATCGGCTTGGGCAAGATCATGTCGAAGCCCGACTCCATGGCCTCGGCCCGGTCAGACGGGTGGGTGAGGCCTGTGAGTGCAATCAGCCGCAATTTTTGCGTGCTGTTTTGCTGGGCTTGTCGCAAATTGCGCGCGGCGGTCAGCCCGTCCATGATCGGCATGTTGATGTCGAGAATGATCAGCGCAGGGTCGAACAAACTCGCCATCTTGACGGCTTGGGCGC
Organism: Rhizobacter sp.; assembly: GCA_043727255.1. Taxonomy (GTDB): domain Bacteria; phylum Pseudomonadota; class Gammaproteobacteria; order Burkholderiales; family Burkholderiaceae_C; genus Rhizobacter. The sequence goes on along the minus strand of JAYSYW010000044.1, from coordinate 3,048 downwards.
CGTTGTACGCGGTTTGCACCTCGTAGCCGGCACAGCCCAGCAGCAGTGCCAAGCTGTCGGCGGCGTCAACGTTGTCATCGACAACAAGAATGCGGGGGGGTAGGGTCATGCACGGGCTCCGGTCGCAGGGGGCTGTCGGCAAACGGCGTTCCTGCCCCTGCTTCGCCCGGGTTGGCGCCAACTCATCCGAGCCGGCTGCAATCACGCCCTTCGTTCTTGGCGCGGTACAGCGCGTCGTCGGCGCGCTTCACGAATTCTTCGGTGGTTTCACCGGGACGGTAGCAGGCAATGCCGCACGAGAAGGTGATGCTGAAGCCGGGGGCGACCGTGCTCCAGTCGGCTTCGCGCATCGTCCGGCGAATGCGCTCGATGGGAATGCGCGCCGTCTCGGCTTCGGTGCCGGTCAGCACCAGCAAAAACTCCTCGCCGCCATAGCGGCCGAAGCGGTCGGTCTTGCGCGCCAGGTGCTGGGCGGCCTGGGCAAAGATCTTCAGCGTCGTGTCGCCGGCCAGGTGCCCGAGCGTGTCGTTGACGGCCTTGAACTTGTCGAGGTCAAGAATGGCCACGCAGAGCGGCGAGCCCATGCGGTCGCTGCGGTGCTGCTCTTCAGTCAGGATCGTCATCAGGCTGCGCCGGTTCAGCAGCCCTGTCAGCTCGTCGTGGTGGGCCAGTTGTTCAACCTGGCGCATCAACTCGGCCAGCTCGCCGCTGCGTTTTTTCAGCAGCGCCGTCATCAAGGTGTTGTGGGTGCCCAGCCAGATGCAGCGCAGCAGCGTGAGCGCAAAGAAGCTCCATGACAACAACTGCTCGGTCAGGTTCGCATCGGGGATGCGCATCTGCGTGTGGGTGAGGCCCAGCACCAGGATCACGCCCAGGCTGATGCCAACCCAGGCCAGCGCCGCCTGCTTCACCGGCACCAGCAGCGTCAGCGAGATGTAGATGATGAACAGGATCAACGCGAACATGAAGTTGATCTGCGGGAAGAGGGCCATGCACAGCAGTTGCAGACACGACGAAGTCAACGACATCTGCAGCGAGATATTGGGGTTGCGCAGGCGCTGGTTCCAGCCGCGGCGGATCACCCAGGAAGCCAGCGCGCAAGACGCCAGGCCGGTCAACGTGTAAATCACGGCGGCGGCCCAACTCACCGTGCCCGCCAGCCAGAACATCAGCATCACCAGCCCGTCGATCGCGTAGCTGATGGCGACCACGCGCTGGTTGCGCAGGTATTGCACGTTTCGCTTGGCAAGGCGCGCGGCTTCTTCGGCCTTGGCCGGCGGTGAGCCGACAAAAGGCGGCGCGTCGCCCGCCGCGCCGGGCGGCGTGGGCCGGTCACCCGGCGCGGGTGCAGTTACGGCCGGCATGTTTGGCCCCGTAGAGGCCCTGGTCGGCGCGGCTCAGCAATTGCTGAGGCGTTTCGCCCGGGTGATAGCTGGCCACGCCAGCGGAAAAGGTCAGGTTGAAGCCGGGTGCCACCGGGCTCCAGTCCACGCTCGTCAAGCTGGCCCGGATGCGTTCGATGGCCACTTCGGCTTTTTCGGTATCGGTGTTGGTGAAGATCATCAAGAACTCTTCGCCGCCGTAGCGGCCGAAGCGGTCGGTGCTGCGGGTGTGTTGCTGCACCGAGCTGGCAAAGAGGTGCAGCGCGCGGTCGCCGGCCAGGTGGCCCAGCGTGTCGTTCAGCACCTTGAAGCGGTCGAGGTCGAAGATGGCCACGCTGGTGGGCGTGCTGTTGCGGTCAGAGTGGGCCTGCTCATCGTCCAGGATGCGCAGTAGGCTGCGCCGGTTCAGCACGCCGGTCAATTCGTCGTAGTTGGCCAGCCGTTCGATCTGCGCCAGCGTTTCGGCCATTTGCTTGCCGCGTTGGCGCAACAGGTTGGTGTTCGAGGTGTTGATGAGGCTCAGCAGCACGCAGCGCCCGAGCATCACCACAAAGCACACCCAGGCGATCAACTGCTCGCCGGTGCTGGCGGAGGGGACGTGCAGGCTCTTGCCCAGGCCCATCGTCACGCCGGCCACCAACAGGCTTGCCACCAGCCACGCGGTGTTGGCCTGCCATCGGGGCATGCGGTAGGTGACTGTCAGGAACACCGCGAACAAGAACAGCCCGTAGGCGAAATTGATTTGCGGGTACAGCGCCATGCCGATGACGCAGATGACCATGGCGGCCGCCGAATGCGGGAGCGTCAGGCTCGGGTCTTTGAATTTCACGGTGCGGTTTTGCGCGACCAACAAGGCCCCCACCGCGGTCACTGTCCAACCGGGCACGGCGTACACCAGCCCAACTGTCCAGTGCACCGTGCCCGTCAGCGCAAACAGGCTCAGGCACAGCCCGTTGATGGCGTAGCTGATGGCAATGACGGTGCATTCGCGCAGCCAGCCCTTGCGGCGCCGTCCGGCACGCTCGGCCGACGCGCTGTGCGTCACCTCGGGCGGCTCGGCGGAGCGGGTTTTCAGCGGCTCGGCCGGCAGCAGTTCGCCGTCTGCCCCGCGCCGCTGGAAGGGCACCACGTTCGATTCGCGTGGGGGTGGGGTGATGGCGGGCTGGGGTGTCATGGGGTGGGGCGCTCCGTCGCGGGCGCCTCTCGCCAGGCCATGTCGCCGCAGACGACGCGCAGCGTCTTCACGCCGTTTTCGACGTGGTGGTAGGCATAGGACAGGGTCGCGCAGGTGTGACTCCCATGCAGCGTGCGGTACGGCCGTGTGGTTTGCACCTTGCCGATGTGTTCGATGGCACGCCGGAAGTACGGGCGCCGCGACCAGCAGGCGCCCTCGCTCTCGCGCAGCGGCTCATATGCCACGCGGGGCAAGGTGTTTTGCGCGGCTTGGGCGGGCCACACGTCGCCGCCGATCTGGTAGCCGTCGGCGTCGAGCACGTAGCAAAGCTCGGCGTCGGCCAATTCAAAGAAGCTGTGGCAGGCGTTGGCCAGCGAGTGGCCTGCGCTCATCCGCACGCCAGCGTTGCCGATGGCGTTTTGGTACGGCGCCAAGTGGTTGCGGTGCTCCAGCCGGTGGTTTTCACGCAGCGTGGCCAAACCGCTGTAGAGC
>JAYSYW010000043.1:0-14993 GCA_043727255.1 Rhizobacter sp. | reverse complement strand
GGTTGATCCTGAAGAGCCGCTCCGTTTGCGACACCGTGGCCTCCCGGCGGTTGTTCTTTGCGGATGGCCCAATGTAGCGGTAGCGGTAGCGGGGAGGGCGAGGGAGTAACGCGCTCAGTCGTAGATTTCGGCGTCGGGGTCGGTGGCTTCGAGTTCGTAACTCGCGGCCAACATCGCCAGCCGGGCAATGACGCCGTACATGTAGAAGCGGTTCGGCGCGCTGGCGCCGGGCTTGGCGCCAACGCGGGGCAGCTGCGTGCTCTCGGCAAAGGCCAGCGGCACGAACGACGACCCCGGCGAATTCAGGTTCTCGTCGATGCCGCGGTCGGCATGCACGCGGTAGAAGCCGCCGACAACATAGCGGTCGAGCATGTAGACCACCGGTTCGGCCACCGCGTCGTTCATGCGCTCGTAGGTGGGCACGCCTTCCTGGATGATGACCTCGGTGACTTCCTGGCCGTCCTTGATGACGCTCATCTTGTTTTTGGTGCGGCGGTTCAGCTCTTCCAGGTCCTTGGCGTCGCGCACGGTCATGATGCCCATGCCGTAGGTGCCGTTGTCGGCCTTGACGACGACGAACGGCTTCTCGTTGATGCCGTATTCCTTGAACTTGCGCCGCACCTTGGCCAGCACCGCATCGGCATTGCTCTGCACGCAGGCCAGGCCAGCGCCTTCGCTGAAGTTCACCTCGCCGCATTGGGCATACATCGGGTTGATCAGCCAGGGGTCCATGCCCAGCAGCTTGGCGAACTTCTTGGCCACTTCCTCGTAGCTGTGGAAGTGATTCGTCTTGCGCCGCACCCCCCAGCCGGCATGCAGCGGCGGCAGCAGGTACTGCTCGTGCAGGTTCTGCAAAACCTTCGGGGTGCCGGCTGAGAGGTCGTTGTTCAACAGCACGGTGCACGGGTCGAAGTTCTTGGTGCCCAGGCGGCCGCGCGTGCGCACCAGCGGCTCGACGGTGAGGGTGCTGCCGTCGGCGAGCAGCAGGTCGGTGGGGGCCTTCACTTAGGGGTCGAGCGTGCCCAGGCGCACGTTCATGCCGGCCAGGTGGAAGATCTGCATCAAGCGCTGCACGTTCGCGAGGTAGTGGGTGTTGCGGGTGTGTTTCTCCGGGATCAGCAGCAGGTTCTTGGCCTCGGGGCAGATCTTCTCGATCGCCGCCATGGCGGCCTGCACGGCCAGCGGCAGCATCTCTGGCGTGAGGTTGTTGAAGCCACCGGGGAAGAGGTTGGTATCGACCGGCGCGAGCTTGAAGCCCGCGTTGCGCACATCCACCGAGGTGTAGAACGGCGGCGTGTGCTCCATCCATTCCAGGCGGAACCAGCGCTCGATGGCGGGCAGCGACTCAAGAATGCGCTGCTCCAGTTCGTTGATGGGGCCGGTCAGCGCAGTGATGAGGTGAGGAACCATGGAAAGGACCCGAAGACGTGGAGAGGTAGGCGAATTCTAGGCATGTGGGGCCGGCGGCGCTGAGCGCAAGGCGTGGCCCAAGCGACGTTCAATCGGGTCGGAATGCGCATGAAAAAAGGCCACCTCGCGGTGGCCTTTTTTTGAGCGGAGGAACTGTGCGTCCTCGTTGCATTGCTCGTTGCGTTACTCAGCGATGGGTCATGCGACCGATCACTTGTGGTAAGCGGTCTCGCCGTGGGAGGTGATGTCCAGGCCTTCGCGTTCTTCTTCTTCCGGAACACGCAGGCCGATCACCACATCGACGATCTTGAAGGCGATCACCGACACCACACCCGACCACACGACGGTCAGCAGCACAGCCTTGAGCTGGATCCAGACCTGTGCGCCGATGGCGTTGGAGCCGACGGTGGCGGTGACCCAATCAGTCACCAGGCCCGGGCCGCCGAGCGCCTGGGTGTTGAACACGCCGGTCAGCAAGGCGCCGACGATGCCGCCGACACCGTGCACGCCGAACACGTCGAGCGAGTCATCAGCACCCAGCAGCTTCTTCAGGCCGTTCACACCCCACAGGCAGGCGAAGCCAGCGATGAAACCGATCACCACCGCCCCCATCAGGCCCACGTTGCCAGCAGCCGGGGTGATGGCCACCAGGCCGGCTACAGCACCAGAAGCGGCACCCAGCATCGAGGCCTTGCCCTTCATCAGCGCTTCGCCGATGCACCAGGCCAACACCGCGGCCGAGGTGGCCGAGAAGGTGTTCATGAAGGCCAGGACGGCGCTGTTGCCGGCTTCGAGCGCCGAGCCGGCGTTGAAGCCGAACCAGCCCACCCACAACATCGAAGCGCCCACCATCGTCAGCGTCAGCGAGTGCGGCGTGAACGATTCCTTGCCGTAGCCGATGCGCTTGCCAATCATGTAGGCACCCACGAGGCCAGCAACGGCTGCGTTGATGTGCACCACGGTGCCGCCCGCGAAGTCGAGCGCGCCCCATTGCCAGATCAGGCCGGCCTTGCCGTTCATCTCGTCAACGACACCAGCAGCCGTGTACGCGTCCGGGCCCATCCAGTACCAGACCATGTGCGCGATTGGCGCATAGCTGAAGGTGAACCACAGCACCATGAACATCAGCACGGCCGAGAACTTGATGCGCTCGGCGAACGCGCCCACGATCAGGCAGCAGGTGATGCCGGCGAACGTGGCCTGGAAGGCAACGAACAGCAGCTCAGGGATGTAGACGCCCTTGCTGAACGTGGCTGCCATGGCAAAACTGCCAGCCGCCGGGTCGAACACGCCCTTCAGGAACAGCCGGTCGAGCCCGCCGATGAACGCGTTGCCCTCAGTGAACGCCAGGCTGTAGCCGTAGACGACCCACAGCACGACGATCAACGAGAAGGTCACGAACACCTGCATCAGCACTGACAGCATGTTCTTGCTGCGCACCAAGCCGCCGTAGAACAGCGCGAGGCCGGGCACGGTCATCATGATGACGAGCAGCGTGGCGACGATCAGCCAGGCCACGTCGCCCTTGTTGGCGACCGGCGCGGCAGCGGGTGCCGCAGTGGCAGCAACAGCAGCGGAAGCGGCTTCAGCAGGCGCGGCGGCCATTGCGGCCGAGGCGGCCTCAACGACGGCCGGAGCAGAAGCGGCCGCATCTTGCGCAAAGCCCGCGCTCGAAAAGCCCAGGACCGCGAGGCCCAGAGCCAGGGTGGCAATCAGTTTTTTCATGGTTGTCTTTCTGTGTGGCGCGTCAAAGGGCGTCTTTGCCCGTCTCGCCCGTGCGAATGCGCACGACCTGCTCCAGCGACGACACGAAGATCTTGCCGTCACCGATCTTGCCCGTGCGTGCAGCACCTTCGATGGCCTCGATCACGCGGTCCACGATGGTTTCATCAACGGCCGCTTCGATCTTCACCTTCGGCAGGAAGTCGACCACGTACTCGGCGCCTCGGTACAACTCGGTGTGGCCTTTCTGACGGCCGAAGCCTTTCACTTCCGTCACCGTGATGCCCTGCACGCCGATGGCGCTGAGGGCTTCACGCACTTCATCAAGCTTGAACGGCTTGACGATGGCAGTCACCATCTTCATAAACAACCTCCTGGGGGGAAACGCAAAACGATTGGAGCCGGAGTCGGCTGGCTTACATGGATTTGGTGATCGTCAGGATCAGGCGCGGCTTGTTGATGTCCACGTAGACGTTCTTCTTGTTGGCACCCACGATGTGCGCACCGCCAGAGAAGCCCGAACCCAGGTCGTAGGTGCCACCGAGCTTGTAGTCAACGTAGTTGACGACGCTGGCCGACTTGGCATCGCTTGCGAAGTTGGTTGCACCCAGGTGCGCGTTGAGCGTCAGCCCCTTGACCACTTCGTGGTTGGCGCTGAAGTCGAGGTAGATCGTGCCGTCGGCGTTGGCGAAACCGAAGTACTTGTCGCTGACCGTGTACGACAGCTTCAGCGAGGCCGGGCCAAAGCTCAGGCCACCATAAATCTCAGTGGTGTTGAGGTCGCCCACCTTGAGCTTTTGCGGGTAGTAGTAGGTCAGTGCGCCCACATCGAAGCCCAGGCCCTTGGCGATTTCGCCCTTGTAGCCGCCGTAGAAGTCCATCTCGATGCCGCTGTCGGTGGCGCCGATGCTCGAGTTCCAGTTGCCAACGTAGAAGCCTTCCATCGCGTAGTCGAAACCGCCTTGAAGCGCCGGCTTGTTGGCCGTTTGGTCTTGGCCGCGGTACTTGTAGTTGGTGGTCAGGCTGAAATTCGTGGCGACCGAGGGGGCATCAGCCGCCTGTGCAAACACCGCGAACAAACAGACGGACAGGCCAACGAGCAGTTTCTTCATTCCGATCTCCGTGAAAGTGATGTCATGAGGGCGGAACACTTTTGCAGCTTTTGTGCCATGGTTCTTTTGGGGCATACCCGCCCCAGCATCGAACATCACCGTGTGAAAGCACAAGAAACGCACTTTCTTGGTGCCTACATTGGCGTCGCCGAGTCGTCGCGCACGGTTCTGGTGTGATTCACGTCCTCCCCATTCAGAGTGGCCCGTGAGCAGCGGCCGGCCCTACAGGGGCGCCGCACAATGCCGGACGAACGCCGTGGGGCACGAACCGCACGGCCGCACAACAGAGGCGCACGCCTCAATCAGGGAGGGGTTTCCATGTCACTGGCCGTCGTCCACAGCCGCGCGCTGGACGGTTTAAATGCACCGGCCGTGATGGTCGAGGTGCACCTGGCCAACGGCCTGCCCAGCTTCACGCTGGTCGGGCTGGCCGACACCGAGGTCAAGGAAGCGCGTGAACGGGTGCGCGCCGCGCTGCAAAACAGCGGCCTCGCGTTTCCCCACAACAAGCGCATCACGGTGAACCTGGCCCCAGCCGATTTGCCCAAAGAAACCGGCCGCTTCGACCTGCCGATCGCGCTCGGCATCTTGGCCGCCAGCGAACAGATCGACGCCCGCAAGCTGGCCGGCTTCGAATTCGCCGGCGAACTTTCATTGGCCGGGGATTTGCGGCCCGTGCGTGGCGCGCTCGCCATGGCGCTGGCCCTGCGGCGCGCCGAGGCATCGGCATCGCCGCCCGCCACACGCGCGCTGGTGTTGCCACGCGCCAGCGCGGAAGAAGCGGCGCTGGTGGAGGGGCTGACGATCCACCGGGCCGATCACCTGCTCGACGTGGTTCAAGCCTTCGTTCCCACCGATGCCGCTCAGCCCCTGCCGCGTGCAACCCGTGCCTTGCTGCCGCCCGCCACGCACGCATCGGCGCCCGACCTGCGCGAGGTGAAGGGCCAGGCCGGTGCCAAGCGCGCGCTCGAAGTGGCAGCGGCTGGTGGGCACAGCCTGTTGATGGTGGGGCCGCCGGGAACCGGCAAATCGATGCTGGCGCGGCGTCTGCCCGGGCTGCTGCCGCCCTTGGGCGAGTTGCAGGCGCTGGAGTCCGCGGCGGTGCTCAGCCTTGTGGGCAACTTCGACCCGTCGCGTTGGTGTGAAAGGCCGTTCAGGGCTCCTCATGCCACTGCATCGGCAGTGGCACTGGTCGGAGGCGGTTCACCGCCTCGGCCGGGCGAGATTTCACTGGCGCACCAAGGCACGCTCTTTTTGGATGAGCTGCCCGAATTTCAACGCGCGGCGCTCGAATCACTGCGTGACCCGATGGAGAGCGGGCGCATCGTGATCTCGCGTGCCGCGCGGCAGGCCGAGTTTCCGGCGCGCTTTCAATTGGTGGCGGCGATGAACCCCTGCCCTTGTGGACACCACGGCAGTTCATTGCGGGCTTGCCGTTGCACGCCCGATGTGATCGCCCGCTACCAAGGCCGCATCAGCGGGCCGTTGCTCGATCGCATCGACCTGCAGGTGGAGGTGCCGGCCGTGCCGTCTGAAACCCTGGCAGCGGCGGCCGATGGCGAACGCAGCGCGGTGGTGGCGCAACGGGTGGTCGATGCGCAAGAGCGGCAAATGGCGCGACAAGGTGGGCTGAACGCCGCACTGAGTGGTGACGCCATCGACACGCATTGCGCGCTTGATGCCGGGGCCACGAAGTTCTTGCAGACGGCGGCGGCTCGCCTGGGCTGGTCGGCACGCAGCTTCCACCGCGTGCTGCGCATCGCGCGCACCGTGGCCGACCTGGCGCACAGCGAGGGTGTGCAGGTGGCACACCTCGCCGAGGCCATTCAATACCGGCGGGTGCTGACCGTTCAGTGAGCGGTTCAGTGAGCGGTTCAGCGAGCGGTTCAGTGAAGCCTCAGTGAAGACTCAGTGAGCGCCCGTCTGGCCACTCACCCGTTCAACCCCCTCACGCCATGAAGCCGAGGTTGCGGTTCGTGAAGTTGGTGAGGTTGGGGAAGATGTCGAGGCACTCGCTGGCGCTCAGGCCGAACCAACTGGCGAGCGTGGCGGCCATTTGATCGACCGAGGTGGTCGGGATCAACGCGCCGTTGCCAATCTGGTTGGGGCTGCTGTCAAAGTTGTTGTTGTTCGCGTTCTTGGCACCCAAGACCGGGAAGCTGCCGTACAGGTCGCCGCCCCGCACCGCACCGCCCATCACGAAATGGTGCGCGCCCCAGCCGTGGTCGGTGCCGTCGCCATTGCTGGTGAAGGTGCGCCCGAAGTCGGAGGCGGTGAAGGTGGTGACGCGGTCACGGAAGCCCATGGTGCCGAGCGTGGCGTCGAAGTAGCTCAAGGCTTGCGACAGCCGGGCCATCAGGTCGGCATGGCCACGGTTTTGCGCGTCGTGGGTGTCGAAGCCACCCATGCTGACGAAGAACACCTGGCGCTTGGCCAGCACGTTGGCATGGCCGCTCGCGTGGATCATGCGGGCCACGGTTTGCAGTTGCTGGGCCAGCGGGTTGGCGGCGGCGGTGCCCGTCAGCGGGCTGTCGTAGCGCAGCTTGGGGTCGTTGTTCGAGTTGTAGGCGCCGCTGGCGGGTGCGGTGCCGAACGGGGCATCAGATGGCAGCGGCAAAGCGCTGCGCAAGGCCGCTTCGGCGTCGATGGAGCGGGCCGCCATCGTGGCGATATCGCCCTCGAACACATGGCCGCCGCGCCCCCCCGAGACGATGCTCGTCATGGCCGAGCCCACACCGGCGGAGTTGTAGATGCGCCCGGCGCTGTCGCTGCCCATGCGGATCGTGCCGCTGGAGCCCACCTGGTACTGGCGCACGGTTTCGCCCGACAGCCACACCGCATTGCCCGAGGTCGAGATGGCGGTGAACACCGCCCTGCCGTTTTGCGACGCCAGCCGGTCGCCCATGCGACCGCCCCAGCCGCGCGAGGCGCCTTCGGTGCGGAAGGCCTGCCAGTAGTTGGTCTGGTCGTTGTGCGAGAACAGGTTCGGCGGCTTGCGGTGCGCGCCCTGGCTGTATTGCGCCTTCGTCGTCGGCATCACCAACGTGCCCAGGTTGGGCAGGATGGCCAGGCGCCGGTCGGTGTTGAACATCGTCTGCAGCGAGCCCATCAGCGGGTGCAGCGCGAAGGTGCGGCCCTGCGCGTTGGTGGGCGTGATTGGCAACACACCGCCCAGCCGCGCGGGCGAAGCCGCTGCGGCAGCGGCGTTCGGCACCGTGCCGGGTGCCAGCAGGGCGATCGAGTCGGGTGCCTGGTTGCGCAGGACCGAGTAGTTGTTGAACGAGGCCGTGTCGGTGGGCAGCACCATGTTCAGCGAGTCGTTGCCGCCGAACAGGAACAGGCAGACGATGGCCTTGTAGTCGGTGGCCGACTGCGCGGCGGCCGTGCCCAGCGCGGCAAGGTTCAGCGCAAGTGGGGCGCCCGCGACGCCCAGCGAAGACAGGGCGCCGGCTTGCGACAGGAAGAGGCGGCGGGAGGCGTTGTGTGTGCTCATGGTGTGTGTCCCCGCGTCACTTTTGAATTTGAAACTCGGGCGAAACGAGCGTCAGGAAGATCGCCGCGTTGACGCGGTTGCGCTTCGCGGTGTCGATCTGCGCCTGCGTCACGCCCCGGTCGCCCATCACCGGAACGGTGATGCTTTGCACGCCGGGCACGATGAGCGCTTTCAATGCGGCCGGCATGCCGCCGTACATCAGCTTTTCGTTGACGCGGTCGATCAGCCGGCTGGGGTCGTCGGCCAACGCGATCTCGGCGCTGAAGTTGGGTTGCAGGTCGCGGCGGTTGAAGGGCGCCGGGTTGGTCTGCCCGACACCGCCAGACACCACGTCGCGCATGTAGTTCACATAGCCTGAGGCGGTGGTTTCGTGGGCGATCTGCAATTCGGGCGCCACCAGGTTTTGGGCCGCCGCCTGCGAGCCCGGCGGCACGTAGCCCGGGCGGTAGAAGTTGAAGACCGTGGGCGCGCGAAGCACCGTCTGGCCAAGTTGGGTGCCGGGGTTGTCGGTGTTGCCGACCTTGTAGTTGCCGCTGTCTGACTCGAAGGGGAAGGCGCGCAGCAGGGCCGACAGGCGCAGCACGGGTTCGCGCACCTTGCCCGAGCTGCTGGAGACGGTGCGCGCTTCTCTGTGCAGCAAGATGGCCTTGACCACCGCCTTCATGTCGCCGCCGCTGCTGCGGAACACGCCCGCCACGTCACGCACATAAGCCGGGCTCGGGTTGCTGGTGACGAGGCGCTGAATGAGCTGCTTGCTGAGGAAGGGCGCCACGTTGTTGTGGTTGGCCAGCGTGTCGAGCGCGATGCGCAGGCTGGCGGCGGCGTCGGGCACCGGGCGAGCCAGCGTGCCTTGCATCGGCACCACGACACCGAGGAAGGCTTTCTCTTCCACGCTGTGGTGCTGGGGGTAGGCCATCATCGATTTGATGATGCGGTCCGGGTCGGACTGTCCACCGCTGGTGCCGTTGCCGAAACAGGTGCTGTTGGTCAGCGTGGGCGTCACCGGGCAGACCCAGCTCCAGCCGGTGAACACCTTGGCCAGGCCCGCGATGTCGGCGGGCGTGTAGGTCTCGACCGGAACCCCGTTGGCCAGGCGCTGCGTGCCGTCGGCGTTCAACTCCCACAGGCCGATGCTGAAGAGCTGCATCACCTCGCGGGCGTAGTTTTCATCGGGCACCCGGCCGCTGGCCAGGTCGGCCTTGCGGTTGCCAAGCGACGTGAGGTAGCGGCCCATCATGGGGTGCATGCTCACGGCTTCGAGGAGCTCGCGGTAGTTGCCCAGGCCGGTGGTGGCCAGCATGTCGTAGTAGTGGGCGGCGGCTCGCGGGTTGTCGCCCACCGAAGGTTCTTGCATCGAGATCACGAAGATCTCGGACAGCGCAAACGCCACGCGCTGGCGCAGTTGGTCGTTGCCCGTCAGGGCGCTGAGCCAGAACGAATGAATGAGTCCGTCCTGCCCGATGGTCGAGGTGGCATTGGCGGCCTTGATGCCGGCGTCGAGCGACTCCCAGGTTGCACGGTGTGCGCTCGGGGTCTTGGTGAACTGGTCGTCGATCCACTGGCTGTAGCCGATCTCCATCACCCGCTCCACCGATGCATCGGTGGGGCCGAACGTGGCCTGGGTGAGGAAGCGCGCCGCCGCTTCACGCGAAGCGGGCGCATCGATGCCGCTTGGCGGTGGGTAGCTGGCTTCTTGCTCGCGGCCGTCGCTGGCCTCTTCTTTGGCCCCGCCGCATGCCACGAGCAAGGCGATCGACATCGCCCCAACCAGGCCCTTCACTGCGCGTTGGGCCCACACGCTTGTCGCAGCCCCGTCTTGCTTGATCACTTTCGTCCCCCAGCTTTTCGATCTGATACAGACCTCTGTACCGACCCTGGATACGCACACGGCGTACCCAGCCAAAGTGGGGATTGTTCGAGAGCCCGAGCCGCTTGCCAGTGTCAATAGTTGGCAAATCGCGGAAGGCTTACACGGCGTCGCAACTGAAACGATGACGCATTTGGACCACCTTGCAAGCAGATGCGTCTCAGGTAAATGGATGCTGCCCCACGTGGCCGTGAAGCTGCTGGTCTGGGTCAGCGAACGCTGGCATCGCAAGCTGGGGCGGCCCGCATGCGGCGGGCGCCCGCAGGGTCAGCGCAACGGGTTCAGAGCAGCGGGCTCAGAGCAGCGAGGCCAGCGCGCGCTTCACAGCGGCCCCGTCTTGCTGGCTGCGCTCGGCCCAATCATTCAACTGGTCGTCGCCGATCTTGCCGACGTTGAAGTACGCGGCGTCGGGGTGGGCGATGTAGAAGCCGCTCACGCTGGCGGCGGGCGTCATGGCCCAGCTTTCGGTCAGGTGCATGCCGATCTCATCAGCTTGCAGCGCGCGGAACATGTCGCCCTTTACCGTGTGGTCAGGGCAGGCCGGGTAGCCCGGCGCGGGGCGGATGCCCTTGTACTTCTCGGCGATCAGCTCGTTGGGGCTCAAGGCTTCATCGGCCGCATAACCCCAGAAGTCGGTGCGCACGCGTTGGTGCATGCGCTCGGCAAAGGCTTCGGCCAGGCGGTCGGCCAGGGCCTTCAACATGATGGAGCTGTAGTCGTCGTGGTCATCGAGGAACTGCTTTTCCTTCTTCTCGGTGCCGATGCCCGCCGTCACTGCGAAGAGGCCGATGTGGTCGCGAATTGTGTCGTCCGGGCCCGACCCCTTGGGCGCGATGAAGTCAGCGAGGCAACGGTTGGGTCTGGCCACGCCATCGACCACCGGCCGCACCGTCTGCATGCGCAGGCCGCGCCAGGTCATCAGCACCTCGCTGCGGGTCTCGTCCGTGTAGATCTCGATGTCGTCGTCGCCCACCGTGTTGGCCGGGAACAGGCCGATCACACCATTGGCCGTGAGCCAGCGGCCCTTGATCAGACGCGACAACATGCCGGTGCCGTCGCTGTGCACACGTCGGGCCGATTCACCCACCACCTCGTCGGTCAGGATGGCCGGGTACGGGCCGGCCAGGTCCCAGGTCTGGAAGAACGGGGCCCAGTCGATCTGCTGCGCCAGCTCAGCCAGGTCGTAGTTCTTGAACACACGCCGGCCAATGAACTTGGGCGTGACGGGCTGGTACGCAGCCCAGTCGATCTTCGTTTTGTTGGCACGCGCCTGCGCCAGCGTGACGAGCGGCGTGGCCTTCTTGTTGGCGTGCTGTTCACGCACCTTGTCGTAGTCGATCTTCAGCTCGGCGATGTAGGCGGCGGCTTTCTCGTCGCTGAGCAGATCGCTGCACACGCTGACGCTGCGGCTCGCATCGGGCACGTAGACAACAGGGCCGTCGTAGTGCGGCGAGATCTTCACCGCCGTGTGCACGCGGCTGGTGGTGGCGCCACCAATCAGCAGCGGCGTGAGGCGGCTGCGGAAGTGCTCGTCGCGCTGCATTTCGGCGGCCACGTGCTGCATCTCTTCCAGGCTGGGGGTGATCAGGCCAGAGAGGCCAATGATGTCGGCGCCTTCTTCCTTGGCGCGCGCCAGGATGTCTTGGCACGGCACCATCACGCCCATGTTCACGACCTCGAAGTTGTTGCATTGCAAAACCACCGTGACGATGTTCTTGCCGATGTCGTGTACGTCGCCCTTGACCGTGGCAATCACGATCTTGCCCTTGGCCTTGGCTTGGCCGCCGCCCTCGACGAAGCGGCGCTTTTCTTCCTCGATGTAGGGAATCAGGTGCGCCACGGCCTGCTTCATGACGCGCGCCGACTTGACCACCTGGGGCAGGAACATCTTGCCCTGGCCGAACAGGTCGCCCACGATCTCCATGCCGGCCATCAGCGGGCCTTCGATCACCTCCAGGGCGCGCCCGCCGCGCGCAATCACAGCCTCGTAGGCCTCTTGCGTGTCTTGCGCGATGAAGTCGTTCACGCCGCGCACCAGGGCATGGGAGAGGCGCTGCGCGACCGGGCTCGGGGCCTGGGCGCTGCCGCGCCAGTCGAGCCTTGAATCGGCCTCTTTGGAGGCGCTGCGCGCGCTGTCGGCGACCTCGACCAGGCGTTCGCCGGCGTCGGGTCGGCGGTTCAGCACGACGTCTTCGACGCGCTCGCGCAACGACGGCTCGATCTCGTCGTAGACGCCGACCATGCCGGCGTTGACGATGCCCATGTCCAGCCCAGCCTTGATGGCGTGGTACAGAAAGACGGTATGGATGGCTTCGCGCACCGGGTCGTTGCCGCGAAAGCTGAAGGACACGTTGGAGACGCCGCCCGAGACCTTGGCGCCGGGCAGGTTGGCCTTGATCCAGCGCGTGGCCTCGATGAAATCGACGGCGTAGTTGTTGTGCTCCTCGATGCCGGTGGCGATCGCGAAGATGTTCGGGTCGAAGATGATGTCTTCGGGCGGAAACCCGACTTCTTCGACCAGCACTTGGTAGGCGCGCGCGCAGATCTGCGTCTTGCGCTCGAAGCTGTCGGCCTGGCCCTTCTCGTCAAAGGCCATCACCACGGCGGCGGCGCCGTAGCGGCGCAGCAGGCGCGCCTGGCGCTTGAAGGCATCAACGCCTTCTTTCATCGAAATCGAATTGACCACCGCCTTGCCCTGCACGCAGCGCAGACCGGCCTCGATCACCTCCCATTTGGACGAATCGATCATCACCGGCACGCAGGCGATCTCGGGCTCGCCAGCGACCAGGTTCAAGAACCGCACCATGGCGGCTTTGCTGTCAAGCATCGCCTCGTCCATGTTGACGTCGATCATCTGGGCGCCGTTTTGCACCTGCTGGCGCGCCACGGCCAGCGCCTGCTCGTACTCGCCATTCAAGATCATGCGGGCAAAAGCGCGCGAACCCGTCACGTTGGTGCGCTCGCCGATGTTGGCGAACAAGCTACCTTGGCCGATGCGCACCGGCTCAAGGCCGGACAGCAGCATCGGAGGCAGGTTTTTCTGGGGCATGGGGCTCACCTGGAAGCTGGGTTTCAGGCGAGCGTCGTTGCGGGTTCAAGCGAGGCCCAAGCCTGGCGGGTCGCTCTTTTTGCGGCCCCGCTGCAACGCTCCTTGGGTTACCATCATTCTAGTGGCGGCTCGTCTCGACCCGAGCGCCGCCCACCCCATCACCCCCAATGAGCCGCGACACTTTCAACCGAGGCACTGGCGAGTTTCACGAGTCGTTCACCGACAGCAAGCTCGAGCCGCTGACCGACCCCGAGACGACCCGGCTGGCCATCTCCTTACTGCGGGCGCCCTCGGCGCTGATGCTGCTGACCGAGGAGGAGGCGGCGTTTGTGGTGGGCTACATGCGCCAGATCGATTTCGCCGACGAAGATGTCTTCATGCACGAGGGCGACACCGAGAACGCCGACTATGTGATGCTGGTGCTGGACGGCGAGGTGACGGTCGAGTCCATCGTCGTCAGCCGCACCACGCCGACCACCCTCAACGTGTTGGGGCCGGGCAGCCTGATCGGCGAACTTGGCCTGATCGACGGCGGTCCGCGGTCCGCCACCTGCACCGCCGGCTCCGACCTTCGCTGCGTGCTGCTGACCCGCGCGGCGTTGACCCGACTGATCGACGACGAGCCGCGCATCGGCGCCAAGCTGATGCTGGCGGTCTCGCTGTACATGGCCAAGCGCCTGCGCGACGGCGCGCAAAAGCTCAAGCTCTACGCGCGCCTGGCCCAGGTGATGCAAGAAGAGATCAACAAGCTGATGGGCACCGGCTGAGCCTGCTCAGGCGGGAGCGGGAGCGGGAGCGGGAGCGGACATCTGAACGCAGAGGGCGCAGAGGTTTCGCAAAGGTCGCAAAAAATTCAAAATTCTGAATTGAATTCGGGTTTTGATTTTTATTCTCGATCCTCTGCGTACTCTGCGAAACCTCTGCGACTTCTGCGTTCGGTAATCCGCTTTCGACCCACCCTCAGGCCGCCAGCGTTTCCTGATACGCATCCCAGGCCTTGCGTCGGCGTGCTGCCAGCGGGGCCACCGCCTGGTGGATCGCGCCGATATGCGCTGGCGTGGTGCCGCAGCAGCCGCCCACGATGTTGACCAGTCCGTCCTTGGCGAATTCTTCGAGCAGGCGCGAGGTGACCTCGGGTGTTTCGTCGAAACCGGTCTCGCTCATCGGATTGGGCAGCCCGGCGTTCGGGTAGCAGCTGATGTAGGTGTCGGGAGCGGCTTTGCCCAGCTCTTGCAGGTAGGGCCGCATCAAGGCCGCACCGAGCGCACAATTCAGGCCGACGGCCAGCGGCCGGGCGTGCCGGATGCTGTACCAAAACGCCGTGACGGTCTGCCCGCTCAGGATGCGCCCGGAGGCGTCGGTCACGGTGCCGCTCACGATCAGCGGCAGGCGCTCGCCCGATTCCTCGAAAAACTCGTCGATGGCGAACAGCGCCGCCTTAGCGTTGAGCGTGTCAAAGATGGTCTCGACCAGCAACACATCGCAGCCGCCCTCGGCCAGCGCGCGGGTCTGCTCCAGATAGCCCGCGCGCAGCTCCTCGAACGTCACGTTGCGCGCGCCGGCGTCGTTGACGTCCGGGCTGATGCTGGCGGTTTTGGGCGTCGGACCGAGTGCGCCGACGACAAAACGCGGGCGCGCATCGGTCGCGAACTTGTCGCAGGCGGCGCGGGCCAGGCGCGCCGACGCCAGGTTCATCTCATAGGCCAGATCGGCCATGTCGTAATCGGATTGCGCGATTCTTGTCGCGCCAAAGGTGTTGGTCTCGATCAGATCGGCGCCGGCCGCCAGGTAGCCCTCGTGGATGTCCTGCACCACATCGGGCCGGGTCAGCGAGAGCAGCTCGTTGTTGCCTTTCACGTCCTTACCGTGTGCGGCGAACCGCCGGCCCCGGTAATCGGCCTCGGATAGGCGCAGGCTCTGGATCATGGTGCCCATGGCGCCGTCCAGCAGCAGGATGCGCTGCTCCAGCAAGGCGGGCAATTGGGCGGCTCGGGTGTATCGGAGAGGTTGCATGGCGCGATTGTGAACCGGGCGTCGCCCTGCTTGCCCGAGAATCACGCCATGAGAAACCTGTCACCCAAGGAAGCGTGGGCCTTGGTGCAAAGCGACCCACAGGCTCTGTTCGTCGATGTGCGCATGGAGATCGAGGCGCTTTACGTCGGGCGCCCGCCTGGCGTCCACATGATCCCCTGGTATGAATACCCGAGCCTGGCGCCCGAGCCGGAGAAGTTCGTCCAGACCGTCGCGCTTGAAGCCGGCCGCAAAGACCGTCCGGTGCTGCTGATCTGCCGCAGTGGGGTGCGCACCGTAGCGGCGGGCCGCGCGCTGGAGCAGGCAGGC
>JAYSYW010000042.1:0-6117 GCA_043727255.1 Rhizobacter sp. | reverse complement strand
TGTTCGCGACGCTCACACGACGACGTTGACGAGCCGGCCGGCCACGATGATCACTTTCTTCGGCGCCTTGCCTTCGGCGAACTTCACGAAGTCGGGGTTGGCGAGCGCCGCCGCTTCGATGGCCGCTTTGTCTGCCGCAGCCGGCACCTTGATGGCGCCGCGCAACTTGCCGTTGACCTGCAGCATCAGCTCGATCTCGTCTTGCACCAGCGCGGCTTCGTCGACCTGCGGCCAGGGCGCGTCGAGCAAATCGCCATGGGCCGGGATGTAGCCCAGCGTTTGCCACAGCGACCACGTGCTGTGCGGGCAGGCCGGGTACAGCACACGCAGCAAGATGCCGAAGCTTTCGCGCAGCAGGTCAGGGGCTTGGCCCTTGAAGCCTTCGAGCGCGTTCAACAACTTCATCGCGCCCGAGACGACGGTGTTGTATTGCATGCGCTCGTAGTCGTAGCTGATCTGGCGCAGCACGGTGTGCACCTCGCGGCGCAGCGCCTTGGCTTCGTCGCCCAGCTTGCTTTGCACCACGTCGCGGGCATCGCCGATCGCTTCGGCATGCTTGACGCCGAAGTTCCACACCCGGCGCAGGAAGCGGTGCGCACCTTCCACGCCGGCGTCGTTCCATTCCAGCGTTTGCTCAGGCGGCGATGCGAACATCACGAACAGGCGCGCGGTGTCGGCGCCGTATTGGTTGATGAGGTCTTGCGGATCGACGCCGTTGTTCTTGCTCTTGCTCATCGTGCCCACGCCTTCGTAGGTCACCAACGAGCCGTCGATCTTCAACTTCGCGCCGTTGATCTTGCCGCTGTCGTCGAAGGTGTTGTCCACCTCGTGCGGCCAGAAGTATTCAACGCCACCCTTGTCGGTGCGGCGCGAATAGATGTGGTTCAGCACCATGCCCTGCGTCAGCAGTTTGGTGAAGGGCTCGTCGATGGTGACGAGCTTCAGGTCGCGCATCACCTTGGTCCAGAAGCGCGCGTACAGCAGGTGAAGGATGGCGTGTTCGATGCCACCGATGTATTGGTCCATGCCGCTGCCGCCAGCGGCGGTTCCGGATCCCCGCATCCAGTACCGCGTGCCTTCGCCCACCATGGCTTCGCTGTTGCCGGCGTCGCAGTAGCGCATGAAGTACCACGAGCTGTCCACGAAGGTGTCCATCGTGTCCGTCTCGCGGCGCGCCGGTTTGCCGCAGGTCGGGCAGGCCACGTTCAAGAAGCTCGGCAGCTTGTTCAGCGGGTTGCCGCTGCCGTCGGGCACCACGTCTTCGGGCAGCACGACGGGCAGGTCTTTTTCGGGCACTGGCACGGGGCCGCATCCCGGGGAAGGGGCACGGGGATCGTCACTCCCGTCACAGTGAATGATGGGGATCGGCGTGCCCCAGTAACGCTGGCGGCTGATGCCCCAGTCGCGCAGCCGCCAGGTGGTCTTCTTCTCGCCCAGGCCCTTGGGGCCCAGCGCCTTGGCGACGGCGTCCACCGCCACCTGGTAGGGCATGCCGCTGAAGTAGTCGGAGTTGACGGTCACGCCGCGTTGTTTGTCGCTGTACCACTCTTGCCAGTGGTCATAGCTGAAGTGCGGTTCGCCATCAACGTGCACCACCTGCAGGATGTCGATGCCGTACTTCTTGGCGAAGGCGAAGTCGCGCTCGTCGTGCGCGGGCACGCCCATCACGGCGCCGTCGCCGTAGCTCATCAGCACGTAGTTGCCCACCCACACCGGCACCGACTCGCCGGTCAGCGGGTGTTCAACCAACAAGCCGGTCGGCACGCCTTTCTTTTCTTGCGTGGCCAGCTCGGCCTCAGTGGTGCCGCCGCTCTTGCATTCTTCGATGAACGCGGCGACCGCCGGGTTCGACTGCGCGGCATGCGCGGCCAGCGGGTGTTCTGGCGCCACGGCGCAGAAGGTCACGCCCATGATGGTGTCGGCGCGCGTGGTGAACACGTACAGCCGGCCGTCGTTGATCAGGGCGCCGCTTGCGTCTTTGATGGTGTGCGGGAAGGCGAAGCGCAGGCCTTCGCTCTTGCCGATCCAGTTTTCTTGCATCAGCTTCACGCGTTCGGGCCAGCCCGGCAGCTTGTGCTGCACGTGGTCGAGCAACTCTTCGGCGTACTGGGTGATGTTCAGGTAGTAGCCGGGGATCTCGCGCTTTTCAACCGGGGCGCCACTGCGCCAGCCCTTGCCGTCGATGACCTGTTCGTTGGCCAGCACGGTCTGGTCGACCGGGTCCCAGTTGACGACCTGCGTGCGGCGCTCGGCGATGCCGGCTTCCAGCATCTTCAAGAACAGCCACTGGTTCCACTTGTAGTACGCGGGCGAGCAGGTGGCGACTTCGCGGCTCCAGTCGATGGCGAGCCCCATCGCCTGCATCTGCTTCTTCATGTAGGCGATGTTGTCGTACGTCCACTTGGCCGGTGGCACCTTGTTCTTGATGGCCGCGTTTTCAGCCGGCAGGCCGAAGGCGTCCCAGCCCATCGGCATCAGCACGTTCATGCCCTTCATGCGCAGGTGGCGCGTGAGCATGTCGTTGATGGTGTAGTTGCGCACATGGCCCATGTGCAGCTTGCCGCTGGGGTAGGGCAGCATCGAGCAGGCGTAGAACTTCTCCTTGCTCGCGTCTTCCCTCACGCGGTAGGCATCGGCGGCCGTCCAGGCAGCTTGCGCGGCGCGCTCGATTTCGGTGGGGTTGAAGTCGGGAGTCATGGGGTGCGGGCCGCGTCGGCAGGGGCTTTTTGGAGGTGGCGGATTATAGGAAGCAGGGGGTGCCCGAGGTGGCTTCTCCCTGGGCGGCGCTGCTTTCAACGGGTGCGGGTGTTGTGGCCCCCTGTGGCGCAAAGCCCGCACCGTGGCCCGGGCGAACCGTGCAACAAGAAAATACCCGGCCGCAGCACAATGCAGCCACAAAAAGACAGCCTCCCGAAAGCGCCTCATGTCTGCTGACAAGAAACCCGAACTTGAGCTGACACAGCTCCCCGCGTCCGACCGCATTCGCTACCGCCTGATCGGCGCCGAGCGGCGTTACCACGCGAACGACAACATTGCCGCGTTCATCAAAGAGGGCGAGCTTGACGAGTTGCGCGACGAGGTGGCGGCCAAGATGCACGAGGTGCTGAAGGCGCTGGTGATCGACACCGAGAGCGACCACAACACCCAAGACACCGCCGAGCGTGTGGCCAAGATGTTCCTGACCGAGGTGTTTCGTGGACGCTACGTGCCCATGCCCGCCGTCACTGAATTCCCGAACGTCGAACGGCTCAATGAGCTGATGATCGTCGGCCCGATCACCGTGCGCAGCGCCTGCTCGCACCACCTGTGCCCGATCATGGGCCGGGTGTGGATCGGCATCTTGCCGAACGAACATTCCAACCTCATCGGCTTGTCGAAATACGCACGCATCTGCGACTGGATCATGAGCCGCCCGCAGATTCAGGAAGAGGCGGTCACCATGCTTGCCAACGAACTGCAAGAGCGCGTGAAGCCCGATGGCCTGGGCATCGTGATGGAGGCCGATCACTTCTGCATGCACTGGCGCGGGGTGAAAGACACCGATTCAAAGATGACCAACAGCGTGATGCGCGGTGCGTTTTTGAAAGACGCCAACCTGCGGCGCGAGTTCCTGTCCTTGCTCAGCAAGAAGAACTGAAAGGAGACCCACCATGCTGGTTCGACTGATGTACGCAAGCCGCGCCGTGGCCCCTGTGGACCACGACATGCTCAACGCGATTTTCAAGAAATCGCGCCTGCACAACCCGACGACGGGCATCACCGGCGTGCTGTGTTTTTCAGACGGGATTTTTTTGCAGCTGCTCGAAGGCGGACGCACGCAGGTGAGTGCGCTCTACAACCGCATCGCCACCGACGAACGCCACCGCGACGTGGTGCTGTTGAACTTTGAAGAAGTCGGCGAACGGCGTTTCGCTGGCTGGTCGATGGGGCAGGTCAACCTGTCCCGGCTGAACCCGGCGCTGTTGCTGAAGTATTCAGAAACCGCCGTGCTTGACCCCTATGCGGTGTCGGGCGGGGTGTCAGCCGCGTTGTTCGACGAGCTGGTCGCCACCGCTTCGGTGATGTGCCAGAGCGGCTGAACGCGCCGCCCACTGATCTTGCGTCAGGCGGTACAGGTGGTGCGCGCGCAGCGGGCTCTCATCGGGCAGGGCGGGGTGGTCAAAACCACCATCGGCCCGCATGCCCAGGCGCTTCATCACCGCGAGTGAGCGCTGGTTGGTCTGCGAGGTGAACGACACCACCTCATCAAGCCCCAGGTGATTGAAGGCCACATGCAAGGCACCAGTGGCGGCTTCGGTGGCGTAACCCTTGCGCCAGTGGGCATGGGCCAGGCACCAACCGACTTCGATGCGCGGCTCAAAGGGCATGGGCAGGGCCGGCTGCTGCAGGCCCGCGAAGCCGATGAATTGCCGGGTGGCGCGCAACTCAATCGCCCAGAAGCCCCAGCCCCGCTCGTTGATTTCTTCTTGGCAATGCATGGCCATCTGGTCGCTCTGTTCGCGTTCGAGCGGCGATGGGAAGAACGCCATCACCCGAGCGTCGGCGTTGAGTTCGGCAAAAGGCGCCAGATCAGACGGCTGCCAGGGGCGCAGGCAAAGGCGGGGTGTGAGGAGTTCCATCGGCTCAGGGGGCAAGGGCTGCGGTGGCCAAATTTAGGATTGGCGTGCATTTTCCACCACACCCTGCCCAGGGGCTCGCGCTTCACCTGCAATTGACGGGGGATTGAGCCGCCCTCAAGCGCCGAGCAGTTCGCCCACCGGCTTCATGTCTTCGACCCGGTCGCATATGGCCTTGATCACCATGAGGATGGGCACGCCGAGCAGCATGCCCCACACGCCCCACAACCAGCCAAAGGCCAGCACGCCGATGAACACCGCCACCGGGTTCATGCGGCTGGCGCGGCTGGTCAGCCAGGGGGTCAGCAACTGGCCTTCGAGGGTGTTGATGACCAGCGACACGCCGCCCACCAGCAGCGTCATCTCGCTGGTGCCGAACTGCAAAAAACCCACCAGCATCGACAAGCCGGTGACGACGATCGAACCCAGGTAGGGCACGAGGTTGAGCACGCCGGCCACGATGCCCCACACCGCCGCGTGCTCCATGCCAATGGCCCAGAACGCGACCCAGGTGGCCACGCCCACCAGCATGCTGGTGAACAGGTTCACCAGCAGGTAGGCCTGGATCTGCTGGTTGATTTCGTCCAGCGCCTGCACGGTGATCTTCTTTTCGCTCAGCGTGTGGCCGGCGATCTTGACGATCTTGCGGCGGAAGGTGGTGCCCGAGACCAGCAAGAAGTAAACAAGGAACACCACCACCACGGCCTGACCCACCATTTCGGCCAGGCCCAGCGTGCCGCTCCAGAAGTAGTCTTTGATGTTGAAGCGCGGCTGTTCGATCTGCACCCGCGTCACACCGCGCGGCACGGTGTTGCCGGCACCTTCGGCGGCCGCTTGTTCCAGTTGAGCGGCGGCTTTTTGCACCTGGTCGATCGGGCCTTCGGGCTGGTTGCGCTGGGCTTGCAGTGATCTGCGCAGCTTGGTCGCCGCTTCGGGCAGCGTTTCCATCAGCTTGGTGGCGTCGTCGGCCAAGGCGTAGGCGGTGCCGCCCAGGCTGCCCAGAATGGCCAGCAGAACCAGCCCCGCACCCAGGGCGCGGTGCAGGCGCCAGCGTTCCAGCCGGTCCACCAGCGGCCACAGCGCGTAAGCCAGCATCACCCCAAGCAGCAGCGGTATGAACACGGCCCGCGCCCAGTGCAGCGTGAAGACGCAGCCCAGCAGCGCGAGCACGGCGAGTGAGACGCTGCGCACGTCCACCGGCATGTGCAGCATCACGCGCTGCTGCTCGGCGATCGTCTCGGGGGACGGGTCGGGGGCGTGCTCGGGGGTGCGGAAGTCGGTCAAAGCGGCAGTTCCTCGGGCGTCAGGGCGGCACACAGTGTGCACGCCCAATCCTTTGTGTGCTCGCAACAGGGGATGGCGGGGCGATGCGGGGTGGCGGACCGGGTGGCCTGCGCGGTTTGCCCCACTTCCCCGGCACGCGTCACCCCAGCACGTCGGCCCACATGGTGCGGGCCCAGTTCCAGGCATAGGTGCCTTCCAGCGCGTTGGCTGCGCCCGA
>JAYSYW010000041.1:0-15093 GCA_043727255.1 Rhizobacter sp. | reverse complement strand
CGCTGAAGCGCATCCCCCGCGTCGAGGGCATCTTCCATCTGGCGGGTGTGCTCGACGATGGCGTCATCGCCCGGCTGGACCGGCGACGCCTCGAACAGGTGTTGTGGCCCAAGCAGGCCCTGGGCACCCTGTTGGAACATGCCACCCGCTGGAACACCGCCTGGGCCCTCGCGTTCTCGTCCACCAGCGCGCTGCTCGGGGTGCCGGGGCAGGCGAACTACGCGGCGGCCAATGCCTGGCTGGACCACTTGGCGCTGTGGCCTTCGCCTGCGATGCGCACGCGGTTGCTCAGCGTGCAGTGGGGCAGCTGGGCCGAAGTGGGCATGAGCGCACGCGGCGACAAAGCTTTGCAGCGTGCCCGCCAGGATGGCGAACGCCCCCTGGCCACCGAGCGGGCCCTGGCCGCCCTGGGCGTGGTGCTGGCCGGCGCGTTGGGCCGAGCATCGCCTGCGGGCGTGTTCGCGGTCTGCGACGTGGAATGGCCGGCATCGCCGTGGGCAGAGCTGCCGCTCCTGGCGGAACTGGCGCGCCCCTCACCTTCGCCCGCAGCCGCCCACCCTTTGACACCGGCCCAGGCGCAGCGCCCGCCCTCGCAAGACGCCCCTGCCAGCGCCTCGCCCGACGATCCGATCCGCGCCTTCCTCGGCGACTACCTCACGCACTGGGATGAACGCCTGGACTTGGGCGCCCTGGGGCTTGATTCGCTGGACATCGCCCAGGTGCGCAACGGCTTCTTCAAACGCTTCGGCCGGCAGATCCCGCTGTCGGTGCTGGCCTCGCCCGACGTAACGCTGGGCGAGCTGGCCCGTCGGCTGAAGCAGGTCGTCGAACCCCACCCGGCCGAGGCTTGACCGAAACCACCACCCGCTACTCATCTTGAACGTACGCAAGGAGAAACCATGCAAGCACTGACAGTTGTCGAATCGACGAACCACACCGAAGCGATCTATCCCTTCACGGAACTTGATTCCGCGGACGGTTATCCCCTGACCACACATTTCCAGGTGATCCACACCCAGGATGGACGCGGTGCCGGTATCCGGGCGCTGAGCCCGTTCAGGCGCGGCCACCTGATGGCCCGTGTGTCGGGGCAGCTGACGGCCTCCCGGCGCCTGCACACCTTGCAGATCAACGTCCATTCGCACCTGTTCGATCCGCACTTCTGCGGCCTGCTGCTGCACTCCTGCGATCCGAACGTTCGCCTGGACATGTCGTCCTTCGAACTATGGGCGCTGCGTGACATCGCCGTGGGCGAGATCCTTCACATGGACTACGCGTCCACCGAGGACATCCTGGTGCGGCAGTTCGAGTGTCGCTGCGGCGCAGCCAACTGCCGCAAGTGGATCACCGGTGCGAAAGAGCTGCCGAACGAGCAGGGGCGGGTGCTGCTGGGCTGAGGCAGGGGCCGTCCGGCCATGCACCACCCGCAGACCAACAGAGGAGAAAACGTGGACGCCTTCGTCGCATTGCAGGAAAACGATGAACGCCGGGTCGCCGTGCGAGGCCGCCCGTATTCCGCCGGTTCGCGCAGCGAAGAGATGCCTGCGCACATTCCGGCGGAACAGGGCCCAGTGCTGGCATGGCGCCGTGGCGAAGCCAGCCCGGCGGAGCTGGCCCGCGACTGCCGCCCGCTCATCGACGGGCAGCTGCGTGGCACTGGCACCCTGTGGCTGCGCGGCATGCCATTGCGTGACCGCGCGAGCTTCAACGAATTCATGGCGGCGCTGGGCTACGCACCTCACAGCTACGAAGGCGGCATTGCGGTGCGCGCGCGCGATGCGGGACACGTGCTGGTCGCCAGCCAGGAAGACGCCCGCATCACGATGGCCCCCCACAACGAGATGGCCTACCTGGCGAACTACCCGCGCAAGGTGTTCTTCTTCTGTGCGGTCGCCGCGCAGGAGGGCGGTGAAGTGCCCATCAACGACGTGCGCGACAGCGTGCATCACATCCCCGAGGCGGTGCTCAACCGGTTCGCTGACCAGGGCATTCGCTACCAGCGCTACCTGCCGCGCGAATCGACACCCACGCAGATCGGCTGGTGCGACACCTTCGGAACCTCCGACGCCGCGCATCTTGAGGCGTTGATGCGGGCCAAGGGCCACGACACCGCGTGGGACGCCGAGGATGGGCTGACCTATAGCTACACGCACGCAGCTTTCCTGCCCGACCCGAGCACCGGCGAGCCGCTGTGGTTCAACCAGGTGACCGAGCTGCACAGCAGCTATTGGCGTGATCACCCGCTGTTCGCTTCCGATGGTCCCGAGGGCCGGTACCCCGCCACCACCGCTTACGGCAACGGTGACCCCATCGCGCCCGACCTCATCACCTCGCTGCGTGCCGCGCTGTGGAAGACCTCGCGCGCCGTGGCCATGCGCCCGGGCGACGTGCTCGTCCTCGACAACACCCACATCCAGCACGGGCGCTTCGCCTTCACCGGGCCGCGTGCGCATTTCGTCAGCCTGACCCAATGAGCCTGAGCATGGAACACCTGAACCCACCCACGTCCGGCCAAGAACGCGACATGCGGCACCTGCTGCACCCGTGGGCCGACATGGCCTCCCTCGGTGCCGAGCCG
Source organism: Rhizobacter sp. (assembly GCA_043727255.1). Taxonomy (GTDB): domain Bacteria; phylum Pseudomonadota; class Gammaproteobacteria; order Burkholderiales; family Burkholderiaceae_C; genus Rhizobacter. Next base: position 12,515 of record JAYSYW010000041.1, on the reverse strand, counting down.
CCCATGGTGATTTCGCGAGCGCAGGGCAACCGCGTCATCGACAGCGAAGGGCGCAGCTACCTCGACGCGATCGGCGGCATGTGGTGCGTCACCGTCGGCTACGGACGGGACGAGATGGCCGACGCCATCCGCGAGCAGGCCCACCGCATGCACTACTACACGCCTTTCGGCGCGATGAGCAACGAGCCCGCGTGCGAACTCGCCGCACAGTTGGCCGAGATGGCGCCGGGCGACCTGCGACGCGTGCACCTCACGACCTGTGGGTCCACCGCGGTGGAGTCGGCACTGCGTTTTGCCCATTACTACTTCGGCGCCACCGGCCGGCCCGAGAAGCGCCACATCATCTCGCGGCGCGACGCCTATCACGGCAGCACCTATCTCGCGGCTTCGGTGTCGGGCAAGGCCTGGGACCGCACCTGCTTCCAGTACGACCAGTCGCTCGTGCACCATGTTTCGGCGCCCAACCAGTACCGCCCGCCTGCGGGTGTCGCGCCGCAGGCGCTGTGCGAGTGGCTCGTGCGCGAATTCGAGCAGCGCATCCTCGACATCGGACCGGAACAAGTCGCTTGCTTCATCGCCGAACCCATCCTGGCTTCCGGCGGGGTGCTGGTGCCACCGCCCGGGTATCACGCCGCCATGCTTGAGGTGTGCCGCCGCCACGAGGTGCTCTACATCTCCGACGAGGTGGTGACCGGCTTCGGCCGGCTCGGGCACTTCTTCGCCTCTGAGGCGCACTTCGGGATCGTCCCCGACATGATCGTCACCGCCAAGGGGCTGACCTCGGGCTACCAGCCGCTGGGTGCGGTGCTGATCTCTGAGCGTTTGGTGCAGGCCGTCTCGGGTACCCGTGCCCCCGCCAACAGCGTGTTCACCAACGGCTTCACATACTCCGGCCACCCGGTGGCCTGCGCGGCGGCACTGACCAACATTCGTCTGATGCGGGAGGAAGGTATCTGCGAGCGGGTACGCGAGCTGGGGCCGTACTTCATGGAAAAGCTTCAGGCTTTGCGCCGTTACGACATCGTGGGCGACGTGCGTGGCGATCACCTGATGGCGTGCATCGAGTGCACCGCCGGCTCGATCGAGGAACTGCCCGCGCCGGCGGACATCGCCATCGCCCAGCGCGTCGATGCGCACTGCCAGCAACTCGGACTGCTGGTGCGGCCCTATGAAAGCATGTGCATCCTGTCGCCGCCGCTCACCATCACGCGTTCGGAGATCGACGAGCTCTGTGACATCCTGGCCCTGGCCCTTGAGCGCACCCAGCGCGAAATAGCGACGCACCAGCAAGCCCAGGAGGCGCTGGCATGCTGATTGACGGCACCATCACGGACGGCTCTGGCGAGTCCTTCGAGATCGTCGATCCGGCCACCGGCCAGCCGCTGGAGTCGGTGGCCCTGGCATCCAGCGAGGACGTGGACCGTGCCGTAGCCGCCGCAGAGCGAGCGTTCGCGTCGTGGCGCGCCACGTCTCCTGCGGCCCGGGCAGGCCTGCTGCTGGCCCTGGCCGACGACATCGAGCAGCGCAAAGATGCACTGGCCGACATCGAAAGCCGCAACACCGGCAAGCCGCTTCACCTGGTGCTTCAGGACGAAATTCCCGCCGTGCTGGACTGCATCCGTTTCTACGCCGGCGCAGCCCGCACTCAGGGCGCTCCGGCCTGCGGCGAGTACGTGCCCGGCCATACCAGCATGGCTCGTCGCGAGCCCATCGGCGTGGTGGCGCAGATCGTGCCCTGGAACTACCCGCTGATGATGGCGGCGTGGAAGCTGGCCCCTGCGCTGGCAGCCGGCAACACCGTCGTGCTCAAGCCGGCGGAATGGACGCCCCTGTCCGCCCTGGCGCTGGAGGACACGCTCTCGCGCCTGTTCCCGCCCGGTGTCGTGAACCTGCTGCCCGGACGCGGCAACACCGTCGGCCAGGCCCTGGCCGAACACCCCCGGGTGCGCATGATCGCGCTGACAGGTTCCACGCGTTCGGGCAAGGCGGTGGCGGCCGCTGCCGCAGGCAACCTCAAGCGCACGCACCTCGAACTCGGCGGCAAGGCGCCGGTCATCGTGTTCAACGACGCCGACATCGAAAGCGCAGTCGCGGGCATCCGCTATGCGGGCTTCTACAACGCTGGGCAGGACTGCACAGCCGCCTGCCGTGTCTACGTGCAGCGCGAGATCTATCGCGACTTCTGCACCGAACTGGCGCGTGCCGTGCGCACCTTGCGCTGCGGTGCGCCCCGCGATCCAGAGACCGAGATGGGCCCACTCATCAGCGCCTTGCACCGCGAGCGCGTGCAAGGCTTTGTGCGCCGAGCGGCCGAATCGAAGCAGGCCGAGGTGCTGGCCGGCGGCTCCGCGCTGCCCGGCCCGGGCTTCCACTTCGAGCCGACCGTCATCGCTGGCGTCGGCCACGGCGACGAGATCGTGCGCGAGGAGGTCTTCGGCCCCGTCGTCACCGTGACCCCCTTCGACTCGGAAGAGGAAGTGATCCGCTTTGCCAATGACTCCGACTACGCCCTGGCATCTTCGGTGTGGACGCGCGATGCCTCCCGTGCGATGCGGCTCGTGACCCGCATCGAAGCTGGCGTTACCTGGGTGAACACCCATTTCACCTACACGGCCGAGATGCCGCACGGTGGTGCCAAGCAATCCGGCCACGGCAGTGATCTCTCCACCTTCGGTCTCAACGATTACACGCAGCCCCGCCACGTGATGTGGCGGCATTGAGCGCGCAACCCTGTCCAAGCGTCGACCCGTGAACCCATCCGAGCAAGCCATGTCCGAAAACACCCCATCGAAGGCGGCGCCCCAGACGCTGGCCGACGCCGTCGAGGCGGTCGTCATGTCCCAGGTCGCCGAGATCAGTGCCCACCCGCTCGGCGACTTCAGCCCCGAACGTCGGCTGCATGAACTGGGTTTCGACTCCGTGCAGTACACCGAGCTGTCGGGCCTGCTGAACGACCACTACGGCCTTGACCTGGACCCAACGGTGTTCTTCAACGTGCACACGCCCCGGGCCATTGCGCAACACCTGCTGCGCACTGCGCACGAGGCGCTGGTCGGCCGGCACGGTGACCTGGGCGCGTTTGTGCAAGTGCACGAAGCGGCAGCGCGAGAAGTTGCACCAACCGCAGTCCCTGCCGGCGTGGACATCGCCATCGTGGGCATGGCTGGCGTGCTGCCCGGGTCAGCCGACCTCGACGCGTTCTGGCAGCACCTGTTGGCGGGCGACGACCTCATCACCGAGGCACCGCCCGAGCGCTGGGACTGGCGCAAGACGAAGGGCGCGGCGCGTTGGGGCGGCTTCGTTCCCGGCATCGATCAGTTCGATGCAGGCTTCTTCGGCGTCTCGCGGCGTGAAGCCGAGCAGATGGACCCGCAGCAGCGCCTGCTGCTGCAAAGTGCCTGGGCCGCCCTCGAAGACGCGGCCATCCGGCCCTGCGATCTGGCCGGCAGCGACACGGCCGTGTTCGTGGGTGCGAGCACCGGCGACTACGCCAGCCTGCTGCCTGAAGCCGACGGCCACCTGGCCATCGGCAATGCGCACGCGATGCTCCCCAACCGGCTGTCCTACCTGCTGGGCACGCATGGACCCAGCGAGGCCATCGACACCGCCTGCTCCAGCTCACTGGTGGCCCTGCACCATGCCGTGCAGGCGCTGCGCCGTGGCGAAAGCCCGCTGGCCATCGTGGCGGGTGTGAATGCCCTGCTGACGCCTCGGCTGTATCAGGCGCTCGACGCCTCGGGCATGCTCAGCCCCGACGGACGCTGCAAGACCTTCGACGCGTCGGCCAATGGCTACGTGCGCGGCGAAGGTGTGGTGGCGATGGTGCTCAAGCCCTTGTCGCTGGCACGCCGGGATGGCAACCCGGTGTGGGCCATCATCAAGGGCAGTGCGGTGAACCACGGCGGGCATGCGGCCTTCCTCACCGCGCCCGACATCAACGCGCAAGCCGCGCTGCTGCGCAGTGCCTACCGCGACGCGCAGGTTCCACCCGACAGCGTGTCCTACATCGAAGCCCACGGCACGGGCACCGAACTGGGCGATCCCGTCGAAGTGCAGGCTTTGCAGCAGGCCTTCGGCAAGCAGGCGGCCTTGCGGTGTGGCCTGGGGTCGGTCAAGAGCAACACCGGCCACCTGGAGGCCGCTGCCGGGTTGGTCGGGGTGGCCAAAGTCGTGCTGTCGATGCGGCACGGCGTTCTGCCGCCCAGCATCCACTGCCGCGAGCTGAATCCGTACCTCAAGCTCCAGGACACGCGCTACTTCGTGGTCGAAGCCGCCCAGCCCTGGCCGGCCCAGGCCGCAGGCCTTGCGTTGCGTGCGGGCGTGAGTTCCTTCGGCTTCGGAGGTACCAACGCCCACGTCGTGCTGGAAGCCTGCGATGAAACGCCTGCCGTCCCGGCCAGCCAAGACGATGGCCGCGCCGCGCCGCGCCACTTGCTGGTTCTTTCCGCACGCGGTGACGCGGCTCTTGCCGCCCGCGTGCGCCAGATGCGGCAATGGCTTGATCGCGCCTTGCCTGGCGATGCTGCGCTGCCCGCCATCGCTGCGACCCTGTCAATGGGCCGCGAGCCGATGCCGACGCGCGTGGCCTTTGCCTGTGCCTCGATCAGCGAATGGCGCACCCAGCTGGACGCTTGCGACGCGCAAGGCCTGACCGAAGGTCGGCGCTCCTTCGGGCTAAGCGGCGCATCCGACGAACTGGCCGGACCCTGTGAAGACTGGCTCAAAGGCGGTGCCCCGGGCCGAAGCAATGCGCCGGCTGCGCTGCCCCTTCTGCGCTTGCCCACCTACCCGTTCCAGACCCAGCGGCACTGGCCCGAGCTTGCGGAGGGGGCGGCAGCGTCCAGCGCGGACGTGCCGCTTGTCGTTACCCTGGACCGCACCCAGGCCCTGGTGGCCGACCACCGCCTCGCGGGCGAGCCAGTGCTGCCGGCGGCGGCGCAGATCGCCTATGCCTGGCAGGCCGGCGCCAAAAGGCATGGCCGGCGCCACGGCCTCGCGCTACGTCGGCTGGAATGGCTCGCCCCGGTGGTCGTGGCCGACACGCCCCTCGAACTGGCGCTGCGATGGGACGCACCGTCCAGTGACTCCGGACGCTTCTCTCTGGTCCTGGTCGGCCCTGCCGCAGAAACGGTCAGTCGCGGTGAAGTGGCTTTGCAAGCGGTTACCACCGAGGCGGACGCCGTGGACTGGGCCGTCATCCGTGCGCGTTGCCCGGTGGCGGTGAGCGCCGCGTCCTGCTACGAAGCGTTCAGCGAACTGGGCATCGACTACGGTTCGGCGTTTCGCACCTTGGGCGAGGTGTGGGTGGGCCAGGGCGAGGCGCTGGCACGCATCGATGCCTCGGCCTGCATTGGCGAAGACCCGGACACCACTGCTCTGGCCGCACTGCTGGACGGCGCCTTCCAATCCATCATGGGCCTTCAGCTCGGCACGCCGGGAGCGGGCGCAGCGAGCCGGCCACCCCGGCTCCTGCCTGCGGGCCTTGACGAGATGCTCTGCATCCGCCCTCTGGAAAGCGCTGCATTCGCCTGGGTGCGTGAATCGCAATCCGCGCCCCCGGGTGGGCGCCGCTTCGACGTTGACCTGCTGGGCGAAGACGGCCGGCCCTGTGTCCGCATCCAGGGCCTGCTGCTCCTTTCCCGGACAGCCTCTGCCCGCCCGCGCATCGCGGGACAACTCCGCGCGGGAGAGCAACGGCTCGTGCCGGCCTGGCTGCCTCTGGCGCCCCACGTGGCACCCGAAGCCTTCCCTTCGGTCCCCTTGACCGTGCTCGGTGGCACCCCCGGCCAGCGGTCGGCATTGGCCGATGGAAGCCGGCAGATGGTCTTTGTTGACAGCATCGACGAGATCCCGGCCGATACAGCGCACTTGGTGTGGTTGCCGGCGCCGAACACCCAGCCGCAAGGCGCGGACTCCTCGCTGGAGGGCTTCCGTTTGGTCAAACACCTGCTGGCCCTGGGCCTGGATGGGCGCGACCTGCACCTGACCGTGGTGACGGTGCGTACCTGGGCCTTGCCTGGAGAGCCTGCGGAATTCCCCTGCCACGCCGGCCTGGCCGGTCTGCTGGGGTCGTTGGCGAAGGAGCAGCCGCACTGGACCGTGCGGCTGCTCGACCTGCCCTCCGACGGCGCGCTGCCGTCCGACTGGTTGCAGCACCCCGCCGACCGCTGGCAGCGGCCCCAGCTGTGGCGCCACGGGCAGTGGTTTGCGCAAGGGCTCATCCCGCTGGCGGACTCCCTGTCGAGTGGCACACCGGCCTATCGCCAGGGCGGTGTGTACGTGGTGATCGGTGGTGCGGGCGGAGTGGGCCGTGTCTGGACGGAACACGTCGTGCGCATGCACCAGGCGCAGGTGGTGTGGGTCGGGCGCCGTGCGCCTGACGACGCCATCCGTGTGCAGGCGCGCGCCGTGGCAGCGCTGGGCGTCGAGCCCATGTACCTGAGCGCCGACGCGGGCGATCTGGCCAGCCTGCAAGCCGTGCGCGCGCAGGTGCTGGCGCGCTTCGGCCGCATCGACGGCGTGGTGCACTCAGCCATCGTGCTGGACGATGGCGCGTTGGCCCAGCAAGACGAGGCCCGGTTCGGGGCCGCCTTCGGCGCACAGGCCGACACGGTGATGAACCTCGCGGCCGTTTTCGACGGTCCGGGCTTGGACTTCGTGCTGTTCTTCTCGTCCATGCAGAGCAGCTTCCTCGCCGCCGGCCAGGGCAACTACGCCGCGGGCTGCACGTTCAAGGACGCCATGGCCGCCTGGCTGCGCGAGCGCGCCGGCTGTGCCGTCAAGGTGATGAACTGGGGCTACTGGGGACACACGGGCGTCGTGGCGTCCGCCGCCTACCGGCAGCGCATGGAGGCCCTGGGCATCGGCTCGATCGAGCCTTCCGAGGCCATGGCCGCGCTGGACCTGCTGATGTGCGGCCCAGTTGACCAGATGAGCTACTTGCGCACGCTTGCGCCCCTGGCCTTGCCCGCCTGCGAGGACCGCCTGGCGGCCTGCACGGTGGAAGCCTCGCGGGCGCTGCAGAGCGCGACCGTGTGCCTGGACGATGGTGCGTCGTTCGACGCCGCCGCCTGGGGCCAGGCCACCGAGCGGTTGGAGGATGCCCTGGCGCAGCGATTGTTCGCGGCACTGGCCGGCCTGCGCATCTTCGACGCGCAGTGCTTTGACCTGGATTCGGCCATGGCCGCCGGGGACGTTCGGCCTGCGTATGGCCGCTGGCTGACACATGCCTTGGCGGGCCTGGCTGCGCGTGGCTTGATCGCATGGGACGGCTTCACGGGCGAGCGATTGCCCGGCCAGACCCCGCTGGACACCGCTGCCGCCCTGCACGCATGGAACGCGGCCCGCGACCACGCCATCGCGGCGGGTGCCCTGGCCTCGCACGCCCGGCTGGCGGACGCCACCCTCGGCTCACTGCAAGCGATCCTGCGGGGCGATGTGCCGGCAACCGACGTGCTGTTCCCGGACGGGGACATGGGCTTGGTCGAGGCGCTGTACCAGCGCAACCTCCAGTCGGACCACTGCAACCAGCGGCTGGTCCACGCCGTCGAGCAACTGTTGCGCGGCGTTCCGGCCGGTGAGCGGCTGCGCGTGCTGGAAATCGGTGCGGGCACCGGGGGCACGACGGTGTCGCTGCTGCCCACGCTGGCGGCGCACCGTGACCGCGTCGAACACTACGACTTCACCGACATCTCCAAGGCCTTCCTGCTCAAGGCTGAGCAGGGTTTCGGCCAGGGCCACGATGCCCTGCGCTACCGTCTGTTCAACGTCGAAAAGAGCCTGGACGCGCAGGGCTACGAGCCTGGAAGCTTTGACGTGGTGATCGCCACCAACGTGTTACATGCAACCAGCGACATCGCTGTGACGCTGCGCAACGCCAAGGCCCTGCTGAAGGCGGGAGGCTGCCTGCTGGTCAACGAGCTGCTCCAGACCAATCTCTTCACCCACACCACCTTCGGTCTGCTAGGCGGCTGGTGGCTGCACCACGACAGCAGCCGGCGCCTGCCCGGCAGCCCGTTGCTGTCGCGCGCGGGTTGGTCGAACGCACTGTGCGAGGCTGGCTTCGCCCTCGTGGAACCGCCAGCCGGCATGTCCGGCGCGGTTGAGGGCCAGGGGGTCATCGTGGCCTTCAGCGACGGCCTCGTGCTCCAGGCCGACGAGGTGGTCGTGGTGCCATCGAGCTCCAGTGCGGCGCTCATCCGTGGGGGCTCGCCGTCCGCCGTTGCGGCGCTGCCCGCTGGGGGCGACCTGCGCGAACGCTGCGTCCGCTGGCTCCGCCAACTGGTGGTCCGCACGTTGAAGATGTCTGCCCATGAGTTGCGGGACGACGAACCCCTGGGCGCCTACGGCGTGGACTCGATCCTGGTGATCGGCCTCACCAAGACCTTGCGCGAAACCTTTGGCATTGCCTTGTCGAACGCGACCCTGTTCGAGTACCAGACGATCGACGCCCTGGCCGACTTCCTTCTGAGCCAGCACCGCACGGCCTGCGAGCGGGTTTTCCCGGCGCCGGTTGCGGCAGGGCCGGCACCTTCGCTCGCCGCTGCCGCCGAGCGCCAGCCTGCGGCCGTGTCCGCCGCTGCTGCTGCGGTCGTGCCGGCTGCCGAGCCAGCCGGGCGACGCATGGACGTCGCAGTCATCGGCCTGTCCGGCCGCTACGCGCAAGCCGACAACCTCCAGGAGTTTTGGGACAACCTCCGCGCCGGCCGCCACTGCATCACCGAGGTGCCCGCCGATCGCTGGGCGTGGGAGCCCTACTTCGATGCCCGCAAGGGCGTGCCTGGCCGCATGTACAGCCGCTGGGGAGGATTCCTCAAGCAGGTGGACGGTTTCGATGCGCCGTTCTTCAAGATCGCGCCGCGCGACGCGCAAGCCATGGACCCGCAATCCCGGCTCTTCCTGGAAGAGGCTTGGTCGGCGATCGAAGATGCCGGCCACACCCCCGCGACCCTGAGCGCGCGCCGCCGCGTTGGCGTCTTCGTTGGGGTGATGAACGGCTACTACCCCACAGGCGCCCAGTTCTGGGCCATTGCCAACCGCGTGTCGCACCTGCTCGACTTCACCGGGCCGAGTTTGGCTGTTGACACGGCCTGCTCCTCGTCGCTCACGGCCATCCACCTGGCGCTGGAAAGCTTGGCCTCAGGCTCCAGCGACTGTGCCATCGCAGGGGGCGTGAACCTGGTGCTCAGCCCGCGCCACTACCTGGGCTTGTCGTCGCTGACCATGCTGTCGGCCGGAGACCAGTGCCGCGCCTTCGGCGATGGCGCCGACGGTTTCGTTGACGGTGAAGGCGTGGGCGCCATGGTGCTCAAGCCCCTGGACCGCGCACTGGCCGACGGCGATGCCATCTACGGCGTCATCAAGGGCAGCATGATCAACGCTGGCGGCCGCACGCATGGCCTCACCGTGCCCAACCCGCAAGCCCAGCAGGCGGTGGTGCAAGAGGCGCTCGAGCGCAGCGGCGTGTCCGCCCGCGACCTGAGCTGCATCGAGGCGCACGGCACCGGCACGGCGCTCGGCGATCCGATCGAGCTTTCTGGCCTCGCACGCGCCTTCCGTGCTTCGACTGCGGACACGGGTTTTTGCGCGCTGGGCTCGGTCAAGTCGAACATCGGACATTGCGAAAGCGCGGCCGGCATCGCGGGTGTGACCAAGGTGCTGCTGCAACTGAAGCATGGCGAGTTGGTGCCCACCCTGCATGCGGAACGGGCCAACCCCGACATCAACTTCGAGGCGTCGCCCTTCGTGCTCCAGCGGCAGCTGCAGGCCTGGCCCGAGGGCCGGTCACCGCGCTTGGCGGGGGTCTCCTCGTTCGGCGCAGGCGGGGCCAACGCCCATGTGGTGATCCAGGAGTTCATCGAAACGCGTCCCGCGACCATCGACGAAGGTCTGGCCCTGGTGGTGCTGTCCGGCGCGACGCAGGAAGCGTTGCGCGGCCGCGTGCAGGGCCTCCTCGACGCGGTGCAAGCCGGGCATGTCGACTCCGGGCGCCTGCATGACCTCGCGTTCACCCTCCAGACGGGGCGAGAAGCCCTGGCCTGGCGCATGGGCTGTGTCATTCATCGCAAGGAAGAATTGGCCACCGCATTGACCAGTTTCCTTGCTCTCGACGGGACCGTGGCCTGCGCGAGCGGCCACGTTGAACGTGCCGATCGCGGCATGGCCGAATTCGAGAGCGACCCGGAATTGCGGCAGGCCGTCATCGACCGCTGCGTGGCGACCGGCAAGTTCGACAAGCTGCTCGCGCTTTGGTGCCAGGGGCTGACGGTGGACTGGTCGGTCTTCCATGCCGGCCAGCCGCGCCGGCGCATGCACCTGCCCACCTACCCGTTCGCCCGCGAGAAGTACTGGTTCGAGGAGGAGGGCTTCACGCCGGTGCCGGCACGACACGCCTTGCCGCCGGCCGAGCTCCCCGCCACGGGGAAGGCCATGGCCGAGGATCGCTCCATGCCTGCCCTGGTGCGCCGAACGGTGGCCGAGGTGCTGGGCTATCCGGACGTGAACATGGCCGACTCCTTCCTGGCCCTGGGCGGCGATTCGATCCGGGCGGCCTACGTTCAACGCCAGCTGCAAGACACGCTGGGCATCGACGTGCCGCTCAGCGCCTTGTTTGAAGCCCCCACGCTGGAGGAATTTGCAGAAGGCCTTGTGCAACGCCAATCGGCCGCAGGCGAACGGCAGCCGGTTGCCGCGCCGAACGACGTGGCCCGGGACCTGGTGCTGTCCACGAACCAGCAGCAGTTCTTCTTCCTCGACCGGCTCAACCCGGGCAACCCCGCGTTCAACCTGCCCGGTGCGCTGCGCGTGCAAGGCGCGTTCGACCTCGCCGCGGTGGAAGCCACATACCGGGCACTGGTCGATGGGCACGAGGTGCTTCGCACACGCTTCGTCGTGCGCGATGGTCAGCCCGTGGCCGATGCAAGCGGACTGGCGGTGGCGCTTGTCGAGACGATCGATCTCTCTGCCCTGCTGCCCAAACGCCAGGCCGCCCGTCTGGCCGAAAGCCTGGAGAAGATCGGCCGCCATGCGTTCGACCTGGAGCAGGGCTCGTTGTCGCGCCTGACTGTGCTGGTGCTGGGAGACGAAGAGCACGTGCTTGCCCTCAACCTGCACCACATCGTGGGCGACGCCACCTCGGTCGGCCTGCTGCTGGTCATGCTGGCGCAGGCGGGCCTGTCCTCACGCACGCCGGCCGCCACGCGCCCCGCGCGCCAGTACGGTGACTGGGCACTGGAAGAGCAGCGCAAGCTGCCCCAGGTGCTCGAGCGTTCCATGCCGTATTGGCTGGATCGGCTGGGCGACCTGCCGCCGCCCATGCCCTTGCCGTGTGACCGGCCCCGCCCATCGGTGCCCAGCTACAAAGGCCGCAGCGTTCCCCTGAACCTGCCGGACGAGCTCGTCGAGCGGCTGAATACGTTCTGCAAGGCCGCCAACGTGTCGAGCTTCGTGGTGATGCTGGCCGCGTTCAAGACCTTGCTCAAGGTGCTGTCGAACCAGGACGACGTGGTGGTTGGCAGCCCCTACGTGAACCGCTCAACGCCCGAAGAGCGGGGCATGGTGGGCTGCCTGGCCTATGCGCTGGTGCTGCGCTCGCGATTGCAGGACCGCGCGACCTTCCAGGACGTCATCGCCGCAGTGCGTGAAACGGTCTACGGCGCCTTCGACCACCAGGGCGTTCCCTACACCCGCATGGTGGAGGCCCTGAACCCGACCCGGCACGGCAACGCCAACCCGCTGTATCAGGTCATGTTCAACGTGATCCCGATGGCGCAGCTGCCGCAGGGCGTGTCGCTGGTGGAAGTGGATTCCGGCTTCTCGGACTACGACTTGTTCGCGCGGCTGTACGTGTCCGAAAGCCAAGTGCAAGGTGTGCTGTCCTACAGCGAAGACCTGTTCGACGCGTCTACCGCCGCCGACATCGCAAGCTACTACGTGGAGTTGCTGCACACCCTGCTGGCGTACCCGACGCTCGAGATCGCCGGCCTCGAACCTCCCTGCGCGCTCATGGCGCGCGAGCAGGTCGTGGCCGATGCCGTGCAGCCGCTCCAGATCCAGGTCACCTCCACCTTTACCGACCGTCCCTTGGCGGCCACTTTGCGCTACTGGGGCCAGGTGACAGGCCAGTCGATCGAACCCGTGTTCTCGGCCTACGGGCAACTGTTCCAGACGCTCTACGACCCAGCGGCACCGTTCCATCGCAACACACACGGCTTGAACGTGCTGTTGGTGCGTCCGCAAGACTGGCTGCGCTTCGACGGCGCGGACGCCCCACCGGCCGCGTCACGCGTCGGGGACTGCTTTGAAGAGCTGGCCGATGCGCTGCACGCGGTGGCCGCCGGCCTGGCGGTGCCTGTGCTCGTGCTGGTGCTGCCCGACGAGCAGCCGGACGGCACGCCGGGCGACGCGGCTCCCGCGCATTGGGAAACCTTCCGGGCCGCCGTCCAGGGCCTGCCTCGCGTGAGCGTGGCGCATTGGCGCGAACTCGAGGCGATGTACCCCGTCGCCCAGGTGTTTGA
>JAYSYW010000040.1:0-3151 GCA_043727255.1 Rhizobacter sp. | reverse complement strand
GGGCGAGCGATCGGGCCGCTGGCCTTCCGGGTTCTTCTGTCCACGCTCCATCGACGGTCCTGGTTGGGGCCACTGGGGTTGGGTCCGCAGGCTCAGCGCCCGGACACCGGGCGCCCCCGGGGTGGTTGCGAGGTATAGCCGAAAGGCAGCGCGGCGCCAAGCCTTCAGACGCCGATGGCATCAGTTCTTGAGCCGGTACCCGGTGCGAAACACCCACGTCACGACCACCATGCACAGCACGAGAAAACCGCAGGTCGCGCCGAGGCTCCAGCCCACGCCCACGTCGGCGGTGTCGAAAAAGCTCCAGCGAAAGCCGTCAATCAGGTAGACCACGGGGTTGAACAGGGTGACGGTGCGCCACAGCGGCGGCAGCATGTCGATCGAGTAGAAAGCGCCGCCCAGGAAGGTGAGCGGCGTGATGACCAACATGGGGATGAGCTGCAACTGCTCGAAGCCCTTGGCCCAGATGCCGATGATGAAACCGAACAGGCTGAAGGTCACCGAGGTGAGCACCAGGAACGCCACCATCCACACCGGGTGCGCAATGTGCAGCGGCACGAAGAAGGCCGCCGTGAGCAAGATCACGAGGCCCAGGATGATCGACTTGGTGGCCGCTGCGCCCACGTAGGCGATCACCAGCTCGAGCGATGAAACCGGCGCCGACAGCAGTTCGTAGATCGTGCCCGTCCAGCGCGGAAAGTAGATGCCGAACGACGCGTTGGAAAGGCTCTGCGTGAAGATCGACAACATGATCAGCCCCGGCACGATGAACGCGCCGTAAGGCACGCCATTGACGGCTTCCATGCGTGACCCGATGGCCGCGCCGAACACCACGAAATAGAGCGAGGTGGTGATCACCGGGGCGACCAGGCTCTGCCCCACCGTGCGCATGAAGCGCGCCATCTCGAAGCGATAGATGGCCCACACGCCATGGCTGTTGAAGGTGCTGGCATTCATTGCGCGGCTCCGGCCTTGTTGTCTTGCGAACGGTCATGGACCAAGCTCACGAAGATGTCTTCGAGCGAGCTTTGCTGCGTGTTCACGTCTTTGAAGCCAATGCCCAGTTCACCCAGGCGCTTGAGCAGCGGGGCCACGCCGGCACTCGCGTCGCCCGCATCGAACTCGCGCTGCAGCGTGTGGCCGCCCGGCTTCAGCACCAGGTTCCACGCGGCCAGCTCGGCCGGCACCTCGGTCATCGCATGTTCGAGTTCGACCGTGAGCTGCTTCTTGCCCAGCTTCTTCATCAGCGCCGTCTTCTCTTCAACAAGGATCAGCTCACCCTTGCTGATGACGCCGATGCGGTCGGCCATGTCTTCGGCCTCTTCGATGTAGTGGGTGGTGAGGATGATGGTCACGCCGCCATCGCGCAGCTTGCGCACCATCTCCCACATGTCGCGCCGCAGCTCCACATCAACGCCGGCGGTGGGTTCGTCCAGAAACAAAATCTCGGGCTCGTGCGACAAGGCCTTGGCGATCATCACCCGGCGTTTCATGCCCCCTGAAAGCGCCATGATCTTCTCGTGCCGCTTGTCCCACAGCGAGAGGTCTCGCAACACCTTCTCAACCAGCGCAGGGTTGGGCGGCTTGCCGAACAGCCCCCGGCTGAAGGTGACGGTGGCCCACACGCTCTCGAAGGCATCGGTCGACAGCTCCTGCGGCACCAGCCCGATCTGCGTGCGCGTGAAACGGTAGTCGCGCACGATGTCGCGCCCGGCCACCGTGACGCTGCCACTGCTGGCATTCACGATGCCGCACACGATGGAGATCAGCGTGGTCTTGCCCGCGCCGTTGGGGCCGAGCAGCGCGAAGATCTCGCCCCGGCGGATGTCGAGGTCCAGACGCTTGAGCGCCTGGAAGCCCGTGGCGTAGGTCTTGGTCAAACCCTGGATGGAAACCGCGCTGGGGGTGTTGTCTGTGGGAGTCGGCATGGGTGCCTGTCGTCTGTGTGCGAAGGCGCATCGTATGGGCAAGGGTGGCCAACCGGGCTGAGGCAGCAGATCGACCTGCGGGTTGGCAGGGGCGTGGTCTTCCAACCGCATGACCCCCTCGCCCCTTTTGGGGAGAGGGGGTCAATTCAAAAAGCTCTCAGCCTTTGAGAGCCCCGCGCCACTTGCCCATGCAAAGTTCAGCGCACCCGGCCGGCCTTCCACGCGTTCAGCAGCGTGTCGTAGGCGATGGTTTCGCCCTTGGGCTTTTCGTTGGCGAGCTTCTTCCACGGCGCGCCCTTGTCGCTCAGGTACTTGTCGGGGCTGCCCTTGGGGTTGAGCTTGGGCGGGCAACGGGCCATGCCGGCGCGCTCCAACCGCGCCATCACCTGGTCCATCTCTTCGGCCAGGGTGTCCATCGCGGCCTGCGGCGTCTTCTCGCCGGTGACGGCCACGGCCACGTTCTTCCACCACAGCTGCGCGAGCTTCGGGTAGTCGGGCACGTTGGTGCCGGTGGGCGTCCAGGCCACACGCGCGGGGCTGCGGTAGAACTCGACCAGCCCACCGAGCTTGGGCGCCATGTCGCTCATCGCCTTGCTCTGGATGTCGCTCTCGCGGATCGGCGTCAGCCCGACGATGGTCTTCTTGAGCGATGTGGTCTTGGCGGTCACGAACTGCGCGTACAGCCAGGCGGCGGCGGTGCGGTTCTCGTCGTGGTTGGCGAAGAAGGTCCACGAGCCGACGTCTTGGTAGCCGTTTTGCATGCCCTGCTTCCAGTACGGGCCGTTGGGGCCGGGGGCCATGCGCCACTTGGGCGTGCCGTCGGCGTTGACCACCGGCAGGCCGGGCTTGGTCATGTCGGCGGTGAAGGCGGTGTACCAAAAAATCTGCTGCGCGATCTGCCCTTGCGCGGGCACGGGGCCGGCCTCGCCGAAGGTCATGCCGGTGGCTTCTTTCGGCGCGTACTTCTTCATCCAGTCCACGTACTTGGTGAGCGCGTAGACGGCGGCCGGCGAGTTGGTGGCGCCACCGCGCGAGACCGAAGCGCCCTGCGGCGTGCAGCCATCGGCCGAAGTGCGAATGCCCCATTCATCGACCGGCTTGCCGTTCGGGATGCCGATGTCGGCGGTGCCGGCCATCGACAGCCAGGCGTCGGTGAAACGCCAGCCCAGCGACGGGTCTTTCTTGCCGTAGTCCATGTGGCCGTAGATCGGCTTGCCGTCGAT
>JAYSYW010000039.1:0-15194 GCA_043727255.1 Rhizobacter sp. | reverse complement strand
GGTCGTCGAGCCGAAACACGTTGCGCACCATCTGGTGCTCTTGCGCTTCGATGACCCCGGCGTCCAACCCTTCTTCCAGGCTGGCCGCGATCTCTTCTTCAGTGACCGACCGGTTGGGGCCACCGCGAATGCCCAGCAGCCGCAGCGTCGCTTCGGTGCACCACGACAGCAACTTCACGAACGGCCGCACCACCAGCGACAAAAACTCCATCGGCGGCGCCACCAGCCGGGCCACCGACTCGGGGTACATCTGGCCCAGGCGCTTGGGCACCAGCTCGCCGAAGATGATGGTCACGAAGGTGATGCACACCACCACCAAAGCGGTGGCGGTGATGCTGGCGGCGTTGCCTTGCACGTGGAAGGTGTGCGCGGCCCAGGCAGCCAGCGGTTCGGCGAACGCCGCCTCGCCGACGATGCCGTTCAGCACCCCGATGGACGTGATGCCGATCTGCACCGTGGACAAAAACTTGGTGGGGTTGTCGTGCAGGTCCATCGCGGCCTGCGCCCCCGATTCACCCGTCTCCACCATCACCTGAAGCCTCGCTTTGCGCGACGCGGTGAGCGCCATTTCCGACATGGCGAACAGGCCGTTGAGGAGGATCAGGAAGACAAGTAGCGCGATTTCCATGCGGGGCACGCCGTCGGGAAATTCCCGAAAACGCGCGGTAGATGAGAGGGCGGCAAGCGTAGCAGACTGGCCACTTCGCCCACCCTGGGAAGAACGCAGAATGCGTGCCATGAATTACCTCATCGGCGACCTGCAAGGCTGCTGCGACGCGCTGGAACGCCTGTTCGCCAAACTCGACTTCTCGCCCTCGCGTGACCATGCCTTCTTCCTCGGCGACCTGGTCAACCGGGGCCCGGCCTCGTTGGCCACGCTGCGCCGACTGCACGGGCTCGACGGCGCCGCCACCTGCCTGCTGGGCAACCACGACCTGCACCTGCTGGCCGTTGCCTACGGGGTGCGACCCCAACACCGCAGCGACACGCTGGGTGAATTGCTGCAAGCCCCCGACGGCATTGCGCTGATCGACTGGTTGCGCCACCAGCACATGGCGGTGCATGCGCAGGGCTGGCTGATGGTGCATGCCGGCGTGCCCCCGCAATGGGACCTTGCCACCACGCTCGCACTGGCCGGTGAAGTCGAAGACCGCCTGCGGGGCGCCGAACTCGCCGACTTCCTGCGCGTGATGTATGGCAACGAACCCGCACGCTGGGACGCGTCACTGCAAGGCGATGAACGGCTGCGCTTTGCCGTCAACGCACTGACCCGCACCCGCTTTTGCGCGGCGGACGGTGCACTCGACTTTCACACCAAAGAAGGCGCAGAAGCCACGCCCGCCGGCTTGCACGCATGGTTCGAGGCGCCGGATCGGCGCACACGGGGCGTGCCGATCGCGTTCGGGCATTGGTCCACCCTGGGCCTGGTGAACCGCCCTGACCTGCTCGCGCTCGACACCGGCTGCGTGTGGGGCGGCCAGTTGACCGCCGTTCGGGTGGACGGGGGCGGGCGCGAGGTGATTCAAGTGGCCTGCGCACAGGCGCAGCGACCCGCCTGAAACGGGGGTTCGTGGCGCCGAGGTGAGCTTGGCGCCACTACAATCCGGCCTTCGATTGGAAGCGGGCTGGGCCTTACGGGCCCGGGCCTTGGCCGGGGCCTCGAAGAGGATTCCGGCAAGCGAAGAGCATGTCGCCAAGCGACGTGAACGCGGGCTCCCTGCAGCCTCGCTCCAAACGAATGAATGAACAAGGAAGCGTGGCCGAGCGGTTTAAGGCACTGGTCTTGAAAACCAGCGAAGGGGGAACCCTTCCGTGAGTTCGAATCTCACCGCTTCCGCCAGCATCTTTGCGGCCTCCCCGGCCAGCCAACCCAAACCCCTCTGACACCCACGATGGTTCCCGGCTCCGCCGAACCGCAGGGCGGGGCCAGGCTGTGCCGCTGCCGCCGCGAGAGTTTTGTCGGGTTTGCAATAAAAGAAAGCACTGCAGATGCAACGCATCGTGATCGTGGGCGGGGGCGCGGGGGGGTTGGCATTGGCCACGCAGTTGGGCAAGCGCCTGGGCCGCAAGGGGCTCGCGCAGGTGACGCTGGTGGACGCCGCCCGCACCCATGTGTGGAAACCGCTGTTGCACCAGTTGGCCGCCGGCAGCTTTGACACCCACGCCGAGGAAATCGAGTACCTGGCGCAAGCGCGCTGGAACCACTTCAAGTTCCGCCTCGGCGCACTGGTCGGCATCGACCGCGCCGCCAAGACCATCAGCCTCGCGCCCAGCTATGACGCCTGGGGCGCTGAGATCACCCCCGCGCAGCAGGTCGAATACGACACGCTGGTGATCGCGGTGGGCAGCCAGACAAATGACTTCGGCACGCCAGGCGCGGCCGAACACACCATCAAGCTCGACAGCCCGGCGGCGGCCGAGCGCTTCAACAACAAGCTGATCAACGCCTGCATCCGCGCGCAAACCGTGCCGCGCACCGCTGGCAGTGGCCGGCTCACCGTGGCCATCGTGGGCGGTGGCGCCACGGGCGTTGAACTGGCGGCCGAACTGCACTCGTCGGCCCGTGTGCTGGCGAACTTCGGCTTCGACCACATCCACCCTGAAAAAGACCTGCAGATCGTGCTGGTTGAAGCCGCCCCACGCCTGCTGTCGCAGTTGCCCGAGCGGCTGGCCAATTCGGCGGTGCGCGAGCTGCGCCGTCTGTCGATCGAGGTGCACACAAACGAGAAGGTGGTGGAAGTGACCGCCGAGGGCTTGAAGATGGCCAGCGGCAAGGTCATCCAATCGACCATCTCGGTGTGGGCGGCCGGCGTGAAGGCATCGGACACGCTGAAGACCATCGCCGGAGACAACCCGCTCGAAACCAACCGGCTCAACCAGCTGGTTGTCACGGGCAACCTGCAAACCACCAACGACCCGAGCATCTTCGCCTTCGGTGATTGCGCGGCCTGCCCGCAACCTGGCGGCCACTGGGTGCCGCCCCGTGCGCAGTCGGCCTACCAGCAGGCGATGTACCTTGTGCGCAACCTCGAAAAGCTGATCGCGGGCGACAAGTCCGTGAAGCCCTTCCTCTTCAAGGACCAGGGCTCGCTGGTGTCGCTGGCCGAGTACTCATCGGTTGGCAGCCTGATGGGCAGCCTGACCCGCGGCAGCCTGTTCGTCGAGGGCCAGCTCGCCAAGGTGATGTACTGGGGCTTGCATAAGCAGCACCAGATGGCGCTGGGCGGCTTTCGCAAAACAGCGCTGATCACGCTGACCGAATTGCTGAGCCGGGCCTACAGGCCGCGCATCAAGCTGCACTGAGCGGCTGAACTCAACTTCTCCTGCATGGCCCCCTCGCCATGGGGAGAGGGGTTGCGCCGGGCACGATGGTGCATCACATGCCCTCACCCCTACCCTATCCAAAGGGATAGGGGGAGTCAGCTCAAAGAACTATCCGCCTTTGAGCGGGCGCGCAGGCCCGCACCTCAGCCAAGGCAGGTGCGGTTCTTCCCCGTGCGCTTGGCTTCGTAAAGCGCTTCGTCGGCCCGCTCAAGCGCGGTTTCGATGCGCTCACCCAATTGGTAGGCCGTCACGCCGGCCGAGAAGGTGACGAAGATCTGGCGCTGCTCGTGCATGAACAGCCCGCCGGTCAACGAACGCTGCAAACGCGTCAGGATCTGCTCGCCTTCGGCCAGCGGCGTGTCGGGCAGCAACACCACGAATTCCTCACCGCCGTAGCGCGCCACCAGGTCTGTGGGCCGCAGGGCCTTGCTGACGGTGGCGGCCAGCGCCTTCAGGGCCTCGTCGCCCACGCCATGCCCCAGTTCGTCGTTCAGACGCTTGAAGTTGTCGATGTCGAGCAGGCCAACGCACAGTTCGCCACCGCTGCGTTCGAGCTTGGCGCGTTCGGTGTCGAAGGCCTGGATCAGCCCGCGCCGGTTGGCGATTTGCGTCAACTGGTCGGTCGAGACTTCTTCCGACAAACGCCGCAGCTCGCTTTCGAGTTCAACCACCCGGTCAGACAAGCCCGTGGCGCGTTGGTGCTCGGTCTGCAAGCGGTTCTGCGCCTGGTTCACCAACGCCTCCACGGTGCGGCTTTCTTCCACCATCTCGCGCACCGCGCCGGCCAGGCTTTCCAGCGAATCGGCCTTTTCGATCACGCCGGCGTAGCGGCCGATGCTGTCGTGAAAGCGCCCGGTCTGCACACCCAGTTCACCCAGTTCGCTGAGCATGCGCTGGATCATCGACTTCAGCGCGTCGCGCGCCTTGGTCCGTTCCTCGCGCAAGTGGCCTTGGCGCTCGCGGGTGCTTTGCAGCAGTTCCGACACCGATCGCACGCTGCGTGCCGTCAGCCCATCTTCAATTTGCAGCCGCATCGCGTCGCATTGCCCACGCGCCCAGCTGTCGTCTTCAGCCAGGTCGGTCAGGCTGGCGGTCAGTTCGTGGCACAGCCCGCCCAGTTGGTCGATCAGGTGGTGGCGGTGTTCCAGCACGCGCCCGGCCCGCTTGCAAAGCTGCGCGATGCGCTGCGCTTCGTCAGTCGTGGGGCCTTGCGCCTTGATGCCGTCGGTGATGCTGCCCAGCTCTTCGGCCAGCGTGGCACTCGGCGCGGGCGGGGGCGGCAGGGCTTTTTGAACCACGCCACCCAGGCTGTCCAGCACCGACGGCCATTCCGATGGCACCCCAAGCTCTCCCATTGCCGGCAGCACGGCCGTGTCGGGCTGCGGCGCTTCGGCGTCTCGGGTGCCTTGTGCCGGCGTGTCCAGCGCCTCGCCCTCTTCGGTCTCCACGGTTTCGTCGAGCGTGTCGGTTTCCCAGCCGCCCACCAATTGGCCCAGGCGCTGGTGCAGCTTGCTGACGTCGCTGCGCGTGCTCGACAGCACGCGCTGCAGGCTGTCTTTTTTGCGGGCTGACGTCCATTGGCGCCCGCCGCGCTCGACCCCGCGCACGATGCGTTCGATCAGCCCGGCGAGTGCCGCCGCCTGCGCGCCCGAGTCGGGCAGCTTCTGGCGTTCAAGAATTTGGTCGGCCTGCGCCCACTGGCCCTTGGCCAGCGCGTCTTGCAGGTCACGTTGCAAGGCCGGCCCCACATGCGACAGCGCCCGCGCCACCAGGCGTTCGACGACCGGCAGCGACGCCGTTGGCAAGGCGGGGCTGGCGGTGCCACCCGCCTCTTCGACGTAGGCGCGGGTGTAGTTCTCAGGGGTCGGTTCCAGCTTGTCGAGCACCAGCCGGCGCAATGCCGCCTTGGCCAGTTGCGCTGGAACGGCTTCGCCAGCGGCAGCCCTCGGAGCAGGGTCGCGTGTCGGGTCCATGGGGTTCAACTTCGCAAAACCGGGCGCTTCAGCCCAGTGGGTTCAGCCGTGGCGATCGGGCTTCCAGGGTCGCGCGCAGGTTGTCGGCGGCCGTGGCCTCATCGGCATTCACGATCCACGGCGCCTTGCGTGGCAACACGGTCTGGTGAAGCCACTGTTCAAGCAGTTCGGGCGGCTGCGCGCGGCTGAACAAGAAGCCCTGCATCACGCCACAACCCAGGCGGTGCAGCACTTCCATCTGGCGCATGTTTTCAACGCCCTCGGCCACCACACGCAGGCCCAGCGAACGGGCCAGCGCAATGATGGCGGTGACCACGGCCGAGCTTTGCGGCGTCATGCCAAGGTCGCGCACGAACGAGCGGTCGATCTTCAATTCGCTGATCGGCAACGTGGTCAGGTAGGCCAGCGACGAATAGCCGGTGCCGAAGTCGTCGATCGAAATCTCGACGCCGATCTCGTTGAGCCGGTGCAGCGTCGGGATGACGTTCTGCAGCTCTTTCATCAGCCCGGTTTCAGTGATTTCGAGTTCGATGGCGTGGTGCGGCACGCCGTATTGGGTGACGGCCTGGTGGATGTTTTCAACCAGGTCGGTGCGCTCGAACAAGCGGTTGGGCAGGTTGACGGCGATCGAATCGGCGAAGCCGAAACTGTCTTGCCACAGGCGGGCCTGGCGGGCGGCTTCGCGGATCGCCCATTCGCTCAGGGGAATGATCAGCCCGGTTTCTTCAGCCAGCGGAATGAAGTCGGCTGGCGCCACCAGCGTGCCGCCACGTTGCCAGCGCATCAGCGCCTCAACGCCCACCATCTTGGCGGCGCGCACGTCGATCTTGGGTTGGTAGTGCAGCACCAGTTCGTTGCGTTCGATGGCCTTGTGGAGCGCCGATTCAAGCTCGAGCTTTTCGCGGCCCTTGCCGGCCAACGCCGGGCGGTACAGCAGCGCGGCGTTGCGGCCTTGCGCTTTCACCGAGTACATCGCCACGTCGGAATTGCGCATCAAGTCGGCCACCGTGGTGCCGTCGCGCGGGAACATGGCGATGCCGACGCTGGCGGTCACGAAACACTCTTGCCCGCCCACGAAAACCGGGTCGCGCATCACGTCGAGGATGCGGTCGGCCACGCGTTCGGCGTCGGCGTCGTCGGCCACTTCGGGCAGCAGGGCCACGAACTCGTCGCCACCCAGCCGGCCCACCGCTTCGAGCGTGCGGTGAGAGCGCGAACTCATCGACTCGACCGAGGTTTCAATCACCTGGTCGCAATGCCGCACGCACGAGCGCAGCCGGCGCGACACCTCCATCAGCAACTCGTCGCCGGCGCCGTGGCCCAGCGTGTCGTTGACGATCTTGAAGCGGTCAAGGTCGATCAGCAGCAGCGCGGCGCGGTGGTTGAGCCGGCGCGCATGTTCCAAGGCCCGTTCGGCGCGCCAGATGAGTTGGCGGCGGTTGGGCAGGCCGGTCAGCGCGTCGAAGTTGGCGAGGTGCCGGATCTTGTCTTCCGCCATGCGGCGGTCGGTCACGTCTTGCACGATGCCGGTGTAGCCCGACATGTTGCCGTGCTCGTTGAACTCGGGCTCGGCCTCGACGTGGATGATGCGTTGCTGACGGCCGTCGAGCAGGGTCACCGGGATGTCGGTGGCCAGCACCGAGCTGTGGCGGAACACCTCGCGCAGCATGGCCATGAACCCCATGCGGTCATCGCGCGGCACCATGCGCAGCAGGGTGCGAATGGCCGGCGCGTCACCCATGCCCATGCCGAAGACCCGCAGGCCCTCGGGTGAAAAGATCGGGTTGCCCTGCCCCACCCGCCAGTCGAAGCTGCCCATGCGGGCCAGGTCTTGGGCGCGCGCCAGCTTGGCCTTGCTGCGCTCCAGTTCGAGCCGGGTGCGCGACGAGCGCAGCAGGTAACGCAGCCGGCCGGCCAACAGGCTCCAGTGGGTGGACTTGACGAAGAAATCGGTGGCGCCGGCCTCGTAGGCGCGGGTGATGGAGGCGTCGTCGTCCAGGCCGGTGAGCATCAGCACGGGCAGCGACTCGAAGCCGGGCAAGGTGCGCAACTCGCGGCAGGTCTCGAATCCGTCAAGCCCGGGCATCAGCGCGTCGAGCACCACCACGTCGGGCAGCCAGGTCGCCAGCATCTGGATGGCGATTTCGCCGCTGGTGGCTTCGGTGATGGCAAAACCGCGTTCGCGCAAGGCGATGGCGGTGAGCAGCAGGTTGACCTCGTCGTCGTCGACCAGCAGCACCCGGGGCTGACCAAGCACGTCGTCTTCGATCAGCGCGGCACTGGATGTCATGTTTTCAGGCACTCAAAATCTGCTTCAAGGCCACGCGAACGATTGCCAGTTCGGCTTGCAGCGCCTCGATGTGTTCGTCCATGCCCTCTTGTTGTTCAGCACGGGCCATGGCTTCAAGTTCGGCACATATCTTGGAAAGCTTGAGTGCCCCAATGCTGGCTGAGGACGACTTCAGCGTGTGGGCCACGTGGCGAACCCCAGCGGCTTCGTGGGTGCGCTGGGCATCGAGCAGTTGCGGAATCAGGCGGCCGATCGAACTTTCAAAGGCGTTGGCCACGCGATCCATCAGGTGGTTTTCGCCGGTCGGGTCGAGCTCGCGCAGGCGGCCCAGGGCGGTGGCGTCGAGCACCTCGCTCGCGGTGCCAGCGGGTGCGGGGACAGGCCCGCCACCTGCTGACTGCGGGGGTTCCATCGGCGCCGAAAGTTGTAGGTGTTTGGACAGCATGGCAAGCAGTTGGCTCTGACGAAACGGTTTGGAAAGATAGTCATTAAAGCCCAAACCCAGGAAACGTTCCTCGTCGCCTCCAAGCGCGTTGGCGGTCACCGCAATGACAGGCGTGTCGGGGGGGGTCACGAAAGTGAATCGCCCCGTCACGTCGCGTCGGAACCAGTTCAGTGCTTCGACTCCGTCCATGCCCGGCATCTGAATGTCCATCAGCACCAGATCGAAGCGCTTGTCACACAAAACCCGCAGGCCAGCCAGTGCGCCCGGACAGACCTGCACCCGGCAACCGAGCGAACGCAACATCTGGCCGATGACTTCCTGATTGACGATGTTGTCCTCGATGACAAGGATGTGGGCGTGGAGCCGGGGCGTCAATCGGGCTGTGTCTGAGAGAACGGAAGAAATTCCCAAAATTGCCTGGCGCAACTCAGCTTTGCGCACCGGTTTGGGCACAAAGCGGTCGAAACCAGCTTGGTGCGCCGCGCGCACGTCGTCGGGCGACGACACCGACGACAGCAAGATCATCTTCATCGCCGGGTGAATGCCGCTGGACTGCAGGGCCAAGGCCAGACTCATGCCGTCGAGCCGGGGCATGTGCATGTCCACCAGCGCCAGGTCGAAATGCGGGTTGATTTTTGTGGCGCCTTGAAGGATGTCGAGCGCCTGGCGGCCGTCTTCGGCGAGCACCACTTCCATGCCCCAGGCATGAAGCATGTTTTCCAACACCACCCGGTTGGTCTCATGGTCTTCTACCACCAGCACGCGAAGCAGCGGCATCTCGATCAGGTCCAACCCCAAGGGGGCGCCCTGGGCGCTTGACGCCGGCAGGCGCAGCGCAAAGCTGAAGCGCGAGCCGATGCCGGGCGCGCTGGTGACGGTGATCTGCCCGCCCATCAGTTCAACCAGTTGACGCGAGATGGCAAGCCCGAGGCCGGTGCCGCCAAAACGGCGTGCCATGCCGGCGCTGCCTTGGGTGAAGGCTGTGAACAAACGCGGCAGCACCTCGGTTTCGATGCCGATGCCGGTGTCTTTGACGGCGAACTCGAACACATCGGGACGGCCATCGGGGCTTGCCCTCAGGTGCACGGTCACTTCGCCCTGCTCGGTGAACTTGATCGCATTGGCCACCAGGTTGGTCAGCACTTGGCGCAGCCGCAGCGGGTCGCCGGTTACCACTTGCGGCAGGCCCAGCGCTTCCTGGAAGCTCAGTTCCAGGCCTTTTTCATGCGCACGCGGGGCCAGCAGTTCCAGGGTGTCTTCCACCACCGTGCGCAGCATGAAATCAATTTCTGCCAGCTCCAGCTTGCCGGCTTCAATTTTCGAGAAGTCGAGGATGTCGTTGATGATTTCCAGCAGCGCCTCGCCCGAGCGATACACCGCCTGCACGAAGCGGCGCTGCTTGTCGTTCAGCGTCGTGCCCAGCAGCAACTCGGTCATGCCGAGGATGCCGTTCATCGGCGTGCGTATTTCATGGCTCATGTTGGCCATGAACTGGCTCTTGGCGCGGCTGGCCGATTCGGCCACATCGCGGGCGCGCTGCAGCTCGACGTGCTGCGCATGTTCATCCGTGACGTCGAGCACCATGCCGCAGACCCGCACCCCACTCGGCAGCACCTGCGAACGGGTGCGCGAGCGCAGCCAGCGCAGGCCCTTGGTGGGGTGGTGTATGCGGAAGCTGAAGTCGGCCGGTTCGCCACAGGTTTCCAGCCGCCGCCGCTCGTCGAGCAGCGGTTGGTCTTCAAGCACCACACGCGTCAAGAAAAGGCCGGGTTCGTGCTCCCATTCCTCGCGTGACACGCCCCACACCTCCAAGTCACTCGCCGTCAGGAAGTGGAAGCGGTCGCGTGCCGGGTTGGTGACGAAAAACGCGCCATCCACGGTCTGGGCAAACTCTTTCAGGTTCGCTTTCGTGTGGATCAACTGGCGAGTCAGCGCGTCGCGCTCGGCCACGCCGGCCAGCATCAACCGGGCGGTTTCGAGCAGGTTATCGAGCCCGGCACAGCCCGGCTCAAAGCGCAGGCCCAGCAACTCCAGCACCGCCACCGGCCTGCCTTTGTGTGACACCGGCAGCGCCAGCAGACCATCGGGCCCCGACCCGCGAGCGCCCGGCACCTGAGCCAACACCACCTCCTGCTGCAACACGGCGCGGCCGGTCGGGCTCAGGTGCCGGTGCACAGAAATGCGACACGGCGCGGCTTGCGGCTCGGGGCGTATCACCACCAACTCGGCGCTGTCCTCACTGGCCGACACCACGCGCATCACGTTGATTTCACGGGCGCCCAGGGCTTGGGCCAGCGCATTACCCACCGCCTGCAAGGCGTCGGGGAGGGATGCGGCTCGGCTCGCACAACCCACCACCTCGTGGACGAGTGCAAGCCAGTCGGTGGGGTTGGTGCTGTGGGCTTCGGGCTCCGGCCCCCGATCGGGCGGTGGCCCGGCCGGCTGGGGTGCCGACGGAGGCGCCGGCGCACCTGCGAACACCCTGCGCAGCGGCTGCAAGAACTGCAGGCTCATGCCCAGCGCGACGGTCACCAGCGCCAGGCTGGCCAACCACTTCGCCACCCCCGATGGCACGAACCACGCGAGCAACGCCGCCAGGGCGGCCAGCGCGAGAACCGTGCGAAAAAGACGGACGGGGCGAACAGGCATGTGCGTCGATCGAACCGTGCAACAGAAACCAAGAAAACCGGGAGCCGCCCGCTGGTGCGAACGCCAACACCAGGCAGAGGAATCAGCCCTTGTTCTCGGCACAACACCACAAAACTTGAACCTCCGCCGGGGGGCGGAAACCCTGAACACCAACAGCCGCTGCCTACAATCGTTTACATGATTTGCCTGACCCCGCCTGGCGCCCGTTCGCAGTGGCGCCGGACCCTTGCGGTGGCCGGTGGCGCACTCGGCGGCGCCGTGTCGAACGCCTGGGCCACCCCGGCCCTCGCATCGCACGAAGCCGACCCCTGGCTCGGCGTGGCTGTGGCCGTTGCCGCACTCAGCCTGCTGGCCCTGGCCGCCACCGTGGCCTGGGCACTGAGCCTGCAAAAACGGCAACACAGCCAGGCCGCCGAACTTGCGGGCGCGCAAGGTCTGCGCGAGCTGCTCGATGTCTGGCAATGGCAAACCGATTCACAACACCGACTGGTGGAACTTCGCCCACCGCTCGGCGCCGCACTGGGCCAGTGGGGCCGGGCCACCGGCCACCCACTGTTGTGCGACCACTTCGGCGGCAGCGGCGAAGCCTTGCGCGCGCTGCGCGCCAGCATCGAAGCAAAGGCGCCCTTCACAGACCTGCCCGCCCAATGCGACGGCCGCCAGCTGCTGCTGCGCGGCACACCCCGCCTCGACGCCGACGGCCGCTTTTCACATTACGTGGGCACGGCCCGCGAGCAAGTGGCCACGCTCGACGGGTTGGCCGGCCCGCTGCTGCAAGCCCTGCCCTCGCCCGCGCTGCAGGTATCAGCCGATGGCCCGCATGCCAGTTGGCTGGTGCAAGCCGGCAACGGCCCCGCCGCCAAGTGGATGGGCCTGACGGAAAACCGAATCGCCGGCATGCCCTGGGAAGACGCATTGGCTCGCCTGCCCGCAGCCGCCAGCGCCGCGCTGGGCAGCGCCACCGTGCTGAACCAGCCGCTGGTCACCGCGCTGTCAGACGGCTGGGAGCTGCGCGTGCTGCCGCTCGCAGCCGCCCCAGGCGACGCGCGCCAGAGCGCGTGGTTCGTGTTCCACCGGCCCGCTGGTGGCACCTCGGTGGCCGACACCAACCGCACCAACGACATCGAAGCCCTTGGCTACACCGTGTCGCACGACCTGCGCGCGCCAGTGCGCGTGGTCG
This sequence comes from Rhizobacter sp., assembly GCA_043727255.1. Taxonomy (GTDB): domain Bacteria; phylum Pseudomonadota; class Gammaproteobacteria; order Burkholderiales; family Burkholderiaceae_C; genus Rhizobacter. The sequence continues at coordinate 3,333 of JAYSYW010000039.1, read as the reverse complement.
AAGGCTTCACCCGCATCCTCAAAGAAGACTACGGCCGCCTGCTCGACCGCATCGGCAACGACCACCTCGACCGCGTGCTCGGCGCCGCCGTGCGCATGAACAGCATGATCGACTCGCTGCTGGCTTTGTCGCAGCTCTCTTCGCAGCCACTTGCGCGCCAGCCCATCAACCTGTCGCAACTGGTGGGCTACATCGTGGACGACCTCAAGCGCCAGTCACCGGAACGCACGGTGCGCGTCGAGATCGACCCCAACCTGCTGACGAATGGCGACGCCACGCTGATGCGCGTGGCACTCGAGAACCTGCTGGGCAACGCCTGGAAGTACACCAGCAAGCGCAAAGACGCCTGCATCTGGTTCGAGAGCAGCGAACACGAAGGCCGCCCGGCCTTCACCGTGCGCGACAACGGCGCCGGCTTCGACATGCGGTTTGCCGACCGCCTGTTCGGTGTGTTCCAGCGCCTGCACAGCGCCAGTGACTTCCAGGGCACGGGGGTCGGACTCGCCTCGGTGCGCCGCATCATCCGCCGCCACGGCGGTGACATCTGGGCCGAGGGCGAGGTGGACGGCGGAGCCCGGTTCCAGTTCTGGTTGCCAGACAGTCGCCACTGAGCTGGACTGCCGGAAGCCTCTGGCACGCACCGAGGAATGGTTTCCCGTGCGGTGGTCACGATGTGGTTTGCGCTGAATCGGGGTGACGCAGACGCGGCCAGTGGGCCTGATGGCCGCACGCTGATGCTGGTGTCAGCAGAGGGGCAGGCAGACCTCGACCCCGTGCGCCGATCTTCAACCCACCAATGGCCTCCGCGTTGTCGGTGGCAATCAATTGCACCAGCCAGGCCGATGCAGCTCGCGTAGCCGAACACGGTGCGTTGTTTGGCCAGCTTCTGTGGCAAGCCGGCGAGCTTGAGCGGATGCGCCAGAAAGGCAGTGCGAGCCGCAGTGGCGCGTTGAATGACGGGGTCACCAGCCAGTCGTTTCAGCTGAAGTTGTGCTTGCGGCGCATGTGAGTTTGATTCCGGGGATCAAAGGGGCTTGCCAATAACATACGCATTCGTATACTTTATCGCCATGCACACGCGCTGCCCCCTTTGCGCAATGTCTCCGCAGTCCGCAGGGGGCAATTTTGGGGTCTGGTTGCCTTCCCGGCATCCCCGCTGTGGGCGCCCTTCATGCTCGCACCAGTGCTGATCGCGGCAGGCGACGGAAAGCTGTCGCGACCGTCGCAGTGAGCGCATTGCATTTTTCGTCAGCCAACCCTGGACTCACATGCCCCCCATAACCGCCCGCGCACCCCGCATTGACTGGCGCCAAGGCTTCGCGCGCCACTGGAACGCAGGCGATGCAGCGGCGACGCACGCCTTCGATGCGATGTCGTTTCTGTTCCCGCAGGGCGAAGTCTTTTTCATAGATGTGGCCCGCAAGGTCGCGGCGGGGTTGGACCTTGATGCGCAGCCCGCTTTGCGCGAAGCGGTGCGGGACTTCATCGCGCAGGAGTCGATTCACACGCACCAGCACCGCCAGTACAACGAGGTACTTGAGCGCCTGGGGTATGCCAACGTGGCCCACGATCTGATCGAACGCATTCAGGCCATCAGCGATCGCCGGCTCTCGCTGATCTCACAGTTGGCCGTGGTTTGCGCGTATGAGCACTACACCGCCGTCTTGGGCAATCTCGTGCTGAACAACCCGCGGGTGCTCGCATCGGCTGAGCCTGCGATGGCCTTGATCTGGGGCTGGCACAGTGCCGAAGAGACCGAGCACAAATCGGTTTGCTTTGATCTCTACAGCGCAGCGGGCGGGGGTTGGTTCTGGCGTGCCACGTGGTTCCTTTTGGTCACGTTGAGTTTCACCCTGCTCTTCAGCCGTGTCTATCTCAACATGCTGTACCGAGACGGGTGCTTCAAACCCAGGCGCATCGTGCGCACGGGCCTCGAAGGCCTGCGCTTCTTCTTCGGCCGCTGTGGCGTGGTTTGGCATTTGATCTGGCATGGCCTGCCCTACCTCAGCCCGCGTTTTCACCCTTGGCGACAAGACAACCGCGCGGAGCTCACCGCCTGGTTGTCCGCCCACGAGGCGCAGTTGCGAGCGGTCGGGCACGGCGCAGCATGAAGCGCGCCATCGCCGCCATCACGCCCTCATGGGGCCATCGAACAAAATTCATTGCACCCGCGCTGCCTGCCCACGCGCAGTTCAGAACGGCACGACCGCCCACCCTCCGCAGGCTGTCGTTGCCGCGCTTCAACCCTATGCAAGGAAAACACGATGCGTAATTTGGCGCTTTTGATAGTTGTGGTCGGTCTGGGTTGCGTCGTTGTTTTTCACCTGTACTGGGCCGCAGGTGGGCGCCTCGGAGCCGACACGGTGATTCCGCGCCGGTCAGCGGCGCAAGGGGGCGATGCGCTGTTTCACCCTTCGCCGCTGGGTACGCTCACTGCCGCGCTCTTTCTCGTCGGGGTTATCGCCTTGGGTGTTGTCGTGCATCGTGGCTCAGACATCACGCTGCCCTGGGCCTGGGCCCGCGTGCTTCTGGCCGTGTGCGGTGTGGTGTTTGTGTTGCGCGCCATCGGTGAGTTTCGCTACATCGGGTTTTTCAAGCGCGTCAAGGACTCTCCATTTGCCTATTGGGATACGCGCCTCTTTTCACCCTTTGTGCTGCTGGTGGGCCTGGCTTGCCTGGCTCTCACAGCAGTGGCCGGTTGATGCCACTGTCAAAAGGAATCGCCATGAAACAACGCGCACACCGGTGTGATGTACCGGCCCACAGCCGGATCATTGGAAGCCTGCCCGGCCACCACTACAAAGACGCCTTCAAGCTCGTGCTCGCAGAGGGTGACGCACGAAACCTGGCCCAGCTGCTGGCCGCGCGGGGCACGGGCCTGCCAGAGCGGTGGTTAGCGCGCTTGCGCGACGTGCTGGTGGCTCCATTCGGATTGAAGCCCATTGGCCGACCTGCCATGGCGCCCTTCGAACACCTGGCGCTCAGCGCCGACGAGGCCATCTATGCGGTTGACGACCGTCACGTCGACGTGCGAATCGCGTACTGCACTGAAACGACCGGCACGCAGCGCCAACTCATCGCCACGACGCTTGTTCGTGTGCACAACGCGCTGGGGTGGATTTATCTGGCAGGGATTCTTCCGTTTCACTTCTATGTCGTCAAAAGACAGCTTGAGCGCATTGCCGCGCAGCACTGACTCACCCCAAACCCGAATGGCAAAGAGCGACCTGATTGGCGACATACCTCAGCCAGCCCTCCGTTCGCCCTGAGCCTGTCGAAGGGTGCGCCCAGTACTGCGCTGGCTTCGACAGGCTCAGCCCGAACGGAGTAAGG
>JAYSYW010000038.1:0-15211 GCA_043727255.1 Rhizobacter sp. | reverse complement strand
TCAAGGACGCCTGCAACGTGCGCTCGCCGCAGCAGCATGTGGGCGTGGTGCACAGCAGCAACCTGTGCACCGAGATCACGCTGAACACCAGCGAAACTGAAATCGCGGTCTGCAACCTCGGTTCAGTGAATCTGGTTCACCACCTGACCGACGGCGCCGACGGCGTGGCCAAGGTGATCGACCATGCCAAGCTGAAGAAGACCATCGCCACGGCGATGCGCATGCTCGACAACGTGATCGACATCAACTACTACGCGGTCAAGAAGGCCCGTGACTCCAACCTGCGCCACCGCCCGGTCGGCCTGGGCATCATGGGCTTCCAAGATGCGCTGTATGAACTGCGCACGCCGTATGCGTCGCCGTCAGCGGTGCAGTTTGCCGACAGCTCGATGGAAGCCGTCTGCTACTACGCCTACTGGGCATCGACCGAACTGGCTGCCGAACGTGGCCGCTACAGCACCTATCGCGGTTCGCTGTGGGACCAAGGCGTGCTGCCGATCGATTCACTGGACTTGTTGGCCGAAGCGCGCGGTGGCTACGTCGAGGTCGATCGCAGCACCACGCTCGACTGGGACGCCCTGCGCAGCCGCATCACGGCACACGGCATGCGCAACTCGAACTGCGTCGCCATCGCCCCAACGGCGACCATCTCCAACATCGTCGGTGTCAGCGCGTCGATCGAACCCTCGTTCGGCAACCTGTCGGTCAAGTCGAACCTGTCGGGCGAATTCACCATCATCAACGAGTACCTGGTGCGCGACCTGAAGAGGCTGGGCCTGTGGGACGACGTGATGGTGATGGACCTGAAGCACTTCGACGGTTCGCTGCGCCGCATCGACCGCGTGCCCGAAGAACTGAAGGACCTGTACGCCACCGCATTCGAGATCGAAACGCAGTGGTTGGTCGAAGCCGCCGCACGCCGCCAGAAGTGGATCGACCAGGCGCAGTCGCTCAACATCTACATGGCCGGCGCGTCGGGCAAGAAGCTTGACGAGACCTACAAGCTGGCGTGGGTGCGTGGCCTCAAGACCACCTACTACCTGCGCACGATCAGCGCGTCGCAGACCGAGAAGTCCACGGTGAAAGCGGGGCAGATGAACTCGGTGTCGAGTGGCAGTGGTGGCATGAGCGCTGCTGCCATCGCATCGCCGCAAACCTCGGTGGCACCGATGCAAGAGCCTGCGACGGACATCAAGTTCTGCGCCATTGACGACCCCACCTGCGAGGCCTGCCAATGACGCGTTGACATGCGATCAACGCCATCGCAACGTGTGGTGCGCGCATCTCGAAGACACGCTTGAACGCATCGTTGATGCATCAAGCGCCGGCTTGCGATGCGACACCGCAACAGCGAACGGCGCTTCCTGTCAATAAGTGCTTGGTGTTCCAACACGACAACTCTCATAATTCGTCCGCACAGGAAATTCACCATGCTGGTTTGGGAAGAAGACCTTCAACCCTCGACATCTCCAAAGACAAGTCCCGCGCTGAGCCTGCCCTCTCAAGCGCGTGCGATGGCTGCGCCCTCTGTCTTAGAAGCTCCTGCCTCCGTGCCCACGTTCACACCGGCGTTCAGTTCAACGTCCATGAACAGCGCGCCGGTCCAAACCGTCGTCGCTCAGGCCGCTGCAACGCACCGCGTCAACGCCGCCGACAAACGCATCATCAATGGCCGCACCGACGTCAACCAGTTGGTGCCATTCAAGTACAAGTGGGCTTGGGAAAAGTACCTCGCCACCTGCGCCAACCACTGGATGCCGCAAGAGGTCAACATGTCGCGTGACATCGCGACCTGGAAAGACCCGAACGGCCTGACCGACGACGAGCGCCGCCTCATCAAGCGCAACCTCGGCTTCTTCGTCACCGCCGATTCGCTGGCCGCCAACAACATCGTGCTGGGCACTTACCGCCACATCACGGCGCCCGAATGCCGCCAGTTCCTGCTGCGCCAAGCGTTCGAGGAAGCGATCCATACGCACGCTTATCAATACATCGTCGAGTCGCTTGGGCTCGATGAAAGCGAGATCTTCAACGCGTACCACGAGGTCAAGTCGATCCGCGACAAAGACGAATTCCTGATCCCGTTCATCAACGCGATCATGGACCCGCACTTCCACACCGGCACGCCTGAAAACGACCAGACGCTGCTCAAGTCGCTGATCGTGTTTGCATGTCTGATGGAGGGGCTGTTCTTCTACGTCGGCTTCACGCAGATCCTTGCGTTGGGCCGCCAGAACAAGATGACCGGCGCCGCCGAGCAGTACCAGTACATCCTGCGCGACGAGTCGATGCACTGCAACTTCGGCATCGACCTCATCAACCAGATCAAGCTCGAAAACCCCCACCTCTGGACGGTCGCGTTCAAGGACGAGATCAAGGCCTTGTTCATGAAGGCCGTCGAGCTGGAATACCGCTACGCCGAAGACACCATGCCGCGCGGCGTGCTGGGTCTGAACGCGTCGATGTTCAAGGGCTATCTGCGCTACATCGCCAACCGGCGTGCAACGCAGATCGGCCTGGAAGAGCTCTTCCCGAACGAGGAAAACCCGTTCCCGTGGATGAGCGAAATGATCGACCTGAAAAAGGAGCGCAATTTCTTTGAGACGCGCGTCATCGAATATCAATCCGGTGGCGCCCTTTCCTGGGACTGACGCTTGCTGGTTCACAGCAGCAGGTCATGTGTGACAGATCAAGATTCGCTCATGCGAGATCACTGACAAATAGAAGTGGTGACCGCAGTGGGCAAGAGGAAGTGAGGGTTTCACTTCCTCTAACTCATTCATCGCATCGGGGCGCCCCTCCTGGGCAGACCTTCGGGTGATGAATAACTGCAGCGTTCCGACGCGTCGGAACGCTGCAGTGCTCTTTCAACTTGATCAAGGAGAAATGTAATGGCAACTGCAAAGAAGGCTCCGGCCAAGAAGGCGGCAGCGAAGAAGGCCGCCCCGGCCAAGAAGATCGTGGCCAAGAAGGCTCCGGCGAAGAAGGCCGTAGCGAAGAAGGCTCCGGCCAAGAAGGTCGCTGCCAAGAAGGCTCCGGCGAAGAAGGCCGCTGCCAAGAAGGCGCCTGCTAAGAAGGTTGCGGCCAAGAAGGTCGCTGCCAAGAAGGCACCGGCGAAGAAGGCTGCTGCGAAGAAGGCACCGGCGAAGAAGGCCGCTGCCAAGAAGGCACCTGCAAAGAAGGCCGCTGCGAAAAAGGCTCCGGCCAAAAAGGCCGCTGCCAAGAAAGCTGCGAAGAAGCCCGCTGCCAAGCCTGCTGCCGCACCCGCTGCGCCCGCTGCTGCCAAACCTGCCGCTCCGGCAGCAAAAACAGCATTGAGCCCTGCGGCTGCGTGGCCGTTCCCGACGGGCAACAAGCCCTGATCGGAAATGCCTCGTGCATGAACCCGGCTTCGGCCGGGTTTTTTTATGGCTGCGCGTCGGGCAGCGACGGAGTGCACGACCCATGCCCATGGGGCTGCGGTGCGCGGAACAGACTCCTAAAATTCACCATCACCACCGCCCCCAGCCAGGAAATTGCATGCAGGTCAAACGCACAGCACCGGACAGCCCGTTGTTGACCCCTGCGGCGCCTTCTGCCGCGGAGCGGCCGGCCGACGCCCATCGGGTGTGGCCCGAGGGCTCGGCGCCGTTCAGCACGGCCGCGGTTCGCGAGATCCATCACAACTTCCACCAGCACCCGCTGATGCAGCTACCGCAACTCGCGGAACTGGCGAAGTCATTGATGCCGACGGGCCAGTGCCGCTTCATCAACCCCGGTGCCACGCAGGCGTCGGAGTTCATGCACGAGGGGCACAGCCCCGACGGTCGAGGCATCGACGAGGTGTTCCGCCGCATCGAAGAACCCGGTGCCTGGGTGGCGCTCTACAACGTCGAAACCGATTCCCGCTACCGCGCGTTTCTCGACGAGGTGATGGCTGCGGTACAGCCGCTGATCGTCGACCGCCAACCTGGCGTCTTCAATGTCGGCGGTTTCGTCTTCATTTCCGCACCGCCTTCGGTGACGCCGTTCCACATCGACCGTGAGAACAACTTCTGGCTGCAGATGCATGGGCGCAAGACGATGAACGTGTGGGACCACACCGACCGCGTGGTGGTGGCCGCGGCCGATGTTGAAGAGTTCGTGCTGTTCGGTTCGCTGGAGCGCGTGCGCTTGAAAGACGGTTTCGAGGCGCGCAGCCACACCTTCCACACGGCGCCGGGCACCGGCGTTTACTTCCCGAGCACCTCGCCCCACATGACACGATCCGACACCGACTGGGTGCGCCCTGGTGATGGCGTGTCGGTGTCGATCGGGGTGGTGTTTTATTCGGATGTGACGCGCCGCCATGCGCGCGTGCACCAGTGCAACCAGGTGCTGCGCAAGCGCTTCGGCATCAAGCCGCTGGCGCCCGGCATTTCGGCCTGGCGCGATGCGTTGAAGGCGCCGTTCGGCCACCTGCTGGGGCTGGCCCGTCAGCGCTGGCACCGGGCAGACCGGCCACCGCCGCCCGGGTCGTACTGACCCCAGGTTTGCGCATAAAGCCACGCATGCGGCCGACTCGTGCGCCGGGTGTGATTTGTTCACGCCACACCGCCTGACCCGCTTCCTACACTGTCTTCACGTCATGGAGGCGGAGGCACGCAATGAAGCACAAATGGGTTCATTCGATCGCGCTGCTGGCGCTGGGGATGGCCGGCCCGTTGGGCATCGGCGCAGGAACGGCCTTGGCGTCTGACGTCAACTTCGTGGCCTCGCCCTTGCCGCCCGCCGGCGAGAAGATGTCGCAGGCGCTGGACATCAAGGGCTACCGCGTCGATGGTGCCCGGCACATCTATGAGTCGTACCCGCACCGCATCTACAAGGGCAAGTTGCCGCCGCTGGTGCATGCCATCGTGGTGGTTGAAACCGTGCTCGATGAGCAGGGCCGGGCGACCGCCATCAACATCGTGCGGGCGCCGACCCATGCGCCGGAGGTGACGGCTGCCGTGCGCGAAATGATCCGCCGCGTGTTGCCCCTGCCAAGCCCCGTGCGCATGGCCGGTGGCGTGGCCTATACCGAGACATGGCTGATGGACCGCAGTGGGCGGTTTCAGCTCGACACGCTCAGCGAAGGCCAGCTCGGCGAATAAGCGGCCGGCTGGCGTCGTTCACGCGCCGTTCGCAAGGTGGCTGATGAAGGGGCTGCGCCGAAGCCCGGTTGGTTAACCGTTCAGGCTCACCTGCCGTTCAAAAAATCAAACGCCCAGCGCCACCGGGTCGATGGCGTGGTTCTGGCCGCCACGGCAGGCGATCTTCAAGGCGCCGATGCGGTTGCCCAACGTGATGCAGCGTTCCAGTGGCCAGTCGCGTTCCAGCCCGAACAGCAGCGCGCCCCGGAAGGCGTCGCCACAACCCGTGGGGTCCAGCACTTCGGTGGCGGCCACACCCGGAATGTGCGTGCGCACGCCTTGTTGCCACAGCTCGCAGCCTTGGGCGCCGAGCGTGACGATCACGCCGCGCAGGTGTGACTTCGACAGCGACTCAAGCGTCTGGCCGGTGCGGTCGCACAGCATCTTGGCTTCGTAGTCGTTCAGGGCGACCCAGGTGGCTTGGCCGACGAAGCGTTTCAGCTCGTCGCCGTCGAACATGGGCAGGCCTTGGCCCGGGTCGAAGATGAAGGGGATCTGCGCATCGGCCAATTGCTGGGCGTGCTGGATCATCGCGTCGCGGCCGTCGGGGGCCACGATGGCCACGCGGATGTCGCTGCGGCTGGGCACGGGCGCCAGGTGCGCCGACTGCATGGCGCCGGGGTGGAAGGCGGTGATCTGGTTGTTGTCGGTGTCGGTGATGATGATCGCCTGCGCCGTGTAGCTGTCGGCATCGACGCGGACGAACTCGGTGCTGGCGCCCCAGCCTTCCAAGCGCTTCACATAGTCTTGCCCGTCGCTGCCCAGCGCGGCCAGCACCAGCGGCTCGCCGCCCAGCTGCTTGAGCGTGTAGGCGATGTTGCCGGCGCAGCCGCCGAATTCGCGGCGCAGCGTGGGCACCAGGAACGACACGTTGAGGATGTGCACCTGCTCCGGCAGGATCTGCTGCGCGAATCGACCGGGGAAGGTCGTGATGGTGTCAAAAGCCAGGGAACCGCAAATCAACGCCGACATGGATGCTCCAAATGAAAGAAGAGGGCAGGGCGCCGGTGCGCGTTGAAGCGGCCGGCGGCAAGAGTCAAGGGTAGAAAACTTCGACGGTGTAGCCGCTCAGGCGTGGCCCGCTCGACGACAGCAGCAACTGCAGTGGCGCTTCGTTGTCGGGCGGAATCACCGCCGTCCCGACCCTGAAATCGGCTGGAGACAAGGCCCGGCGCGAGATCAGCTGCCCGGTGGAATCGGTGAGGCTGAGGTCGATGGACGGCATGGCCACCGGCAGGTCGCTGCGGTTGCGCAGCGTGAGCGACAGCCGATAAGCCGCGCCGCTGTTGGCCGGCGACAGCGAACTGCTTTCAACCGTCACCGCGTCGATGCGACGGGGCGCTTCGATGCGGCATTGCAACCATTGGCAGGCCGAGGCGAGCAGCGGGCGCGACGTGGGCCAGCGTGCCACCACAAGGTCGCGCTGATGGAACGCAACCTGGGCGACCAGCGCCGCCATCAGCGCCAGCCCGGCGAGCGTCAGCATCACGCGTGCGGCGGGGGTGTTCCAGCGGGCTTGCTCCTTGGCGCGGCGCACGAACTCGGGTTCGGCGCGGGCCGCGCTTTTGGCCGGCTTGGTTTTGGGCTTGGGTTTCGCTTTGGTGGCGACGCGTTTCGGCCCCGGCTGGGGAGGCGGCGCTTCGCCGGTTACGTCGCTGAGCAACTCGTCGTTGAAGCGGGCGTCGGCGAACTCGACGCGGTCGCGGTGGGCGACGTTTTCTGCCGGTGAGGTCTCGGCGTCGAACTGTTCCGGTTGAAAAAACCGCGAATGGACGCGGTCGTCTTCTTCCAACTCGAAGATGTCGTCGTCATCGGCCGGCGGGCTCTCGGGCGGTGCGAAAGACGCGGCGGCCACCGCAGCCGGCGGCGCCGGTGGGGCCGGCGGAGGCTTCCACCCCGGGGGGGCGTCGCGCTCAAGGTCGAACAGGTGTTCGATGGCGTTGAAGACCTCGTCGCAACGGCCACAACGCACCCAGCCTTCAGACACCTTGAGCTGGTCTTGGACGACGCGAAAAACGGTCCCGCAAGAAACGCAACGTGTGGCGAGGCTCATGTGAGCCCCTCGCCCGCGGAAGACCGCAGGCGATCCCCGGAGGGGATGCGGGCCGCCTTGGGAGCGGCCCGGCGCTCGGCCCGCTGGAGCGACGTTGAACTGCGGTGCGTCATGGGGCGGGATTCTCCGGCCGATCAGCCAGGGCGATGGGCCGTCATCAGGATCCAGCCGTCTTCGGTGTCGCTGACGTGCAACTCGCACCAAGGTGCGTAAGCCTCTTTCAGCTCGTCGGCCTGCCGCTCCAGAATGCCGGCCAGCACGAGGTGGCCACCGGGCGACACGTGTGACCACAGCAGCGGGGCCAGCAGCTTCAGCGGCGTCGCCAGGATGTTCGCCAGCACCAGCGGGTACTCGCCAATCGCTTTGTCGGGTAAGCCGGCATTCAGCGTGGTGCCGTTGGCTTGCGCATTGGTGCGGGTCGATTCAACGGCGGCCGGGTCGATGTCCACCGCGTCGATCCCCGTGCCCCCAAAGAGGCCGGCACCGATGGCCAGGATGCCCGAGCCGCAGCCGTAGTCGAGCACCCGCTTCCAGGCGTCGCCCGCGTGTATGAAGTGAGCGGCGGCGAAGGTGGCAACCCAGCGCAAGCACATGCGTGTGGTGGGGTGCGTGCCGGTGCCGAAAGCCAGGCCCGGGTCGAGGCGAATCACCTGCCGGGCCTGGGCCGGCGGCTCATGCCAGCTCGGCACAATCCAGAAACTGGGCGTGATCTCGACCGGTGTGAACTGCGACTGCGTGAGCCGTACCCAGTCTTCATCCGGGACAACAGTCAGCGACTGCAGATGGAGGCCTTCGGTCCAGTCTTGCGCCATCAACAGCGTGGCTGCGGCCGTGGCCGCTTCCTCATCTGGAAACAGCGCCTTCAGGTTCGACCGTTGCCAGCCCGCGCTCGGCGCCGGCATGCCGGGTTCGCCGAACAGCGCGTGCTCGGCCTCGGTGTTGGCATCGGCGTCTTCCACCGACACCGACAGTGCCGACAGCTCGTCCATCAACGCATCAGACACCGGCTCGACCAAGTCTTCGGGGACCAGCAACAGCAGTTCAACCATGGGTCAATGTCCTGAAATCAAAGGGCAAGCGCAGCGAAGCCCCCATCAAGCAACGCCCTCGGGACCGGCTTTGCCGGCCCGACGGGCGGAGCCCCCTTGGGGGGCAGGAGCGAAGCGACGTGGGGGCCAACGGCAACACATCAACGTTTGTGTTGGCCCATCCAGCCTTCCAAGTAATGGATGCTGGTGCCGCCTTCAACGAACTTCGCGTCCACCATCAACTCGCGGTGCAGCGGGATGTTGGTCAGGATGCCTTCAACCACCGTTTCCGACAACGCGATGCGCATGCGGGCCAGGGCTTGGTCGCGGGTGTCGCCGTGCGTGATGATCTTGCCGATCATCGAGTCGTAATTCGGCGGCACGAAGTAGTTGGTGTACGCATGCGAATCGACGCGCACCCCAGGCCCCCCCGGTGCGTGCCAGGTGGTGATGCGGCCCGGCGACGGCGTGAACTTGTACGGATCTTCGGCGTTCACCCGGCATTCGATGGCGTGGCCACGCATCTGAATCTGCCGTTGGGTGAACGGCAGCTTCTCGCCGGCCGCCACACGGATCTGCATCTGCACGATGTCGATGCCGGTCACCATTTCAGTCACCGGGTGCTCCACCTGCACGCGGGTGTTCATCTCGATGAAATAGAACTCGCCGTTTTCGTACAGGAATTCGAAGGTGCCGGCGCCCCGGTAGCCGATGCGTTTGCAGGCGGCGGCGCAACGGTCACCGATCTTTTCGATCACGCGGCGCGGAATGCCCGGTGCCGGCGCCTCTTCAATGATCTTCTGGTGTCGGCGCTGCATGGAGCAGTCGCGTTCACCCAGCCACACGGCGTTCTTGTGCTCGTCGGCCAACACCTGGATCTCGATGTGGCGCGGGTTCTCGAGGAATTTTTCCATGTAGACCGACGGGTTGCCGAATGCGGCGCCCGCTTCGGCCCGGGTGGTCTGCACCGCGTGGATCAGCGCGGCCTCGGTGTGCACAACGCGCATGCCGCGCCCGCCACCACCGCCAGCCGCCTTGATGATCACGGGGTAGCCCACCGCCCGGCCGATCTTGACGATCTCTTTCGGGTCTTCAGGCAGCGCGCCTTCCGAGCCCGGCACACAAGGCACGCCGGCTTTGATCATGGTCTGCTTGGCCGAGACCTTGTCGCCCATCGTGCGAATGGCGTCGGGCGTGGGGCCGATGAAGACGAAGCCGCTTTGCTCGACGCGCTCGGCGAAGTCGGCGTTTTCAGACAGGAAACCGTAGCCGGGGTGGATGGCCTCGGCGTCCGTCACCTCGGCCGTCGAGATGATCGCCGGCATGTTGAGGTAGCTGTGGGTGGACGAAGCCGGGCCGATGCACACCGCCTCGTCGGCCAGCTTCACGTACTTGGCATCGCGGTCGGCTTCAGAGTAGACGACGACCGACTTGACGCCCATCTCGCGGCAGGCGCGCTGAATGCGCAGGGCGATTTCGCCTCGATTGGCAATAAGAATTTTCTTGAACATGGTGTCTCGGCTCAATCGCCCAGCTCGCTTCGCGAGCAGCGCAATGTGACTACGGCCAACTTCGCGTGTGCGAAGCGTGCGAAGTTACCCTTCGTCGCAACGCCTGCGGCGTTGTCGCCGCGATTGGCAATGAGGATCTTCTTGAACATGCGACAGCCTTATTCGATGACGAACAAGGGCTGCCCGAATTCGACCGCCTGGCCGTTCTCGCAGAAGATCTGCGTCACGGTGCCAGCCTTGTCGGCCTCGATCTCGTTCATGATCTTCATCGCTTCGATGATGCAGATTGGGTCGCCTTCCTTGACCACCGTGCCGATGTCGGCGAACGACTTCGAACCCGGGCTGGCCGAGCGATAGAAGGTGCCGACCATCGGCGATTTGACAGTGTGCCCAGCCGGGACGGCAGCTGATTCGACGACAGGCGCGGCGGCGGCCACAGGCGCTGGCGCCTGCATCTGCTGGGGCTGCTGCGGGGCGTACATCATCGGCGTGGCCACGGCATTCGGGTCCGCCTTGACGATGCGCACTTTGCCATCGGCTTCGGTGATTTCGAGTTCGGAAATGTTCGATTCGGACACCAGGTCGATCAGTGTCTTGAGCTTGCGCAGATCCATGTGTTCTCTACTCCTGTCGTTGTCGTTGTTGTTGCCGGGGCACCGAGCGGCTCCCTGGCACCCCTGCCGGGTCAGGCCGCCGGTTTGGCGTGGCCCGGGTCACGCGTCAAGGCGTGTTGCAGCGCCAGGCGGTAGCCGTGGGCGCCCAATCCGACGATCACGCCTTCGGCGAGATCGGAAAAGTACGAGTGGTGCCGGAAGGCTTCGCGGCGGTGCACGTTCGAGAGATGCACTTCAATGAAGGGGATGGCGACCCCGGCCAGTGCGTCGCGCAGGCCGATGCTGGTGTGCGTCAGGGCGGCGGGGTTGATGACGATGAAACTGGTTCCATCGCTTCGCGCCTGCTGCACGCGGTCGATCAAGGCACCTTCGTGGTTGCTTTGAAAGCTGCTCAGCGTAGCGCCGGCATCAGCGGCCATTTTTGTAAGTTCGTCGTCGATCTGCTGCAATGTCGTCGAGCCATACACCTCGGGCTCGCGCGTTCCGAGCAGGTTGAGGTTGGGGCCATGAAGGACGAGAACGTGCATGAGTGCAAGAAGTGCTTCGACGAAAAGGCTGAACTTTACGCGTTTTAGATGATTTTGAGCACAGGAGCTAAAAAATCTGTGCTGGCTCTTTCATTTGATTGTGCTAAGCGCTGATCAACCCACAGCCTTGGCCCAAGCGGCCAATTCTTGCGCGGAAACCGGCCCCAGCTTGCGTTGCACCACTTGGCCAGAACGGTCGAAGACGACGGTGAAGGGCATCACGCCGCCATGGTTGCCGAGGCTGCGAGCGAGTTCCATGCCGGGCAGGCCGGCCAGGGCCACGTCAAACCCGACGGGTGTTTTCTTCAAGAAATTGCGCACCGCCTCGGCGCGGTCGATCGCCAGCCCCAGCACCTTCCATCCGCGCGCGCGGTGATCACGATGGAATTGGTCGAGCATGGGCATTTCGGCGACGCACGGCGCACACCAGGGCGCCCAGAAGTTCAGCAGCAGCGGGTGGCCCCGCAGGGAGGCCGCAACCAGGTCCCCGCCATCGGGGCGCTCGAAACGCAGCGCCCAAAGCGCTTGTTCCAGGCCGGGGGCAGCGGGCGGCTGCGTTGCCCGCCATGCAGCCCAGCCCGCCCCGCCGGCTGCGGCGGCGGCCACGGCAGCCGCGATGGCGTGGCGGCGCCTCATGCGGTGGTGTCCATCAGGCGGCGCAACGCCGCAAGGTCGCCGCGCTCGGTGCGGCCGCGCGAATCGGGTTTCAGCGCGCCACGCAGGTCGTCGTGGTCCAGGATGCTCAGGTGCACGGTCACCTGCTCACCGAGTGCCGAGTTGAAGCTGCTGACGCTGAGCACGTTGATCGGTTCGGCGCGTGGCCCGTTGAGCGTGCCCACGTCGTAGCTCACGCCTTGGTTCAGCAGTTCGATTTCGGCTTCTTTCGAGTCGTCGCAGAACAGTTGCAGGTGCACCGTGTTGAGCCGGGTGGCAGTGCCACGCCAGACGGCGCCTGTGAGGTGCGGGCGAAAGGCGCGCAGGCGTTCCATCCACAGGGCGGCCACCTCACGCAACGCGTTGAGCTCGCCGGGCTGCGTGTCGGCGCAGAACAGATCAATGTAGGCCCGCACTTCGGTTTCTACCGTGTCGTTGTCAGGCAGCTCGGCCGGGCGAACGCTGTTGCGGCCCAGCAGCTTGGCGGCGCGGCGCTTGGCGGGGCCGTATTCCATGCCCTCTTCGACGATCAGCCGGGCGGCGGCAATCGCCAGTTCGGCAGTGAGGGTGGAATTCATCGCTGGATTCTAGAAAGCGGATCGTGACGGGCCGCCCGCTCAGGGCAATTCCACGCCGCCCATGCGGGCCACCACCGTGCCGGCTCGGCCACTCACGTAGGCGGAGTGCGGGCGTTTCTCGAAGCGCTTGGGCGCGGGCAGCATGACGGCCAGCCGCGCCGCCGTCATCGGGCTCAGCTGTTCAGCATCGGTGCGGAAGTAGTGGCGGGACGCCGCCTGGGCGCCGAACACGCCTTCGCCCCATTCCACGTTGTTCAGATAGATCTCGAGGATGCGGCCCTTCGGCAGCGCCGCTTCCAGCATGAAGGTGATGGCGAATTCCTGTGCCTTGCGCAGCAGGTTGCGTTCGCCGGCCAGGAACAGGTTCTTGGCCAGTTGCTGGGTGATGGTCGAGCCGCCCACGATCTTCGGTGTGGCAGCGGGTGGGGGCGTGATCGGCTTGTTGGCGCGGGCGGCACGCCGCTCCAGGCGTTGGGTGACGGCGGCGGCGCGGGCTTCGGCGCGCAGGTTTTTGTCCCAGGCCTTTTCCAGTGCGTCCCATTCGACGCCGCTGTGCTCGGCAAAGCCGGCGTCTTCGGACGCGATCACCGCGCGCTGCAGGTGGGGCGAAATGTGCTTGCGTGCCACCCACTGCTGGCTCCACGCAAGCTCGTGTTTTTCAGTCACCAGGCGCCACATTTCCGATCGCTGAAAGCTCGTCGATTGCGGATCGACGACGTTCATCAGCGCCACCCGGGCGAAGAAGTAGAGCTGCAGTGCCAAGGCCGACAGCACCAGCAGCGTCACCACCCGCCCGAGTTGGCGGCCGGCCGTGCCCGCCGCGCTCAACGGGTGCCCCTGGCCAAGCGGTCTTGCAGGGCGACCAGCACCGGGGCGGTGTCGGGCCGCACACCGCGCCAGACGAAAAACGACTCGGCGGCTTGCTCCACCAGCATGCCCAGGCCGTCGCGCCCGCGTGCGCCGTGTGCCTGGGCCCAGCCCAGAAAGCCCTGCGCGGCGGGGCCGTACATCATGTCGAGCGCCAGCGCGCCGGGGGCCAGCACCTCGGCGCTCACCGGAATGTCCGCGCCTTGCAGGCTGCTGGCGCTGGCGTTGATGACGATGTCGAACCCACGGCCACTGTCAGCCAGGGTGCGGGCGACCAGTTCGGTGCCGGGCGACACGCCGGCATGGCTGGCGGCCAGCGCCTGGGCTTTGCCTGGCGTGCGGTTGGCGATCACCAGTTGCGCCGGCTGGGCTTGCAGCAGCGGCCCCAGCGCGCCAGCCGCCGCGCCACCGGCGCCAATCAGCAGCACGCGGCGCCCGCGCAAGGGCACCCCGGCGTTGTGTTCGATGTCGCGCACCAGGCCCACGCCATCGGCGTTGTCGGCCAGCCAACCTTCGGCGTCGAAGCGCAGCACGTTGGCCGCGCCGGCAAGCACGGCCCGTTCGGTGCGGCGCGCGGCCAGCGCGAAGGCCTCGAACTTGAACGGCACGGTGACATTGCAGCCACGCCCGCCTTGCGCCGCGAAGGCCTGCACGGTGGCGGCAAAGCCGTCGAGCGGGCACAGCAACCGGCCGTAGTCGAGCTGCTGGCCGGTCTGTTCGGCGAAGCGCGCGTGGATGAAAGGCGACTGGCTGTGTTCGACCGGGTTGCCGGCCACGACGTAACGGTCCATGGGGTGCAAAAAATCAGGGCGGTGCGGTGAGCGAGGTCTCGAGCCCCTCTTCGCGGGTGAAGCGAAAACGCGAGGTGATGACGAGTTCGTCGGCCTTCTTGCGCATCGCGTCGGTGAAGTTGCCGAAGGGCGATGCGGCCTGCACGATGGCGATGGCGCGTTTGTCGAGGACGGCCGAACCCGAGCGCCGCACCACTTCGGTCTCGATCACCCGGCCCTGGGCGTTGACGGTGATGTTCATCGTCAGCTCGCCATACAGCTTGCGGCCCTGGTGTTCGGGGAAGGTGCGGGTGCCACGCTCTTCGATCTTGCGGCGCAACTGGTCGTAGTAGACGGCGTACAGCTCTTCGCGGGTGGCGGGGCTGATGTAGCGCTTTTTCGGGCGCGCGTTCTCTTCGTTGATGCGCTTCTCGATCTCGGCCAGCAGCTGCAGCAACTGGCGGCGCCGTTCTTCCTGTGCCCGCGCCGTGGGGTCGCCGCGTTCGCGGCGCGGGTCAGGCGGCGGAAGCAGGGCCAGGTCACGGCGCATCTGGGCCAGCAGTTGTTGCTGGACTTCCTGCAGCTCGTCGATCTGCTTGCGGGCGTCGATGGCCGAGTCGCCGATCTGGATCTGCGCCGACGACGGCAGCGGTGACGTCGCCCGGCCGCGTTCCATTTCGCCGCCACCGGCCAGGTTGCGCTGCGCGATCGCCTGCGCTTTCAGTGGCGCTTCGGTCGAGCTGGCGTTGACGAGGATCACCTCGAGCGGCGTGTCCTCGAACACCCGGTTGAAGCCCTCGGGATCGACGAATCGCACCGTGAACAGCAGCGCGTGCAGGCCGATCGAAATGGCCAGGGCCACTTGCAGGGCGGAAAAGCGCTGGAACATGGCGCGTTCGACTCTTGAGCTGTGGTGGGTGAGATGTGCGTGGGCGGGCCGGGGCTGCCCGCTTTACGCGGTCGGCGCAGCCGCGGTCTCGGGCTTGCCGCCGTCCCCACTGTCGCCGCCGTCTTGCATGTCGATCGCAAGCGTCAGCGGGCCGGCGGCCAGCTCTTCGGTGTCGGCCTCGGGTTCGTCGATCACCGCGTCGTCGGCGCTGGTGCCCGGGTCGTCAAGGCGGGCCGACACGCTGGCGTGCAGGTCGAGCGTCAACAAGTCACTGCCCGAAATGCGCACTCGTACGCGCGCGCCGCGCGGCAGCTTTTCAGCGCCGATGGCACGAAACACCAGTGGCAGTGTGTCGGCGCGAACCAGGCCGTCTTTCATCACGGCGGCGTCTAGTTCTTGCAAACCGTGTTGCGCCAGGTACTGCAAGGTCCAGTAGCGTTCAATGCCCGACTGGAAGCCGTTGTAGGCGGTGTAGGCGGCGTCGAAGCTGGAGATGACGGAAAACAGCGCCGTGTCTTTCGGCTTGAACGGTGCGGCCAGCGCGGCGGTGCGGCCGTGGCGGGCGCAGGC
>JAYSYW010000037.1:0-6220 GCA_043727255.1 Rhizobacter sp. | reverse complement strand
TGAGCAGGGTGATCTCGTAGTCGAAGTCGATGAAGCCTTCGACGATCACCCGGCCGTGCCTCACTCGCCCGCCGGCCATGGCGTAGGCCCACGCGGCTTGCACGTCACCTGGGCCGTCGATCTTGCTTTGGCCCTTGCCTGAACTGCTCATCACCGGCTTCACGATGCAGGGGTAGCCGATCTTCGTGTCGATGGCGGCTTGCAGGTGTTCGAGTGAGTCGCAAAACACATACGGGCTGGTCGGCAGGGCCAGCGTTTCAGCGGCCAGGCGGCGAATGCCTTCGCGGTCCATCGTCAGCCGGGCGGCGCGCGCGGTGGGTATCACACGCACCACGCCAGCGGCTTCCAGTTCTTCGAGCATCGGCGTGGCGATGGCTTCGATCTCGGGCACCACGAGGTGCGGGCGTTCGGCCTCGATCAGCGCCTTCAACTGCGCCGGGTCGCTCATGGTGATGGTGCGGGCGTGGTGCGCCACCTGGTGGCCGGGCGCGTGCTCGTAGCGATCGACGGCGATGGTTTCAACCCCCAGGCGCTGCAGCGCGATCAGCACTTCCTTGCCCAGTTCACCACTGCCCAGCAGCATGACTTTGGTGGCCGAAGGAGACAGCGGGGTTCCGATCGAGGTCATGGCGCGGGCCTGTGCAAGGCGGTTGAAAACGGTGGCGCGGATTGTCCCCCAGCGCTTTGCGGCACACTGCCGCGATGCCCTTGAACCCCGCCGATGCCCTTGTGTCCCTGCGCCATGTGGACAAGCGTTTTCAGAGCGGCACGCTGGCCTTGCAAGGTGTTTCTCTCAGCGTGAACCCGGGCGAGTTCGTGTCGCTGCTCGGGCCTTCGGGCTGCGGCAAGAGCACGGTGCTGCGGCTGGTGGCGGGGCTCGAGCGGCCCAGCGCCGGCGAGGTGCACGCGCCCGCCTTGCGCAACCCGCGCGCGGCCGACACCGCCTTCGTGTTCCAAGACGCCACGCTCATGCCTTGGGCGAGCGTGTTCGACAACGTCTGGCTGCCCTTGCGGCTGGCCGGCATCGGCAAAAGCGAAGCGCACACCCGCGTGATGCCGCTGCTGCAAAGCCTGGGCCTCGACGCCTTTGCGGCGGCTTACCCGGCCGAGCTGTCGGGCGGCATGAAGATGCGGGTGTCGATCGCGCGGGCGCTCGTCACGCAGCCGCGGGTGTTGCTGATGGACGAACCCTTTGCCGCGCTCGACGAGATCACCCGCCAACGCCTGAACAGCGACTTGCTGGCCTGGTGGCAAGCGCAACAGCTCGCCGTGCTGTTTGTGACGCACAGCGTGTTCGAGTCGGTGTTTCTGAGCCAGCGCGTGCTGGTGATGGGCGCGCGGCCGGGGCGTGTGGTGGCTGAAGTCAGCATCAACGCGCCCTTCCCGCGCGACGCTTCATTTCGCACCTCGGCCGACTACGCGCAGCACTGCCGCACGCTGACCGAAGCGCTGCAGGCTGCGCAGAACGAGATGCCCGCGTGATGACCCACGTGATGACCCACGTGATGTTCCCCGTGATGGCCCGCCTGGCCCCGTGGGGGGTGATGCTGGGCCTGCTGGCGCTGTGGGAAGCCACCGTGCGCATCGCCCACATCCCGCACTACACGCTGCCGGCGCCCAGCCTGGTGGCGCGCACGCTGGCCGAGCACTTCCCGTCGCTCGCCATCAGCTGGTGGTTCACGCTGAAGGTGACCTTCGGCGCGCTGGCCTTGGCAACGCTTGGCGGGGTTGCCATTGCGGCGGTGTTCGCGCTGTCGCGGCCACTTGAGCGGGCGCTGTTCCCGCTGGCGGTGGTGCTGCAGGTGACGCCCGTGGTGGCGGTGGCGCCGCTGATCCTGATCTACGTGGAAAGCACCACCGCCGCGCTGCTGTTGTGCGCGTGGATCGTGGCGTTCTTCCCGATCCTGTCGAACACCGTGGCCGGCTTGCGCGCCGCCGACCCGCAACTGCGTGATCTGTTCCGGCTGTACCGTGCCAGCCCGCTGCAGCGGCTGCGTTTTTTGCTGCTGCCCTCGGCGCTGCCGTACTTCATTGCCGGGCTGAAGATCTCGGGTGGCTTGAGCCTCATCGGCGCGGTGACGGCCGAGATGGTGGCCGGCGCCGCAGGCCGCGAAACCGGGCTCGCGTCGCGCATTCTGGAAGCCAGCTTTCGCACCGAAACGCCGAAGATGTTTGCCGCGCTCTCGCTGCTGGTGTTCACCGGCGTGCTGATCTTCTGGGGCTTCAACGCCTTGTCGCACGCGCTGCTGCAACGCTGGCACGCCGCCGAACTGCAATCTCCTGTTTAAGGACCACGCCTTGAAACCCACGCTTCGCTTCACGGCTCGAATCAGCCTGCTCGCCGCCCTGTGTGTGGCCGGCGCCGCCCACGCGCAAGACCAAACGCCAGACAAAACGCCCGACAAGGTCACCTTCGCCACCAACTGGAAGGCGCAGGCCGCGCACGGCGGCTTCTACCAAGCGCTGGCCGACGGCACGTACAAGAAGCACGGGCTCGACGTGACCATTCAGCAAGGCGGCCCGCAGGTGAACAACCGGCCGTTGCTGCCCGCCGGGCGCATCACCTTCCTGATGACAGGCAACCTGCTGCACAGCTTTGACAACGTGAAGAACGGCGTGCCCACGGTGGTGGTGGCGGCCATGTTCCAGAAAGACCCGCAGGCCTTGATTGCCCACCCGGGCCAGGGCTTCGAGTCGTTTGCCGCGCTTAAAAAGGCGCCCACCGCGCTGATCGCCAAAGACGGCCAGTTCACGTGGTGGCAATGGCTGAAGGTGACGCACGGCTTTCGCGATGAAGCGCTCAAGCCCTACAACTACAACCTCGGCCCCTTCCTCGCCAACCCCAAGGCCGTTCAGCAGGGCTATTCGGTGGCCGAGCCGATTTACGTCGAAAAACAAGGCGGCTTCAAGCCGGTGGTGCACCTGCTGGCCGACCATGGCTTCAGCACCTATTCCACGCTGATCGAAGCGCGCGCCGAGACGGTGAAGAACCAGCCCGAGCTGGTGCAGCGCTTCGTCGATGCCTCGGCGCTCGGCTGGGTGAACTACCTGTACGGCGACCGCAAAGCGGCGTCGGCCCTGATGAAGCGCGACAACCCCGAGATGAGCGACGCCGAAATGGAAGCGTCGGTGGCGTTGATGAAACAGCAAGGCATCGTCGATTCGGGCGAGGCGCTCACGAAGGGCATTGGCGCGATGAACGCGGCACGCATTCAAGACTTCCATGCGCAGATGGTCAAGGCGGGGCTCTACAAGGCGGGCGATGTGGACCTGTCGAAAGTGGCCACGCTGCAGTTCGTCAACAAGAAGTTCGGGCTGGACGCCAAGGGCCGCCTGGGTGCCAAATGAACCCTCTGCCTCAAGTGACTTCCGGTTTTGACCGATAACACGTTCAAGTTCGTTCAAAGCCCCGCGCCATGAGCAACGCCCACCTCCCCGCCCCGACCTTCCAGCCCCTTGAACAGCCGCTGCGCGACCTGACGGCCTGGACCCATTACTACCGGGGCGTTGACATCCCCATCCTTGCCAACACGGCCGACGCGCTTGAAGCCATGCGCGCCAATGAAGACGATGTGGACGCCAACCTGATCGGCGAGATGGTGGCCGACGACCCCTTGATGACGCTGAAGGTGCTGGCGTATTCGTCCACCCACCGGCCGCCCCGGCTCGTCACCGATGTGGAAACCGTCACCTCGGCCATCGTGCTGATGGGCATCTCACCGTTCTTCGCCGCGTTCGGCCCGCAACCCACGGTGGAAGACCGCCTGGCCGGCCACCCCGAGGCGCTGGTGGGTTTGAACGAGGTGCTGCGACGCGCCCACCGCGCATCGAACTTCGCACTGGCCTTCGCCGTTCACCGCATGGACCACGACGCGGCGGTGATCCACGCCGCCGCGCTGCTGCACGACTTCGCCGACATGCTGATGTGGTGCCATGCGCCGGCGCTGTCGCTGCGGATCCGCGAAGCTCAGCTGGCCGACCCGGCCCTGCGCTCCAGCACCGCGCAACAGGCGGTGCTGAACATCCAGCTGCTCGACCTGCAGCAGTCGCTCATGAAGACCTGGGCGCTGCCCGAGCTGCTGATCCGCATCAGCGACGACGAGCACATCACACACCCGAGCGTGCGCAACGTGATGCTGGCGATACGCCTTGCGCGCCACACCGCGCAGGGCTGGGACAACGCCGCCATCCCCGACGACGTGACCGAGATCGCCGAGATGCTGAACATGTCGCCGGTGGCCACCCTGCCCTTTTTGCAAGCAAGCGACAGTTGAACAGTGGACGCTTCCCGGAGCACTTCATGCACCAGCCCGAAGCCTCGAAAACCGTGAACCGGGGCGTGGCCCCCGTCACCTACGGCGAAGGCGGGCGGCCACCACGCGGTGACTACGCCCACGCCCGCGCCGACTACACCTGCGAGCAAGACTGGGCCGCCTACACCGCCCAAGACCACGCCCTGTACCAGCGCCTGCACGAGCGGCAAGCGGCGCAACTTCCGGGCCGCGCGTGCGACGAATTCATCACCGCCCTGCAACACCTGGGCAGCACCGCGCAGATCCCGCGCTTCGACGAACTTTCGCAGCGGCTGCAGCGCGCCACCGGCTGGCAGGTGGCGGCCGTTCCGGGCTTGGTTCCGGAAGAGGCGTTTTTTGCCCTGCTGGCCGAACGGCGCTTCCCCGTCACCCGCTGGCTGCGCCGGCCGGAAGAGTTTGACTACGTGGTCGAGCCCGATGTCTTTCACGACCTGTTCGGCCACGTGCCGCTGCTGTTCAACCCGGTGTTCGCCGATTACATGCAGGCCTATGGCGAAGGCGGTTTGAAGGCGAGCCGCCTGCGCGCTTGCGAGCCCCTGGCGCGGCTCTACTGGTACACGGTCGAGTTCGGTTTGATCGCCACCCCGCAGGGCCTGCGTGCCTACGGCGCGGGCATCTTGTCGTCGGCCGGCGAGTTGCCGTACAGCGTGGCCTCGCCCGTGCCGCAGCGCATTCGGTTCGACCTGGAACGCATCATGCGTACGCGTTTTCGCATCGACAGCTTCCAACCCACTTACTTCGTGATCGACGATTTTCAGCAGCTTTTCGACGCCACCGCGCCAGACTTCACACCCGTCTACGAACGGCTCGCCCAGGCGGGTGACATCGAGGCCGTAGCATCCTTGCCAGCCGACCGGCTCGTCAGCCCCTGACAAGCCGGCCCAAATTGCCCCCATTGGGTGCACCGTTCCGTGTGATTGCTTCCTTGATGCCGATTGCCGAAACTGCCCTCATGCACCCCCGACTTCCCCCCACGTCGCGCGAGGCCGCATGAGCGACCAACTGAGCCAACGTTGCGTGCTGGTCATGCTGGCCGCCATGAGCATGGCGCTCGCCTTGGGGCTGGTGGCCTGGGGGCCGGTGTCGCTGCTGCCGCAAGACCATCGGCACGCCGATTCGACATCGCCATTCGGCCTTCTGCCGCTGCTGAACGTGGCCGTGTCGCTGCCCACGCTGGTTGCGGGCGTGTGCGGCTGGCGGGCGCTGCGGCGCAGCCCCTGGCCCGCGTCGCTTCGCCACCCGTGGATGTGCAGCTTCGGTTTCGTGACGCTGTCATCGCTGCTGGCGGCCGTCTACCACCTGGCTCCCGGCGACCTCACCTACGTGCTGGCAAGCATCACCGTTGCCGGCGGCTCCTTGTTGCTGCTGTGCGGCTTTCTGGCGGAACGGGTGGACCCCCTGTTCGGCTCGCCGCGCGCCTGCGCCATCGCGGTGCTGCTGGTGGCGCTGGCGGGGCTGATCTGCTGTGTCAACCTGGCGTCCGGCAAGGTCGATGTTCGGCCGCTGCTCATGCTGCACATCTTGCCGGTGCTGCTGATCCCGGCCGGGGCGCTCAGCCTGCAGGGCAGCCACACCCGCCGCTCGGACTGGCTGCTGATGCTTGGCACCTACCTGGCCTCGCGAATGGCCGACGCGTTTGACGTCCAACTGCTGCATGCCACCGGCTGGGTCAACGGCCATGCGCTGATGCACGTGGGCCTGACCGTCACCATCGGCTGGCTGGCCTGGCGCGCTTACGCCGATGCGCGCACCGATACCTCGGAACGCGCGGCCACCCCGGCCGATGACGGCTTCAGCCACGCCAGCACCTCGTTCAACACCACCGCCTGATCCGCCATCTGCACGTGGGCCATGCCTGCCAGGTGGCGGTTGTCAGCGCCCACCAGCGTGGCGGTGGAAGCCGGGAA
>JAYSYW010000036.1:0-3169 GCA_043727255.1 Rhizobacter sp. | reverse complement strand
GCAAACAGCCCGAAGCCGAAGCGGTGCTGCGCGCCGTGCTGGCGCAAGACGGTGGCCATGGCGTGGCGCGCAGGGCGCTTGCCAAGCTGCGCGAAAAGCAGATGAACGCCGACTCGCTGCCGCCCACGCTCAAGGGCGCGATGAACAGCCTGATCACGCTGGAACTGCGCGACACGCCGCTGCGCAACGCCTTCGACGTGATCTCGCGCACCGCGCCGCTCAACTTCGTGTTCGACCGCGACGTGCGCGCCGATTCGCGTGTGACGCTCACCGTGCGCAACAGCCCGGTGCACGACGTGATCCGCCTGCTGTTGCTCACGCAGCAGCTCGACCGCAAGGTGCTCAATGACAACTCGTTGCTGATCTACCCCGCCACGCAGGCCAAGCAGCGCGAATACCAAGACCTGACGGCGCGTGTGTTCTTCCTGGCCAACGCCGACGCCAAGCAGGCGCAGAGCCTGTTGCGCACGCTGGTCAAGACGCGTGAGGTGCACATCGACGAGAAGCTCAACATGGTCGCCATACGCGACACACCCGACGCGGTGCGCCTGGCCGAGCGGCTGATCGACTCCATCGACGTGGCCGAGCCCGAGGTGATGCTGGAGGTGGAGATTCTGGAAGTCAGCCGCAGCCGCGCACTCGACCTCGGCATTCAATTCCCGGATGAGATCCGCGTTGAATCGACAGCCGCCGCGCTCGTCGGCGGGCGCATCAACCTGCGCAACACCTCGCTGATCAGCACCATCGCCAACCCGGCGCTGCGCCTCAACCTGCTGTCGCAAGACACCGACGTGAACCTGCTCGCCAACCCGCGCATCCGGGCCAGGAACCGCGAGAAAGCCAAGATCCTGATCGGCGAGAAGCTGCCGGTGTTCACCTCAACGTCGGTGCAGGGCGCGGGCGTGTCGTCTTCGGTGTCGTACCTCGACGTGGGCCTGAAGCTTGAAGTCGAACCCAACGTCTACCTTGACGACGAGGTTGGGATCAAGGTGATGCTTGAAGTCAACTCGAACCTCGAGCGCATCACCGAAGGCGGCAACAGCGCCTTCCGCCTGGGCACCCGCACCGCGCAGACCTCGCTGCGCCTGCGCGATGGCGAAACCCAGGTGTTGGCCGGGCTGATCAACGACAACGAACGCGAGACGCTGTCGAAGCTGCCGGGGCTGGGTGACCTGCCCGGCATTGGCCGCGCCTTTGGCAACACCACGCGCAACCGCGACAAGAGCGAGATCGTGCTGCTGATCACGCCGCGTGTGCTGCGCAACATCACGCCGCCCGACGCGTCGAGCCTGATCATGGCGGCCGGCACCGAAGCGGCGGCCGGGGCGCCGCCGCTGGTGATTGCCGCCACCCCGCCGCGAGCGCTGGCCATGTCGTCGAGCGGTGGGGGGCGCAGCGGTGGCTTGCCTGCTGTTTCACCTGCGGCTGTTTCACTTTCTGCTTCACCCGCTGTTTCAACCAACGCGCGGCCTGCCGAGCCTGGGTCTGAGGCGCCGTCCGTCGCACCCAACAGCTTCAGCGTGCAGTTGCAGGTGCCAGCCACGGTGTCTATCGGCAAAGACTTCAGCGTGGCCGTTGAACTGAATGAAGCCGGTGGCGCGCAGCAGGGCGAGGTGGTGCTGCAGTTCGACCCGTCGTTGATCGGCGGCGGCAGTGGCGGCCGCGCCATCGTGCAATTGGCACCGGGTGCTGCGCCGGGTGTGTTGGTGGGCAGCATCACCCTGCGCGCGCTGGCGGCGGGCAGTGGCAGCGCCAACCTGCAAGTGGCCGGCGGCAGCGTGCGCTTGCCCGACGGCCAGCAGCGCCCCGTCAACGGCGGCGCGGCCAGCCTGCGCATTGGTTTGTGAGGTGAAGGCGATGGCGTCGCGCGGTTCATCAATGAGCAGCCGGTTCGGGTCCAAACCTCCGTTCGGGCTGAGCCTGTCGAAGCCGGGAGCAGCGGGCAGCAGACCCTTCGACGGACGGAACTTCCTTCGACAGGCTCAGGACGGTCGGGAATACAAGCTCAGTCCCTGCTCAGGGCGAACGGGAGCAGTAGGAGGCGCGGGAGTAATGGGAGCGGCGGGAAGAACCGGCATGCGCCGCGCCCTCGGTTTCACGCTGCTTGAAATCAGCATCGCGCTGGCGGTGTTGGCGGTGCTGGTCAGCATGGCCGCGCCCGTGCTGAAGCTGCAAGCCCAACGTGGCCACGAAGCCGAGCTTCGCCAGTCGCTGCGCGACATCCGAACCGCCATCGACGCCTACCACCGAGCGGTGCAAGAAAAGCGCGTCAAGCGCCCGGCCGATGCGTCGGGCTATCCAGCGTCGCTGGAAGAACTGGTGGAAGGCGTGCCCGACGCCAGCCGCCCCGACGGCCAGCGCATCTACTTCCTGCGCCGCCTGCCGCGTGACCCCATGCTGCCCGCCGACGCCGCCGTGCCAGCCGCCCGCAGCTGGGGCTTGCGCAGCTACGAAAGCCCACCCGACGCGCCCGCGCCCGGGGCCGACGTGTACGACGTGCATTCGCTGTCTGAGCGCACCGGCCTGAACGGCGTGCCGTACAAACAATGGTGACGACGCCCCGTCGTTCAATGCGTCGCGGGCAGCCCGGCGCTCGGCCCGGCAGGCCCCGGGGTTCTTCACGGGGTTTCACGCTGATCGAGTTGCTGCTGGTGCTGGCGCTGATGGGCCTGCTGCTCAGCATCGTCGCGCCGCGCACCATCGACCACATCGAGCGGGCCCGCGAAACCACTTTGCGTGCCACGCTCAAAGAGGTGCGCCATGCGCTTGACCAGTTCGAGGCCGACAAAGGCCGGCCCGCCACCAACCTCGACGAACTGATCACCCTGCGCTACCTGCGCGAGCTGCCGCTCGACCCCATCACCGACCGGCGCGACACCTGGGTCACGGTCAGCCCGGCCGATGCACACCCCACGGGTGCCCCGCCGGCATCCCCTGCCGACGCCCCCAGCGAAGGCGTGGCCGACCTGCACAGCGGCGCCGAAGGTTCCGCACGCGATGGCACGCCCTACGCCAGCTGGTAGGCCCACAGCCGTGCGCGGCGTGGCCCTGCTGATGGTGATGGTCGCCGTGGCCGTGCTCGCCCTGGCCACCACCGTGCCGCTGCAAGTGCAGCAAACGCAGATGCTGCGCGAACGCGAGGCCGAGCTGCTGTTCATTGGCCGCCAGT
>JAYSYW010000035.1:0-15294 GCA_043727255.1 Rhizobacter sp. | reverse complement strand
GCGCTGGCCGAGCGGCTCGACGAATACAAGCGTGTGCTGCCGGAGTTCGATGCGGTGCTGTTCTCTGACTACGGCAAGGGCGGCCTGACCCACATCCCGCACATGATCGAACTGGCGCGCAACGCGGGCAAGGCGGTGCTGGTGGACCCCAAGGGCAGCGACTACGGCCGCTACGCGGGCGCCACCGTCATCACGCCCAACCGCGCCGAACTGGCGCAAGTCATCGGCCCCTGGGACACCGAAGAGCAGTTGCACGAACGCGCCCAGGCGCTGCGCGAGAAGCTGGGCCTCGACGGCCTGCTGCTCACACGATCCGAAGAAGGCATGTCGCTGTTCGACGCCAGCGGCCACACCCAGGTGCCCGCGCAAGCGCGCGAGGTGTTCGACGTCACCGGCGCGGGCGACACCGTCATCGCCACACTGGCCGCCATGCTGGCCTGCGGCCTGAGCCTGCGTGACGCCATGCCGATGGCCAACCGCGCGGGCGCCATCGTCGTCGGCAAGTTCGGCACGGCCAGCGTCAGCTACGAGGAACTCAGCAGATGAAAGTTGTTGTCACTGGCGCGGCCGGCATGATCGGCAGCAACCTTGTGCACGGGCTCAACGCCATCGGCATCGACGACGTGATCGCCGTCGATGACCTGACCGACGGCCCCAAATACCGCAACCTGCTGGACGCGAAGATCAGCGACTACTTCGACCGCAGCGAGTTCTACACGCGCTTCGCGCACGGTGACTTCGGCCGCGTCGACGCGGTGCTGCACCAAGGCGCCTGCTCCGACACCATGGAGCACAACGGCCGCTACATGCTCGACAACAACTACCGTTGCTCGAAAGACCTGCTCGACGCCTGCCAGGCCCAAGGCACGCGGCTGCTCTACGCCTCGTCGGCCGCCACCTATGGCGGCAGCGACACCTTCCGTGAAGAGCCCGACTGCGAGCAGCCGCTCAACGTCTACGGTTACTCGAAGCTGCTGTTCGACAACGTGGTGCGACGCATGCTGCCGCGCGCGCAATCGGGCCAGAGCGCGCAGGTGGCGGGCTTTCGCTACTTCAACGTCTACGGCCCGCGCGAGCAGCACAAGGGCCGCATGGCCTCGGTGGCCTTCCACCACTTCAACCAGTTCAACGAGACCGGGCAGGTCAAGCTGTTCGGCGAATACGGTGGCTACGGCCCCGGCGAACAGTCACGCGACTTCATCTCGGTGGACGACGTGGTGGCCGTCAACCTGTGGTTCCTGCAGAACCCCGGCCAAAGCGGCATCTTCAACCTCGGCACGGGCCGCGCCCAGCCCTTCAACGACGTGGCCGTGGCCACCGTGAACGCCTGCCGCGCGCTGAAGGGCGAACCCGCGCTGACGCTGCCCAACCTGGTGGCGCAAGGTTTCATCGGGTATGTGGCCTTCCCCGAGGCGCTGGTCGGCAAGTACCAGTGCTACACGCAGGCCGACGCCACGCGTCTGCGCGCCACAGGCTGCAAGCATGCCTTTGCCGACGTGGCCACAGGTGCGAAGCGCTATGTGGAGTGGCTCGCCGCCCAACCGCGCTGAACCGTTCGGGCGTGACGGGCCCCGCGCTGTCACGCCACATCCCCCGCTTGGGCGCCCCCAAGGTTCGGCCTCCCACGGAGGGAACGCAAAACACCCGCCGCTGCCTACAGTCCCGTTCAGGGATGCGGGCACGCCGCCTCCCTGGACAACATCAAACCAACGAGGGAGTACTCAACATGTTCAAGAAGCTGATCGCATTCGTGGCCGCCTGGGCTTGCGCCATGGCCTTTGCCGCCGTCGACATCAACAAGGCCAACCTGGCCGATCTGGAGTCGGTCAAGGGCATCGGCCCGGCCGTGGCAACCAAGATCCTCGACGAGCGCAAGAAGGCGCCATTCAAGGACTGGGCCGACGTGATCGACCGTGTGAACGGTGTGGGCGCTGGCAATGCCGCGAAGTTCTCCACGGGCGGCCTGACGGTCAACGGTGCCGGTTTCAACTCGTCGGCCCTGCCGGTGGCGCCCGCCAAGAAGCCGGTGGCCGCCAAACCCGTCGCGAAGAAGGACGAGAAGAAGTAAAGCCCGTTGCCTTGCACGGCAAGGCAACCGCTTCAAAGCGGTTCGCACCTCGCAACCGCATCGTGAAGACGCCCACGCCTGAGCGGGGCTGAAACGTCAAAACGCCTCGCACAGCGAGGCGTTTGTCATTCCAGTTCGGCCGAGTAGTAGCCGCTGTCGGGGATGGGGTTGCGTGGGCGCGCACGCCGCTCCCAGCCGAAGAAGCGAACCACCTCGTCGCGGCGGCTCAGCGTGTCGCTGACGCCCAGCTCGATCAGCTCGCGGGTGTACGGCGCCTCGAACAGCAGGTAGCTGGCCAGCGCCGCGCCCTTTGCGTCTTCGCCCTTGCCCGAAACCCCCACGCCACGCAGCAAGGCGCGCACCGGCGTCGGCAGGCTGTCGAGGTGTTTCGAGGCCAGATCATCCAGCCGCTGCGTGGGCGCAATCACCAACACCTCGATCGGCCGCAGCGTGGTCGAGGCCAGTGCTTCCGGCGAAAGCAAAGACAGCGTGTTGTTGATGCGTTGCAGGCGCTCCACGTCCACCGCCAACGCGTCGAGGAAGATGTTCGACAGCGCATGGCCGGCGATCTGCGCGAGGCTTGGGTATTCGGTGCTCACATCGCGCCGGCCCGGTGGCTCGTGCATGCGGCCCGCGCCGACGACGAGGATGCGCCGCGCGCCCAGGTGCACCGCAGGCGAGATGGGGGCCGACTGCCGCATCGAGCCATCGCCAAAGAATTCAGTGCGGCCGTCAAATTCAAGCGGCACCGCCGGGAACACAAAGGGAATGGCGGCCGACGCCATCAGGTGCGGCACGGTGATCTGGTCACGCACCGCCACACGCTGCATGCGGCTCCAGGGCACGAAGTTTTGCACCGCGTCATAGAAGGTGACGTGGGTGCCCGAGCTGTAGCTCGACGCCGTGACCGCCAGCGCCTGCAGGTGGCCGGCCTGCATCAACTCGCGCAAGCGGTCCACCCGCACCATCTTTTTGAGCAAGGCTTCCAGCGGCGTGTTGTCGAGCAAGGAACGCGGGCGTGCCTTGCGCCATTTCGCGATCACCCACCCTACCGACATCATCGTCAGCCAGCGTGCGCCGGTGCGAATGACGCCGATCGAATCGCTGCGATACACCTGCTCGGCTCGGAAGTTTTCCCACACGTCAGCCAGCGCGGCGACGGCGCCGTCGAAGTCATCGCAATGGCTCGCCAAGGCGGCCGCATTGATGGCGCCGGCCGAAGTGCCGGTGATCACCGGAAACGGGTTGGGGGTGTTGGTGGCGGCCGCTTCGCGACGAATCTGCGCAATGGCCTTGAGCACGCCCACCTGGTAGGCGGCGCGGGCCCCGCCACCCGTGAGGATGAGGCCGGTGGTGCTTGAACTGGACATGGGCCGCAAGTGTAGGCAAGCCCACGCTTGCAGCCGATCGGGGTCTACGCGATGACGTGGCGCTGCAACACCGCCTGGGCAATCGAAGGCGGCGGCAACCCCCTAATACGTGGGCACGGAGTATTGCTTCGCGATGAAGCCGCACACCGATACTGGTTCGGTCGAGCCGTGCCATCGGATGGAAGGACCCAGCGCTTCGCAACCCGACGTGCCCTTCTGCACCGAAAGCCCAGCAGACCGACATCGCACGTCCCACAAACGTTCCCGAACCCTCAGGGAACGAACGGAGGTTCCACATGACTTTGAAGATTCACGGCCACACAGGCCGGGCTTTGCTGTGCCTGGCTGGCTTGATGGCAGCGTCCACCGCCCACGCGAACGGCTGCTCGCTTGGCGCCACGCCGAACCAGTTCGTCGCGAAGTCGCGCGACGCGATCGGCGTGAAAGACGAGTACATCGTGCTGCTCGACGCCGCGCCGCAGACCGCACGGTCCACGCTGTCGGCGAACACGGCCGATCAGCTCGTCCGCAAGTTCCGCGGGGCCAACCCGTCGCTGGCGGTGAAGCACACCTACGAGAGGGCACTGAAGGGCTTCTCGCTGAGCGGCATCACGTCCGCGCAGGCACGGTTGATCGCTCAGGAACCAGGGGTGCGCTGCGTCACTGAAAACACTGTCTTCCGCACCAGCGGCACGCAGTATCTGAGCAGCGGACTCGACCCGGCCACCGGCGCCAGCCTGCACCCGTGGGGCCTCGACCGCATCGACCAGCGTCAGGTCGCAGGCCAGCCGCCGGTGCTGAACCTCACCTACAACTACCCGGCCACCGGCCTCGGGGTCACGGTGTACGTGGTGGACACCGGCATCCAGACCTCGCTCGGCGAGTTCGGTGGCCGCGCCAGCGTGGCGGCCAACTTCACCTCGGGCCCGCACGACGGCTGCGCCAGCGCCATCAACACCGCGCACGGCACCAAGGTGGCGGGCGTGATCGGCTCGTCCAGCTACGGCGTGGCCAAGAACGTGAGCCTCCGGTCGGTGAAGGTGGCCGACTGCTCGGGATATGCCACCGGCGCCCAGGTGCTGGCCGGAATCGACTGGCTCACCGCCAACGCCGTGCGGCCGGCGATCGTCAACATGAGCATGAACGACCCGACGTCGTGGGTCGTCGACGACGCGATCCAGAATTCGATCGCCAGCGGTCTGACGTGGGTGGTGTCCGCCGGCAACTACAGCGCGAACGCCTGCAACTACTCGCCGGCCAGTTCGATCCGCACCGTGGCCGTGGGCAGCATCGACCCCGACGACCGGCTGGACTACCTGCGCTCGAACTTCGGCGCGTGCGTCGATCTGTTCGCGCCGGGCACGGGCATCCGCACCATCAACCACCTGGGCACAGCCACCAACGAAAACGGCACCTCGTTCGCGGCAGCCTTCGTCAGCGGCATCGCGGCGATCTTCCTGGAGCAGAGCCCCGGCCTCAGCCCCGAGCAGCTCGCCAGCAAGATTGCAGGTTATGCCAACGGGCAGACGGCCTTCCAGTCCGGCGTCGGCAGCCCGCAGCGCATCGCCACGCTGGTGCCGCCGGTGTGCGAACTGGTCGTCGGCAGCCCGGTCGTGGGCGCGGGCCAGAACTACACCTTCTCCGCGACGGCCACGGTGCCGGGTGACTCGGTCACCTTCTGGCACGGCACGAAGAACGGCGTCGTCGATGCCGTCGGCGTGGACTCCGGCAACCCGCCGGGCAGCCTGTACTGGGTCTACAACAACCAGCCCGGCTGGGCCGCGACGTACACACGCTCGCTGGAGTTCCGCTCGCCGAGCGGCGTGCCACTGTGCATCACCAACCCGGTGACGGTGCAGTTGCAGTAAACAGCACGCGCCACGGGAGGGGCGTCACCGGACCGGTCAGTCCTTGTGCTTGCCGCCCTTTCCGTGGCCACCGTGCTTGTCATGCTTCTCATGCTTGTCGTGCTTGCCACCCCGGTCGTGGTCATGGCGGTCGCCGCCTCTTTTGCCATCGCCACGATGCGCGTCATTGCTGACGCGGGCCTGGTGGTGCGGCACGTACTGTTGCTCGTACCAATCTTCCCGCACGAAGTAGACCGGCTGGCCGCACGCCTGGTATTTACGGCAATGCTTGCGCCAGTTCTTGGCGTGGCCTGGGGGCACGTGCAGGTACATCGGCTGCTGCTGCACCACCACACGGGGCTGGGCAATGATCACCGGCTGTTGGTACACGAGCACCGGCGGAGACGGCACGTTGCCGATGTCAATCCGGCCATAAACGCCCGGTTGGTTGACGTGCACCGACACGCCGACGTCGGGGTTCGCCATTGCGGCAAGGCTGGCGGTGGCCAGGGTGAGGGCTATAAGGCACTGCTTCATCGGGTCTCCTGATGGTTTGATGACGAACCGGGGTTCAACGCCCGAGAGCCGTGATTGGACGACGCATCGGGTGCCCGATGGTGACCATTCGTACCGAAAGCGGCTCATTCGTACACGACGGCGGCCTTGCCATGCGTGCTGAGGCGCCATCGGTCCAGCGCGGCGTCGCTCGGGAAGAATCGCCCCTCGTCGCCCAGGTCGATCTCGCCGCTGGCCGATTCGCGCCGCAGCACCAGCCGCACCGGCAAGCCCTGCGTCAGCGGGCCTTGTTCGCTTTCGACACGCTTTGTGGGGAATTCACGCAACACCTCGGCCACCGGCGGCACGCTGCCGTTCACTTCGACCCGCAGGTACTTGCCGAAACGGCAGCGCGCTTCGGCCAGGCCCCACACCTCCTGCACGTTCAATCGCTTGCCGCCCGAAAAACGGTCGGGCTGCACCTTGCCCAGCACGATGATGAGTTCGTCATCCTTCAGCAGATCCTTGTGCGCGTTGATCAGGTCTTCATTCGCCACCGCCTCGATGAACTCGCTCTTGTCGTCGAGCCTGAAGATCGCCACCCGGCCGCGCTGGCCGTTGACGACCCGCAGGTCCCCCACGATGCCGGCCAGCACCTGCGACTCGCGGGTGTCGCTCAAGTCGGCGATCTGCCGCCTGGCGAACTGGCGCACTTCGGTTGCGCTCTGGTCGAACAGGTGGCCCGACAAATAGAAGCCGAGCGCCACCTTTTCCAGGATCAAGCGTTCCTTGATGCCCCACGGCGCCACCTGCACCAGCTCGGGCTCTTGGGTCGATGCGGCATGTTGATCTTCGTCATCAGAGCCGAAGTCGAACAAGCCGCCCTGGTCCGCGTGCGCGGCCTGCGAGTCGGAGTAGTCGAAGGCCAGCGGAATGCTCGCCACCATCGTCGAACGCTCGGCATGCAGCAAATCGAACGCACCGGCCTTGATCAGCGCTTCGACCGTGCGCTTGTTGATGCGGCTGCGGTCCACCCGCGCGCAGAAGTCGAACAGGCTCGTGAACGGTCCGCCTTCCGTGCGCGCCTGGATGATGGCTTCGATGGCGCTTTGCCCCGTGCCCTTCACGGCACCCAGGCCATAGCGAACCACCTTGTCCGCCACCGGCTCGAAACGGTAGGTGCCGGTGTTGATGTTGGGCGGCTCGAAGGTGATGCCCAGGTTGACGGCGTCGTCGTGAAAGATCTTGAGCTTGTCGGTGTCGTCGAGCGCGACACTCATGTTGGCCGCCGTGAACTCGGCCAGGTAGTGCACCTTCAAGAAGGCCGTGTGATACGCCAACAGCGCATAACAAGCCGCGTGCGACTTGTTGAAGCCGTAGCCCGCGAACTTCTCCATCAGGTCAAAGATCTCGTTCGCCTTGGGCTCGGGGATGCCCTTCTTCGCGGCGCCTTCGGCGAACGTGGCCCGGTGCGCCACCATCTCTTCGAGCTTCTTCTTGCCCATCGCGCGGCGCAGCAAGTCAGCGCCACCGAGTGTGTAGCCGCCCACGAGCTGGGCGACCTGCATCACCTGCTCTTGGTAGACCATGATCCCGTAGGTTTCTTTCAGCACCTCGCCCATCAACGGGTGCGCGTACTCCACGTCTTCACGGCCGTGCTTGCGGGCGCAAAAGCTCGGTATCAGGTCCATCGGGCCCGGCCGGTACAGCGCCACCAGCGCGATGATGTCTTCGAAGACGCTGGGCTTGGCGTCCTTCAGCATGCGCTGCATGCCCGAACTTTCAAGCTGGAACACCGCCACCGTTTTGCCCTCGCTCATCAGGCGGTAAGCCCCCCGGTCGTTGAGCGGAATGTCTTCCAGGCGGAAGTTGCGCTGCGACTCGTGGCGCGCGCGGATGAAATCCTTCGCCAGCTCAAGAATCGTCAGCGTGGCCAGGCCCAAGAAGTCGAACTTCACGAGGCCGATCGATTCAACGTCGTCCTTGTCGAACTGGCTCACCGCACTGTCGCTGCCGGGCTGCATGTAGAGCGGGCAGAAGTCGGTGATCTTGCCCGGCGCGATCAGCACGCCGCCCGCGTGCATGCCGATGTTGCGCACCATGCCTTCCACACGCTCGGCCAGCGCCAGCAGTTCGGCCACTTCCTCTTCGTTCTTTTCGCGCAGCTCGATCTCGGGCGCTTCAACGCGCGCATAGATCACGCTGCTGTCGGGCTTGTCGCCGGGGCGGCGCAGCGTGACGGTCTTGCCCGGCGGCGCGGGCACCAGCTTGGCGATGCCGTCCACATGGCCGTAGCCCATGCCGAGCACGCGGCCCACGTCGCGCAGCGCGGCCTTGGCGGCCATGGTGCCGAAGGTGGCGATCTGGCTCACCGCCTCACGGCCGTACTTGTCTTTCACGTAGTCGATGACGCGGTCGCGGTTGCCCTGGCAGAAGTCGATGTCGAAGTCGGGCATCGAAACGCGGTCGGGGTTCAGGAAGCGCTCGAACAGCAGGTTGTAGCGAAGCGGGTCCAGGTCGGTGATCTTCATCGCATAGGCCACGAGCGAACCCGCGCCCGAGCCCCGGCCCGGGCCCACCGGGCAACCGTTGTTCTTGGCCCAGTTGATGAAGTCGGCCACGATCAAGAAGTACCCCGGGAAGCCCATCTTCAAGATCGTGTTGATCTCGAATTCAAGCCGGTCCACATAGCGCGCGTTCTGCTTCTCACGCTCGGCTGCGTCGGGGTACAGCTCGACCATGCGCTCCTTCAAGCCCTCATGTGACGTGTAGCGGAAGAACGCGTCGGGTTCCATGCGCTCGCCGTTGACCTCGGGCACCGGGAAGTTCGGCAACTGCGGCTTGCCCAGCACCAGCGACAGGCTGCAGCGCTTGGCGATCTCGACCGTGTTTTGCAGCGCGCTCGGAATGTCGGCAAACAGCGCTTCCATCTGTGCCTGCGTCTTGAAGTACTGCTCGCGCGTGAAGCGCTTCACGCGGCGCGGGTTGGTCAGCGTTTCGCCCTCGGCGATGCAGGTGCGGGCTTCGTGCGCCTCGAAGTCATCGGGCGTCTGGAACTGCACCGGGTGCGTGGCCACCACCGGCAGTTGCAGCGATGCCGCCAGCGGCACCGCCGCCCGCACGTGCGCTTCGTTGGTCGGCATGCCGGCGCGTTGCAGCTCGATGTAGAAGCGTTGCGGGAAGACGGCCGCCAGCTTCTGCGCCACGGCCGTGGCACGCGCCGTGTCTTGCGCAATCAGCGCCTGCCCCACCGCGCCCATTTCGGCGCCAGACAACGCAATCAAACCCTCGTTCAACGACGCCAGCCATTCCCACTTCACCCAGGCCTGCGCACGCTGCGCGTTGTGCACCCAACCGCGCGAGATCAGCTCGCACAGGTTCAGGTAACCCTGCTTGCTTTGCACAAGCAACAGCAAGCGGCCCGGCTGCTTGTCGCCCGTGGCGGTATCGGGTTCCATCCACACGTCGGCGCCGATGATCGGTTTGACACCCACCTTGCGCGCGGCGCTGTAGAACTTGACCGCGCCGAACAGGTTGGACAGGTCGGTGATGGCCAGCGCGGGCTGTGCATCGGCGGCGGCGGCGGGCAGCAACTCGTCGATGCGCAGGGTGCCATCGACGACGGAAAACTCGGTGTGGGTACGCAAATGAAT
The DNA here is from genome assembly GCA_043727255.1 of Rhizobacter sp. Classification (GTDB taxonomy): domain Bacteria; phylum Pseudomonadota; class Gammaproteobacteria; order Burkholderiales; family Burkholderiaceae_C; genus Rhizobacter. The sequence continues at coordinate 5,861 of JAYSYW010000035.1, read as the reverse complement.
GAAGGGCATCGGGCGATTTTAGAGAGCGTGAGCTTCGTAAAATCCCGGCCGTGAAACCTTCTCATCCCCCCGTTCTGAACATCTCGGCCTACCGCTTCGTGACCCTCCCGGACACGCTGGCTCTGCGAGAGAGCATTCGCTCACAAGCCGCTGACCTGGGGCTGAAAGGAACCGTCCTTCTTGCCGAAGAGGGCATCAACCTCTTCCTGGCCGGCACGGCCGACGCGGTGCGCGGCTTCGTGGCCTGGCTGCGGCGCGACACGCGCTTTGCACCCATTGAGCCGAAAGAGAGTTGGTCAGAGCACGTGCCGTTCAACAAGCTGCTGGTGAAGGTCAAGCCAGAAATCATCCGCATGAACCACCCGCAGCTGCGGCCCGAAGCCTCACGCGCACCGGCCGTTGATGCGCTGACGCTGGCCCGCTGGCTTGACGCCGGCCAAGACGACGAAGGCCGCCCGGTTGTGATGCTCGACACCCGCAATGCCTTCGAGGTGGGCCACGGCAGGTTCGAGGGCGCGATCGACTGGAACATCGACAAGTTCAGCGACTTCCCGCAAGCCGTGCAACAGCATGCCGACAGCCTGCGCGGCAAGACGGTCGTGAGCTACTGCACCGGCGGCATCCGCTGCGAAAAGGCGGCCCTGTACATGGCCGATGCAGGCGTGGAGCACGTGCTGCAACTCGAAGGCGGCATCCTCAAATATTTCGAGGAGACGGGTGGCCGCCACTACCAGGGTGACTGCTTCGTGTTCGACGCGCGGCGCGGGGTTGACAGCGCGCTGGCCGAGGCGCCCAAGCCGCAGCCGGAATAGCCCGACGCGGCGGCGGGCACCGCGTTTGCCGATGGGCTGGAATCCTCATAAGCTCATTCGATTCCAACCATGCCGCCACCGCTGATGTCCCTGCATCTGAGCCACGTCGCCGAGCCATCACCGCTGGCCGCGCACTACGACCGCGTTCGTTCGGCGTCATTGACACTGGCGGCGCGGCTGTCACCCGAAGACTGCCAGGTGCAGTCGATGCCCGACGCCAGCCCCACCAAGTGGCACCTCGCCCACGTCACTTGGTTCTTCGAGACCTTCGTGCTCGAACGCTTCGAGGCCGACTTCCAGCCCTTCGATGCGCAGTTCCGCGTGCTGTTCAACAGCTACTACCACGGCATCGGCGAACAGCACCCACGCACGGCCCGGGGCCTGATCACCCGGCCCGACCTGGCCCGGGTGCTGGCCTACCGGGCGGCAGTCGATGGACGCATGCAAGCCTTGCTGCAACAGCACCCGGCCCACGCCTCGATCGACGAGCTGGCCACCCTCGGCCTGCACCACGAACAGCAGCACCAGGAACTGCTGCTCACCGACATCAAGCACGCGCTCTCGTTCAACCCCACCCGCCCCGGCTATGCCCAACGCTGGCCGATGACGGCGGTGCAGCCGCAGCCCCTGCGCTGGTTCCCCTATGCCGGCGGGTTGGTTGAACACGGCCACCACGCCGAACACGACGGGCGTTTCTGCTTCGACAACGAAACCCCGCGCCACCGCGTTTACTTGCGGCCGTTCGAGCTGGCGTCGCGCCCCGTGAGCCATGGCGACTACCTCGACTTCATGCAAGACGGCGGCTACCAGCGGCCCGAGCTGTGGCTGTCGCTCGGCTGGGACTGGGTCCGCAACGGCCCACGCGAAGCCCCGCTGTACTGGCGCCAGCAAGCGGGCCGCTGGTTCACCCACACGCTGCAGGGCGAAGCCGCCATCGACCCGCACACGCCGGTGTGCCACCTCAGCTATTTCGAGGCCGATGCGTATGCGCGTTGGGCTCAAGCACGTCTGCCGACCGAAGCCGAATGGGAATTCGCGGCGCGGCACGTGGGGCCCGCGCCGGCTTCGGCCAACTTCGCCGACCGGGGCGCCTTCCACCCGCTGCCCGCGCCCGACAGCCGCCACGACCAGCCAATGCAGCTGTTCGGCGACGTGTGGGAGTGGACGCAATCCGCCTACGCGCCCTACCCCGGCTACCAGCCGCTGCCCGGCGCCGTGGGCGAATACAACGGCAAGTTCATGTGCCAGCAACTGGTGCTGCGCGGCGGCTCGTGCGCCACCCCGGCCGGCCATGTGCGGGCCAGCTACCGCAACTTCTTCCCGCCCGATGCGCAGTGGCAGTTCAGCGGGCTGCGTCTGGCGCGCGACCTGGGCTGACCCACCGCACTGCAACGTGTGTCAAACGAACACGGTTTCGTGCCATGCTTCCGTTAAAAAGCACCGGTTGAACAGGGCTATCTGACGCTTGCGGGTTTCGTGAAGGTGCGATGCTCACTGGCCAACCTCGCCACTGGGCGTCGTGGCAGCGCGTTCCATGCCCCTGCGCGACAGGCAGCCTCATTTTTTGCAAGGTGTTCACCTAATGCAAGTACGCCTTTCCCTTCGACGCGTCGCCTGCGTCTTGTTGTTGATCGCAGGGCCAATGGCCGCGTCGGGTGCATCAGCCGCTGACTCGCTGCGCATCGCGGTCTCGCGCACACCGCTGTCGCTGCCTCTGTTCGTGGCGCAAGAAAAGGGCTATTTCGCCGCCGAGGGGCTTGATGTGCAGGTGGACGAATGCCTCGGCGGGCAACGCTGCCTGAAAAGCGTGCTCGAGGGCCGAGCCGACTTGGCCACGGTCGGCGACCTTCCCATCGCGCTCAACAGCTTCGACCGCACCGACTACTCGGTCATCGCCACGTTCGTCAACTCGAATGACGACCTCAAGCTCATCGCACGCCAGGGTGGCGGCAGCGCGGAACCGTTGGCGCTGGCAGGCAAGCGCATCGGCGTTGTGATCGGCTCCTCCGCGCAGTATTTTCTTGACCTGCACTTGCTGAACGTGGGCGTTGATCCGCGCGGGCTGCAGATCATCAACTTCGCGCCCGAAGAGACGGTGGACGCGCTGGTGTCGGGCAAGGTGGACGCCATCGCCGTCTGGGAGCCCTATGGGTTCCTGGCCCTCAAGGCAATGGGCACGAAAGCACGCGTACTGCCGGTTTCGAGCGGCTACATCCCCACGTTCAACCTGGTGGCGCACCGGCAATGGGTGGGCACGCGCGACGCATCGCTGGTGCGCGTGCTGCGGGCCTTGCAACGCTCGGAACAGTTCATCCAGCAACAGCCCGAGGCGGCCAAGGCCATTCTTCGCAAACGGCTGCAGCTCGAACAGGCGTTCGTCGATTGGGTGTGGCCTTCCTTTGCGTACCGGCTGGCGCTTGACCAGGCACTGCTGACCACGATGGAGAGCCAAGCCCGGTGGGCGCTGCGCGAAGGGCACATCAAGGGCAAGAACCACCCCAACTTCCTCACGCTGGTGCACACGGCGCCCTTGCGTGCCGTGAAGCCCACCGCCGTGGGCCTGGGCCGCTGACGAACGCGCCATGCGCATTCGCACCCAACTCGTGGCCCTGGTGGCCGCTTCGTTGGCAGCCGGGCTGCTGGCCGCGGCCTTGGTGTTCGTGGCCGCTCGCCAAAGCAACGCGGCCAGCGAGGTGCAGCTTCGTGCGCAACTCGCCACGCACGAAGTGGCCGGCCTGCTGGCGCTGACGCAGGAATACGCACGCCACTCCGAACCCCGTGCAGCGCAGCAGTGGAACCAGCGCCACAGCGCCATTGCGACCACCTTGAACCAAGACGTGCACGAGCGGCTCGCGAGCGTCGCCCTGCTCGAACTGCGGTCGGTCGTCAGCGCCTTGCCGCCGTTGTTCTCGCGCCTCGAAGACATCGCCGACGCGAACGACGCCTTCAGCGTGCGCCGCAAGGAGGCGCTTCTCGACCAGTTGCTCACCAGCACGCAGGCCATGAACGACTACGCCTACCAGTGGTTTCAAGACGCCACGCTCGTCAAGCGCGAAGCCGAGCACCAGTTCCAGATCGTCGCCTTCGCGGTGCCCTTCGCCATGCTGGCCCTGCTGATCGCCACGGCGGTGCTGGTGCGCAAGCGCGTGCTGCTCCCGATGAAGCGGCTGGACCACGCCGCCGCGAAGGTGGGGTCGGGCGACATGTCGTACCGCATCGACAGCACAGCGAAAGACGAGATCGGGGACCTGTCGCGCCAGTTCGATGCCATGACCAACGCGCTGGTGCAAAGCGGCGCCCATCTGCAGCGTTCTGAAAAGCAGCTTCGCGAGATCACCGACAACCTGCCGGCGCTCATCGCCTACATCGGGCTTGACCACCGCTACGAGTTCGCCAACGGCAAATACCGCGACTGGTGGGCGCTCGACCCGGCCGCCATGGTGGGCCGCCACGTCAGCGACGTGCTGGGCCCCGGCGCCTATGGCGCGATTCGCGGCAACCTCGCCAGGGCGCTGCGTGGCGAGCGGCTCCAGTGGACGGGCAGCAGCAGCCGCAGCGGCACGGAAGCGCACTACCTGGCCGAGTACATCCCCGACATCGCCGCCGACGGCACCGTGCGAGGCTGCTACGCGCTGACCGTTGACATCACCCAGCGCCGCGAGGCTGAAATGAGCGTCGCCCGAAGCGAACAGCGGCTGCTCGACCTGACCAACAGCATCCCGGCGATGGTGGGCTACTTCAACATGGAAGAGCACTGTGAGTACGCCAACGACACCGGACTCAAATCGCAGGGCCTCGAACGCAGCGACATGCCCGGCCTGACCTTGCGCTCGGCGCTGGGTGAGGTCAATTACGCCCAGCACGAGCCCTACGTCAAGGAAGTGCTGCAAGGCCGGCGTGCCCGCTTCCAGGGCATCGTCCCTTTCCAGGGCCGCTCCGCCTACTTCCAGGCCCACTTGATCCCGGATCGACTGGACGGCGGTGCGCAGCGCGGCTTCTACGTGATGACGTTCGACGTCACCGCGATGAAAGAGGCCCAGAACCAGCAGTTGAAAACCGAAGCCCGCCTGCGCGCCATCACCGACAACCTGCCGGTACTGATCTCCTACATAGACCAGGACGAGCGCTATCGCTTCGTGAACCAGACCTTGAAGAACTGGCTGGGGATCGAACCCGAGGCCGTGATCGGCCGCAAGGTCTGTGAGGTGATCGACCCTGAGTTCTACGAACAGCGCCGCGAATACATTCACCGCGCGCTTCGCGGCGAGCGGGTGACGTTCGAACTGCAGTCGAACACACAAGACGTGAAGCGCAGCCTGCAGAACACCTACATCCCCGACATCCAGTCGGACGGCGGCGTGGCGGGCATCTACACCCTCAGCACCGACGTGTCGGCGCTCAAGACGGTCGAGCTCAAGCTGAGCCAGCTCGTGCGCGTGGACACGCTGACGGGGCTGGCCAACCGCTACCAGTTCAACGAGGTGCTGCCGATCGCGCTGTTGCGCGCCGCCCGCACGGGCAAGGGCGTGGCGCTGATGTTCCTTGACGTCGATCATTTCAAGTCGATCAACGACACCCACGGGCATGCGGCCGGTGACGGCGTGCTGCGCGAGTTCGCCGCGCGGCTGATGCGCTGCGTGCGCGCCACCGACACCGTGGCCCGCTTTGCTGGCGACGAGTTCGTGGTGGTGCTGGACGGCCTGAATGACGAGTCCGAGTCGCAGCTGGTGGCTGAAAAGATCGTTGCGCAAACCAGCTTGCCTTTCAACTTGGAAGGGGTCACGCTCGACGTGACGGCCAGCGTGGGCGTGGCGTACCACGCACCAGTGGGTGGCCCGGTGACCGCGATCGACCTGCTGGCCCGCGCAGACAAGGCGCTGTATTCGGCCAAGCGGGCTGGGCGCAACACCTACCGGATGGCGGAGGAACTGACGTGATGGGCTTGGGGGTGGGTTTCGGATGGGGCCTCTTCAAAGGCCGCCGATTGCGCACGATGGCGCGGTGCTCCGTGCTGTCGCTGGTGGCTGCGCTTGTGTCAGCGCTCGTGGC
>JAYSYW010000034.1:0-6243 GCA_043727255.1 Rhizobacter sp. | reverse complement strand
GCTCGGCCAGCGTGCCGTCGCGCTGGCGCAAGAACAGGGTGACGGCGTCGCCGGTGTTTTCAAACCGCTCGGCACGCAGGCCGGTTTGAATGGCATCGGCACCCAGACGTTCACGCGTCACCTCGGCCAACAGCACTTGAAACGCGCCCCGGTGGATTGAAAACTGCGGCCATTCGTAGCCGGCGGCACGGCCGCGTGGTTCTTCCCAGATGCGCTGGCCGAACTGGCTGAAGTACGCCAGAGACGAGGTCTCGATGGCGATTTCAGCCAGCCGGGGTTGCAGGCCGAGTTCAGTCAGCTCGCGGCAGGCGTGCGGCAAGAGGTTGATGCCCACACCCAGCGGCTTGATCTCGTGGGCCGCTTCCCAGATTTCGCATTCGATGCCGCGCTGGTGCAGCAGCAAAGCCAGCGTCAACCCGCCGATCCCACCGCCCGCGATGCCGACTTTCATGCCTCAACCCCATGACCCGCTGCGCATCTGAACACCTGTGTCACCCACTTGATTGGTTGCGCTGAATCAACAATGTTATGGGTCATAACAAACACGGGCATCAGGGAAAACGCGCCCAGTGTGAGCCCGGCCATCATGCCCTTGCGTGCACCTCTGACGCGAAGCGGAGCCACATAATGAACCATCACCGCCTCGCCCCACCCCGCATGCCGATGATCCCTTTGCTGTTGCGCTTCGTCGATGACGAACTGGCCCGCTCGGCGGACCTGATTGCCCGCACGCTTGCGGCCACCGTGGAACAACTGCGCCAGCCCCGCGACAGCCTGCTGAGCGCCAGCGAACGCCAGCACCACTTCGACCTCGGCACGGTGCTGCAACAGCACCGTGCCCTCTACCAACGCAGTTTCGTCGATGCCTTGCGCACGCTGGTGACGGCCGACATGGACCCGGCCTCATCCTCAAGCAACGCCATCGGCGCCGCAGGCCTGCCCAGCGGCACCGGCGGCTTGCAGTTGATGGACGAAACACGGGTCGAGTCCGACATCGAAATCTCGCGTGCCATTCAGCAGATCGACAACGTGGCCGACTGGGAACTGCGCGAGTTGCAAACCTTCACCTCCACCTTGCGCGGGCAAGAACACGTCACCGCAGAATCAAACCCGCTGCGCCCGCAGTCGTATGCGCGGGCGCTGTGGCAGGCGGCCAGTGCCATTCCGGGCGCGCCTCCGGTGCAGCAGGCGATCTTGTTGCGCATCTCAGCCACGGTGATGGCCGAGTTCTTGAAGCTGGCCTGGGCCGGCGCCTGCACCCGGCTCGAAGACCAGGGCGTCACGCCCAGCATCTACCGCACGGTGGTGTATGCCTCGAACGTCGGCCGCCCCAGCCCATCTGAGGTGGACGTGACCCAACCCGGCGCACTGGACGGCCTGTTGAGCAGCATGCCGGCGAGCGCCGCAGCCGCTGGCGCGCCGCCCGCCACCTCGCACGAGCGCAACGGCGCCACCCCCGCGCTTGACGACGCGTTGCGGCGCGTGGAAGCCCTGCTGCGCCACCTGCCCCCATCGGGCGCGGCGCAACCCACGGCAAGCGGGCCGCGCCTGGCCGAGCACCGCGCCGCGCTGATGGCCAGCACCGCCGCCACCATCGACCGGCAGGTGATCGAGCTGCTGTCGCGGCTGTTCGAGACGCTGCTCTGCGACCCGTTGCTGCAACCCGCGTTCCGGACCGTGCTGGCGCGGCTGCAGGTGTCGGCCTTGCGCATCGCGTTGCACGACGCGTCAATGCTCGAATCGCACGAACACCCGGTGTGGGCGCTGATGGAACGCATCGCCGCATCAAGCGCCGGTGCCCCGCACGCGCAAGACGCCCGCCTGATCAGCCTGTTGAGTTTTTGCGAAGCGCTGGTGGAAGACATGCTGCGCGAGCCGGTGCAAGACGCCGCGCTGTACCGGCGCAGCCTGGCGCGGTTGGATGAGTTCTTGAACGAGAGCCTGCGCCGCGCACAACGCGAAGCGCAGGGTTCGATCGACGCGCTGCGGCTGGCCGAGCAGGTCGACCAGATGCAGCAGCAGGTGTCGGCCCGGCTGGTGGAACAGATGGTGCCGATCCGCACCTCCGCGCCGATCCGCCGCTTCGTCACCGGGCCGTGGGCGCGCGTGATCGCACAGGCCATGCTGCAGTTCGGCGACAAGTCCGAGACCGCCGTGGCCTACATGAAGACGGTGGACGACCTGCTGTGGAGCCTGCAGTTGCCCGACCACCCGCAAAGCCGCCAGCGCCTCATCAGCTTGCTGCCCGCCCTGCTGGGCAAGCTGCGCGAAGGCATGGCCTTGATCGACCTGCCGGCCGGCGAACAACAACACGTGCTCGACGAACTGATGGCGGTGCACACCGAGGCGCTGCGCCCTGGCTCGCGTACCGGGGCCACGCACACCGAGCCGACGCTGTCGCCACACGACCTCGTGCAACGCATGCTGGATGAAGAGATTGCGCCGTTGGAAGGGCCGTCGTTCAGCGACTCGTTGATCGACCTGGCCTCAATGGACACGGTGCCCGCCGAATGGATGCCCGCCACCGTGCAAAGCCCGGGCGACGACCCGCAAGACTGGGTGCAGGGCATGACACCGGGGCAGCGTTACCGGATCTTCTTGCACGGCCGATGGGCGCAGGTGCAATTGCTGTGGCGCAGCGAGCGTGGGCAGTTTTTGCTGTTCACCGGCGACGCGCCGGGCCAGACGCATTCCATCACCCAGCGTGCGCTGGAGCGCTTGCGTGCGGCCAAGCTGCTGAACACGGCCGACACGCACTCGCTGATCCAGCGGGCGGTGGACGGCATGCTGCGCGGGCTGGCGTCCGCCTGAGCGGCCACGCCGGGTTCTGCGCCCTCAGCGGCTGAGCGCGGCCTCGATCTCGCGGGCGATCAGCTCCGGCTGCTCGTGCACCACCCAGTGGCTGGCCTGCGGCACGCGGGTCAGCGTGAGTTGCGGCACATGAGCCTCCAGGCCGTTCAGCAAACCCGGCAACAAGGCCCGGTCGGCTTCGGCCCACACCACATGCGTGGGCACCCGCACAGTCGCCCTCTCGGGCGGGAAGACGATGTCCATCACGCTGCGGTCGTCGTCGGTGGGCGGGCGCAGCGGCGAAGCGCGGTAGTAGTTCAGCGGCCCACTCAGGCCCTGGCGCCAGACGGCGCGGTACTGGTCTTTCACCGCGTCGGTCAACCAAGTGGTGAGGGTGCCGCCGAATGCCTGCAGCGTTTGCCACAGTTGATCAAAGTCGTTCTCGGTCAACCAAACTTCGGCATCGGGCTGGCGCAGGCGGTTCATGTAGGCACTGGCCGTCTGTTGCTGTGGGTCGGTCTGCAGTGCCTTCAAAAACACCGCCGGGTGCGGCGAGTTGATGATGACCAGCCGCTTCAGCGCTTCGGGTTTTTGAATCGCCAGGTTCCACGCCACAGCACCGCCCCAGTCATGCGCCACCAGGGCTTCGAGCGGGCCTTGGGCCTGCTGCGCGATCAGCGCCAGCACGTCGGCCACCAACAGCTTCGGCCGGTACTGGCTCACATCGGCCGGCGCCGACGACGCGTCGTAGCCACGCAGGTTGGGCGCGATGCAGCGGTAGCGCGTGCCGAAGTGCCGCAGCAGGTCGTCCCACACGAACGCCGCTTCCGGAAAGCCGTGCAGAAACATCAGCACCGGCGCACCCACCGGCCCACTGGCGCGGCAATGCAGGGTGATGCCGTGCGGCAGTTCGGCGGCGAAGGTTTCGATCATTCCGGTATGGCTTCAGTTGGAGGGTGTTCGGGGTGTGCCCAGGCATGCAACACCCTGGCCGCGTCGCCGATGCCCGTTTTGTTGAGGGCTGAAAACAGCGCCAGGCTGACGTCGGCCTCTTCAGTGGTCAGCTCGCCCAGCACCACCTGCGCGGCGGCCAACGCCTCATTGGCTTCGCGGCGGTTGAGCTTGTCGGCCTTGGTCAGCAGCACCAGCAGCTTGACAGCACCGTTGCCGATGCGTTCGGCCACGAATTCGAGCAATTGGCGGTCGAGGTCGGTGAAGCCGAGGCGTGAATCAACCATCAACACCACGCCGGTCAGGCTGCGGCGGATCTCCAGGTAATCGGCCATCACCTTTTGCCAGCGCAGCTTGGCGCCGCGTGCCACCGCCGCGTAACCGTAGCCCGGCAAGTCGGCGAACAGGGCGTCGGCCGACAGCTTCGGGCCGAGCTCGAACAGGTTGATGTGCTGCGTGCGGCCCGGTGTCTTCGAGGCGAAGGCCAGGCGCTTTTGCTGCGTCAGCCGGTTGATCGCCGTGGACTTGCCGGCGTTGGAGCGGCCGACGAAGGCGATCTCGGGCAGGTCGGTCACCGGCACCTGGTCCAGCTTGCTGGCGGTGGTCAGGAAGCGGGCGGTGTGGGTCCATGCCAGCGCGCGCTTTTCAGCAGCCGATTCCTCGGTGCTGGCGGTGTCGTTGACCGTCGGTTTGGCTTTGTTTTGTTCGGTCATACGGGGCACCTGAAACCAGCATTGTAAAATCGCTGGGTTTTGCACCTGGAATTCTCAAGCCCATGAAGTCTCTTGCCCCCTTGCTGTCGAGTCTGCTGCTGGCTTTCACGCTGGCCCCGGTGTCTGCCGCGCAACCCCCTGCCGCCGCCAAACCCGATCTGGCCAAGGGCCAAGCAATCTCCACCCAGGTGTGCGCCGCATGCCACAGCGCCGACGGTTCGCGCGGCAGCCCCGCCAACCCGATCCTCCAAGGTCAACACCCTGAGTACCTGGCCAAACAACTGGCCGAATTCAAATCGGGCAAGCGCCCGAACGCCGTGATGAAAGGGTTCGCCTCGACCCTCAGCGACGACGACATGCGCAACGTGGCCGCCTTCTACGCCACCAAAGACGCCAAACCCGGTTTCGCCAAGAACAAGAACCTCGTCGCACTGGGTGAAAAAATCTTCCGTGGCGGCATTGCCGACCGCAGCATCCCGGCCTGTGCCGGCTGTCACAGCCCCACCGGCGCGGGCAACCCGTCGCAGTACCCGCGCCTGCGCGGCCAGCACGCCGACTACACCGAAGCGCAACTGGTCTCCTTCCGCACCAACGCACGGCCGAACAGCGCCCAGATGACGGCCATCGCCGCCAAGATGAACGACATGGAAATCAAGGCCGTTTCCGACTACATCGCCGGCCTGCGCTGAACTTTCGGCGCACTCGCAGCAGCACAGAAGGCCGGTCTTTGGAACGGCCTTTTTCATGCGCCCTCGTCAAACGCGCCACGTTCACCTCCACCTGCGCCTTCCACCCGCGGCCGTGACCTTCACGAGCTGTAACTCGTGCGGCCAGCTGTAAACGCGGAGCCCCCTGGGGTCAAAGCGCGGGGCTATAGTGCCCCCACGCTCACTCCGGTAAGCCCCCATGCCCTACATCCGACGCGGTCCTGATGGCCAGATCGACAGCCTGCACCGCCATGGCGAGCCGGGCATGGAATTCCTGCCCGATGGCAGCACCGAGTTGATGACGTTCCTGGGCCATTCGACTGCCACCACCGCGCCGGTCGAATTCGGCCGCCTCGACGCCGACTTCGTGCGGGTGATCGAAGACGTGATCGACACGCTCATCATGAAGAACGTGATCAACATCACCGACCTGCCCGGCGAAGCGCAGGCCAAGCTGTTCGCCCGCAAGAGCTTCCGCGAACGCGCTTCGCGCAATTCGCTGCGGCTGTTTTCTGAATCGGCCTTCGGCGCGCTGATCGACGACACGAATTTCGGCGACCTGCGCTGAACCGACCTGCGCTGAACTTTTCTCCACGCGGCCCCGCGTGCGGAACCGGCTGTAAGACCCGGCGTCCAATTCCGACTCATCCGCATCACACGGCGCCCACCCGCGCGCCCCAGGAGTTCGCATGCACCCGCTCAAAGACCGTGGCTTTCGCCACCCCCACGCTTCCGACATCACCCCGCGCGCGGTTTACGACCGCCGGCGCGACTTGCTGAAGATGCTGGCGCTCGGCGGTGGCGGGCTGACGCTCGCGGGCTGGGCCGCCGGTGAAGCCCACGCGCAAGCCGCACGCCCCAACAAGTTGGCGGCCTTGCCGGGCGTGCGCAGCACGGTGAGTGGCGCGCAGACGATGGAAAAACTCACCCCTTACGACGACGTGAGCAGCTACAACAACTACTACGAGTTCGGCACCGACAAAGCCGACCCCGCGCGCACAGCACGCACGCTCAAGCCGCGCCCCTGGACGGTGAGCGTCGAAGGCGAGGTCAAGAAGCCGCGCACCTTCGGCATCGAAGAG
>JAYSYW010000033.1:0-15396 GCA_043727255.1 Rhizobacter sp. | reverse complement strand
TGGCACCGGCAATCGCCACGTCGCCGGTCAAGGCATAACAAACGCCGAAGGCGATGCCCACGTGCATGACACCAAATGCTGCGGACTTGCTCATGATCAACTCCAACAAGAATGATTCTTGTTGTCGATTTTGGATACTGGCACACCCATCGCCCAATCAATGGAGATGATCAAACCGATAGGGAAATCTCGTGCCTCGGTTTCACGCCGCCGCGCTGGCCACCGAGCGCAGGTCTTGCGCCACCTTGCCTTGCGACAACACCACCACGCGACTGGCCGAGGCGATGGTCTCGGGCCGGTGCGCCACGATCACCCGCGTCAGCGAGAGCTGCCGGATCGCCTGGTTGACCAAGCGCTCGCGGTCCACATCGAGCGCACTGGTGGCTTCGTCGAGGAACAAGATCTTCGGCCGCTTGTAGAGCGCCCGCGCCAGCAGCAGCCGTTGCTTCTGGCCGCCAGAGATGCTGGCGCCCATGTCGCCAATCAGCGTGTGATAACCCATGGGCATGGCCTCGATCTCATCGTGCACCGAGGCGAGTTGCGCGCACTCTTCAACCCAGGCGAGGTCGGGGTTCAGGTCGAAGAAGCTGATGTTGTCGGTGATGGAGCCGGCGAAGAGCTGGTCGTCTTGCATCACGGTGCCAATCATGTCGCGCCAGGCGCGCAGGCCCAGCTGTTTCAGGGGCACACCGCCCACGCGCATTTCGCCGGCCTGCGGTGAGTGGATGCCGAGCATCAGCTTCAGCAAGGTCGTTTTGCCACATCCCGAGGGGCCGACGATGGCCACCGACTCGCCGGGCTCGATGGTCAGGCTGAAGTCGTCGAGCACCGGCGCTTCGGCGTCGGAGTAGCGGAAGTGAATGCCACTCAGCTCAAGCCGGGGCTCGATCTCACGCTCGCGCTGCGGCAGGTCGAGTTGCGCCTCGGGCGCCGTCAACACGATGTCGGCCAGGCGTTCGCCTTGCAGCTTCAACATCTTCATCTCGACCAGCTTGTCGATCAGCCCGCTGACGCGCAACGCGAACTGCTCTTTGTAGGCAAAAAACGCGAACAGCATGCCGACCGAGAAGTTGCGGTCCATCACCAGCAGGGCGCCCACCCAGATGACAGCGATGCGTTCCAGCCCGAACACCAGCTTGTGCATCACGCCAAACATGAGGTCGAGCTTGCGGGTGGCGATGGTCGCGTTCATCGCATCGACCACGCGGTTCATGTACTGCGCCTGGCGGTCGTGCTGGCGGTTGAAGAGCTTGATCGACTGCACGCCGCGCAGCGATTCAAGAAAGTGCGTGGAGCGTTTTGCGTCATGCACGATGGCCTCTTCGGTCGCGTCGCGCAGCGGGCGAAAGAAGGCCCAGCGCAGCAGTGCGTACACCGCCACACAACCCAGCGCGATGGCGCTGAGCGTGCCGCTGTAGACCCACATCATCGCCAGCGTCAGCACCACCAGCAAGCCGTCGAGCACGGCTTCGATGAAGCTGGTGGTCATGGTCTGCTGGATCTGCTGCACCGCGCCGTAGCGCGAAACGATGTCGCCGGTGTGGCGCGTTTCGAACCAGCTCACCGGCAGCCGCATCAAGTGCGCGAACACGTTCGACAGCCACTGCAAATTCAGCGTGGCCGACAGGTAAAGCACCGCCCACGAACGGATCGCCCCCGTGGCCACCTGCAGCAACACCAGCAGCGCAAAGCCGATGCCCAGCGTGACCAGCAGGTCGCGGTCGGCGCTGACCAGCACGCCGTCCACCACCCATTGCAGGAAGAAGGGCGACAGCAGCATGAACACTTCAAGCGCCAAGGCCAGCACGAAGATCTGGCCGAGCGAACGCTTCAAGCCCGTCACATGGCCCAGCAACTGGCGCAGCGTGACGGCTTGGCGTTCGGTGCGCGGCTGGAAGTCAGGCGCGGGCGACAGCTCCAGCACCACGCCCGTGAAGTGGGTGGACAACTCGGCCAGCGGCATGCGCCGCACGCCGCGCGCCGGGTCGTGAATGACGGCGCCCTTGCGCGTCAACTCGGTCAGCACCACGAAGTGGTTCAAGTCCCAGTGCAGCACACAGGGCAACTGCAGTTGCGGCAGGTGCGCCATCTCGGCACGCACCGCCCGCGCCGTGAGGCGCAGCTCATCGGCCATGCGAACCAGGTCGGCCACCGTGGCGCCCTTGAGCGACAGTGAAAAGCGTTGCCTCAGCGTCGGCAAATCGGTGCGCAGGCCATGCGGTGCAGCCACCATCGCCAGGCAAGCCAGGCCGCATTCAGCCGCTTCGGTTTGCAGGATGACGGGCACACGGCCAGCGCCGAAGCTCAAGGCGTCAAGCAGCGCCTTCACACGCGCCCGACGATGCTGAGCACCGGCTCGAAGATCCACTCGATGAGCGTGCGGCGCTCCAGCAGCACATCGGCTTCAAGTTGCATGCCGGGCGCCAACGGCTGCGCTTGGCCATACGCCTTCACTGCTTGTTGATCCAAAGCCACGGTGATGCGGTACAGCGGCTCGGCACCCACCGCGTCGGCCCCCGGCAAACCCGTCAACTCAGAGGCAGGCAAGGGCGTGCGTGACACCTGCATCACCTGACCCGATTGATGGCCGAACTTCTGGTACGGGTAGGCCTGATAGCGCAACAGCACCGCCTGCTCGGCACGCAAAAAACCCACTGCGCTTGACGGCGCAAACAGATGCGCCTGCATGCGCGCGCCGGCGGGCACCAGGCTCGCCAGCGCGGACGCCGGTGTAACGGGCTGGCCGGCTTGCGCCACCACGGCCGTCACCACGCCGTCTTGTGGCGCGCGCAGCACGATGCGCCGGCGGGCTTCGGTTTCAGCGGTTTCTTGCGACAGCTCGGCCAGCTCACGTTCGATCTCGCCTTGGGCGGCTTCGGTGCGCAAAGGCAATTCGCGGCGCTGCGCTTCGAGCATTCCGATCTCGCGCGTGAGCACCGCGCGCTGGCGCTCCAGGCCTTGCGCTTGCGCGCGCAGCCCGAGCACCTCTTCGGCTTTGGATTGAACTTGTGCGGCTGAGACGAAGTTGTCGTCGCGCAGCGATTGAAGCCGCGCCTGCGCTTGCTGGGCCAGCGCCAGGCGCTGGCGCTGCAGGTCGGCCTCGGTGGCCAACTGGCGCAACTCGCCGCGCATGTCGGCGAGTTGCACATCAAGCGATGACAGTTGAGCTTGCTGTAACGCGGACCTCTGACGAGCCGCTGCCAACAAGCTTCTTTCGCGAGCGGCCAGACTGGCCTGCACCGCTTCTTGCGTATCCCCGCTGAGCGTCGCGCGGTCCAGAGAGAGAACGAACAACACGTCTCCTTTCCGAACGGCTTTCCCTTCGACGGCGTTGCTCTCGATCACCGTGGCCGCTTGCGGCGGCACCAGGCGAATCACGCCCCCATCAGGTACCAGGTATCCGGTCACGCGCGCTTTGCGGGTGTACTCCCCGAGCATCAAATACGTGGCAACCACCATGGCCGCCACGGCCACCAGCCCCGTCAATACCGCCAACGGAACCGGTCGAATCAGTTGAATGCTGCCCAGCCAAGCCTGTTGTCGTCCTTCAATCACCTCGGGGCGAAACAAGCTGGGCATGGACAGACGGATCAGTCTTCAAACATCAACACAAGGCCTCTCGCGGAGGCCCCGCCCGCCACTTTCAAGGGCAGGCCTTCCACACTCACCAACCGCCCTTGGGCAGCGGTCTCGGGCTCAAGCTGCCACCGCCCACCTGTCGCTGCAACTCCGGCGCAAGAGGAACCGGTTTGCTTTGCGTGGACGCTTCGCTCGAAGTGTTCAGTGGGTTCTGGGCGGGGGTCGGGATCAACTTGCTTGGCATGTGCTGCTCCTCAGTTGGCGTGCACCTCGTCGAGTGCACGGAACCAATTCCAGCAGCGGGGCCTCTTGCTCGTAACTGTCAGCTCTTACAGGTAAGCAAACCCTGGGATGTGCCGAGTGCCCGCGAGGGTTCACCAGGCACCCGCACAGAAGCACGCGAAGCGCCGACCCGAGGCCCAGTCAAGGGAAAACCGGGCTGTGTGGGTTCTCTTGAACGCCGCCTGGAGGCGGGCGGCGCGAAGCGTTGGCCTGGGTGGACGCCACACCTTCACTTACCAAATTTAATTACCGAACTCACCTACCGAAGAATCCCTAACCGCAGCGCTTTCAGCACCGCCTGGTGCTTGTTCACGCAACCAAGCTTGTGCATCGCGTTGTTGACGTGAAGCACGGCGGTGCGCTCGCTGATGCCGAGGATGTTGCCGGTCTCCCAGGCCGTCTTGCCTTCCATCGTCCAGCGCAGCGCTTCCAGTTCACGCGGCGTCAGTGAGGGCGTGTTGCCTGCGCCGGCCTTAGGCGGCACGAGGATGCGTGCCGCCGCCTCGTTCGCGTGCACCGTGAGCAACTGCAGGTCGGCCACCATGCGTGTCAGCTCGGTGCGGTCGGCGGGGACCGGCTGGTCGCGGTCGACGCCCAGCATGAAGTGCTTGCCCTCGGGCAGGTGCAAGGCCATGGCGATGCCGGTGCGATAGCCATACGCCGCCTGCTCTTCCCACACTTCGCCCTGGCCACTGGCGGTGTAGGTTTCCTGGCCCCAGATGAGCGGCACGCTCTGGCGCTTGCAGTGCTGCATGACCGGGTCGCGCCGCCAGTTTTCAGGGCTCTGAAACGACGCACGGTAGCCCTCGGGCGTGTTCGCCACGGTGATGAATTCCGACTCGCCCAGGAGGTGATCGACCACCAACGTGGCCGACACCGTCTCGAAGCCCAACTCTTGCGTGAACCGCACGATCTCTGCCAGGAAAGAGTCCTGGGTGTCGGCCTGCATGACCGCCATGTAAGCATTTTGAAGCATGGTCTCCTCTCGACCTCCCACTCCCGCAATCGTCCACATTCAACCCCCAACTTGCAACCCTGGCAAGGTTTACAGATGGCAGGACTTACAGCTAGGCGAGACAGCGGAAGGCGCCAATTATTGGCACACAACAAGTCAGACGGCCGTCTATTGCGTCCGTCCAAACCCTATGACGTCGCATACGCCACCTTGGATCGTGCGTGCCTGGCCCCCGGTTGTGTGGCCAATCCACGGCGACACCGACTTGCACCTCGTGCACCTCGGCACCCGTGTGCTGAGCGTCGGCGATTCTGACAAGCCCTGCTGCGGCCAGACGCTGTGGGGCGGCCGCGCACCGCAAGGTTCAGCCGGCGTGGCTTGGGACTGGATCGAACTGAGCCAAGGTGTCGTCGCCATGGCCGACCCGCTTGGCCTGGTGACCAACCTGCAGCTCGTGGGCTCGCACGGTGAAGTGCTGTACGGGCTCGCGGCGGCGCTGCGGCTGAACCAGATCGTCAACACACTGCCTTGGCAGCACGAAGTGGAACGCGCACTGCAAAGCAGTGAACTCTCAACCGGGCCCTGGCGGCACTGACCGCCACCGCCGCCCTTCACCTTCTGTCAGTCGGTCGGGCGCCACATCTCGATGTGTGGAATGCCGTCTTCCAGGTATTCGGCGCCGACCACTTCAAAGCCGAAATCGCCATAAAACCGCTGCAGGCGGATCTGCGCCGAGATGCGCAAAGCCGCGCCCGGGTGCGCTTGCGCGGCCAGGGCCAGCATGCGGCGCAGCAGTTCGCGGCCCAGCCCGGTGCCACGTGCGGCCTGTGCAGTCAGCACGCGGCCGATCGACGGTTCGGGGTAGGTGCAGCCCGGGTCCACCAGCCGCGCACAGGCCAGCGGCGCGGTGTGGCCGGGCGCCCAGGCGGCCAGGTGCAGCGACTGTTCATCAACCGCATCGGCATCAAGGTAGATGCATTCCTGCTCGACCACAAACACCTGCTGGCGCGCACGGTAGATGCGGGCCAGATCGAGTGGGTCAAGTTCGGGCAGGCGGCCGTGCCGCCAGGTGAGGGCAGTGGGTTCGATCGTCATGCCCGCCATGATGCCGCGCAGCGCCAACCCGACGTTCGCATCCACGTCATCTCACTTCACCGCCGCTTGCCGCAACAGCCGCGTGACGAACCACAGCGCCGCCACCGTCAGCGCCACGCACACCAGCAAGGGCACCGCCACTTCGGCCGCGCCGAAGGCTTCACCCTTGAGCACACGGCCCATCAGCGTGAACTGGGCGAGCGCCGGAACCCACAGCACCCAGGGTGCGTCAGCGGCCGGGCTGAACAGCGTCACCAGCGGCATCAGCGACACACCCAGCACCACCACCGTGCTGTTGGCCTGCGCCTCTTTGTACGTCTTGCAGCGAATCGCCACCGCCATCAGAAGGGCCGACAGCGCAGCCGCCAACGGCAGCAGCACCACGAGGAACCAGCCCACCTCGGGCAGCCCGAACTGGAACATCGCCTGCAACGTGTCGCTTCGCAACAGCGCCTGCGCCGGCAGGAAGCTCAGCGAGTTCATCACCGCGATCAACATGCCCAGGCTGGCCACCGCCGCCCACTTGCCGATCACCAACGCAAAGCGGCTGGCCGGGTTGCCGAGCAGCGGCTCCAGTGAGCCGCGCTCGCGTTCACCGGCCGTGGTGTCGAGCGCCGCGTTCATGGCCGCCGACAACATGGCCATGATCACGAAGAAGGGCAGCATGCTGGTGAACTGCGTGGCACGGCTCTGGTCGCTGGCCAGGTCGTGCGGCTCCACACGCAGTGGCTCCATCACCTGCGGCGACACCCCGCGCAGCGCCAGGCTCAGCAGGCCGCGTTCACGCGCGTAGCCGCTCACCAGTTGCTGAATGCGGCCCACCGCCGCCTGCGACTGCCGGTTGCCGCTGTCGTACACCAACTCCACCGCTGGCTGATCACCGGCCAGCAGAGCCGCCTCGAAGCCGGCCGGAATCACCAGCACCGGGTCGCCCAGGGCCGAGCGGCGCAGCTGCGCTTCGTAGTCGGCCGGCGGGGCCTTGAGGGTGAAGGTCTGGCGCTCGATGAAGTTCTTCAGCCCGGGCGCATGTGCGATGCCCTGCACCAGCAGCTCGCGTTTGTCGGCCCGCGCTTCAAGCGAAGCCACCACCTGCGACAACGCCAGCACCAGCAGCGGCCCCAGCAGCACGCTCGACACCAGCAGCACCGCCAGCGTGCGGCGGTCGCGCAGCGCATCCACGATCTCTTTGCGAAACACCACCCAGGCAATCGCCATGAAGCTCATCGCGCACCCTCCATTTGCACAAGGGCGTCGGGAAAGGCGAGCCGCACGAAGGCGTTTTCGAAGTCCGATTCACCAGCGCGCTGGCGCAGTTCGTCCACCGTGCCTTCGGCCACCGAGCGGCCGTGCGACACGATCACCACCTGGTCGCAGAGCCGTTCCACCTCTTGCATGATGTGTGTCGAAAACACGATGCACTTGGCACCGCCTTCAGGCGTTCGCAAGAAGCGAAGCACCTCGCGCAAGGCGCGTGTGGCCAGCACGTCGAGCCCGTTGGTGGGCTCGTCGAGCACGATGTTGGCGGGGTCGTGCACCAGCGCGCGGGCCAACGCCACCTTCATGCGTTCGCCCTGGCTGAAGCCGTCGGTGCGGCGGTCGAGCAAGGGCGCCATTTCCAGCAGTTGCGCCAGTTGTTCGGCGCGTGCTTCGGCGGCGCCCCGCGCCATGCCGTGCAAGGCGCCGAAGTAGACGATGTTTTCTCGCGCGCTCAAGCGGGGGTACAGGCCACGCGCATCGCTCAGCAGGCCCAGCCGGGCCAGCGCTTGGCGCGGTTGCTGGCGCACATCAATGCCATCGACTTCAATGCGCCCGGCGTCGGGTTCGATCAGCCCCGACAGCATGCGCAGCGTGGTCGTCTTGCCGGCGCCGTTGGGGCCCAGCAGGCCGGTGATGCAACCGTCGGCGGCGATGAAGCTCACGTCTTCCACCGCCCGCACGGGCTCGGCCTTGCGGCGTGCAAAGCACTTGGCCACGTGCTCGATGGTGATCATCGTGTGGTCCCCGAAGCCGGCAAAGGTGTTGGCAACAACACCGGCTCGAACGCCAGTGGGCGCGGAATGCCCACCGCGCAAGACGCGTCGACCGCAAGCGCTTCGGCCTCGCTGTCCGCGTCGATGAAGCGGTGCAGCACGTCGCGCATGCAACCGAGTTGCATCACGCCATGGCCTGCGTTCGGCACCACCGCATGCCGCGCCTTCGGGCCCAGCGCCTGGGCCATGCGCTCACCATGCCGGGGTGGCGTGACCGGGTCGAGCCCGCCGCTCATCAGCAACACCGGCGCCGGGCTTTCGGTGACGCGGTAGAAGGCCGCCGGCACCTCGCCGCGTGGCCAGGCATCGCACACGCGGCGGTAGAAGCGCGCCGATTCGTCGCCGAAGTCGCGGCCGATCGCCTCGGCGCTCAAGGGCAGGCGCGGCGCGTCTTCCGCGCACACCACGCTGAAATGCATGCCGGCAAACAGGCCGCCGCCACGGCGCGAGGCCAGCATGCCGTTCAAGCCCGCCAACGCGTTGAAGCGCCCCTGCGCCGCGTCGCTGATCGCCACCGGCAGCGCCGCCGCCAGCGACGGCGCATACAGCGGGCCACGCACCGCCGCCAACAACATCTGGCGCGTCAGCGTGAAGGTCTCGGGCTGGCCGGTCAGCGGGTGCGACACGGTCACCGTGCGCGGCAGGCTCAGCAACAGCTTCGACCAGTCACCGCGCAAGGCCGGGTGCCGCTTCGCACAGCCGGCGTCTTGCTCGCAGGCCAACAGCAGCGCATCAAACGCCGCCTGGCCGTCGCGCGACATGCTGGCCGGCAGCGCCATGTCGGGCGGTGCCACACCGTCCAACACCAGGCGCCGCGTGGCCTGTGGAAATTGGCGCAGGTACTCCAGCCCCGCGCGTGTGCCGTAGGAACCGCCCACGAGGTTGATGCGTTCGGCGCCGAGTTGTCGGCGCACGGCGTCCACGTCTTGCATCGCCAGTGGCGTGGTGAAAAAGCGCAGGCCGTCGGGCGACTGCACGTGCGGCAGCTTGGCCAACTGGTCCCTGCAGCGCATGAGCTGGCTGAACTGCAGGTCGGCATCGGCCTCGTCGCTCAAGCGGCCTTGCGGCGGCTCTTCGCAACGCAGTGGGGCCGAACGGCCGGTGCCGCGCTGGTCAATGAGAACGATGTCTCGGCGGTTGTTGAGCCGCGCAAACAAACCCATGGTGGTGGGCACCAGGTCGATGGCGCTTTGCCCCGGCCCACCGGCCAGCAGCAGCACCGGGTCGGGCTGCTTGTGGCGGGCCTTGGCGGGCACCACCACGTAATGGACCTTGATCTGCACGCCCTGCGGGCGGGCCGGGTCGAGCGGGCGTTTCAACTCGCCACACAAAACCGCATGCGGCAGGCCGGGCACGCGGCAGGGCGCTTCAGCGGCCACCGCCGGCAGCGTGGCCGCCAACCAGGTCACCGCCAGCGCCGCCACCAGCACACGGCGCATGCGGCCTGGCTTCACTGCCCGAGCAGCCGCTTGATCTCGCCGCTGTCGATCAGGCGGCGCACGTCGTCTGAACCACCGACCAACTGGCCCTTCACGAACACCATCGGGAAGGTCGGCCAGCCGGTCCACATCTTCAGCGCGTTGCGGCGGCGCCATTGGCTGAGGTAGCTGCCGAAGCCGAGGTATTGGTGGGCGATGCCGGCGCCGTCGAGCGCGCGGCGGGCCTTGCCGACGTGTGGATTGCCCATCAGCCCCACCACCAGCACGGCGTTCGAGTGGGCCGCCGCCTGCACGTTGTGCACGACGTCGGCGTAGAGGTTGGCGATCGTGTCGCGGATGGCCGGGTGCAGGCGGGATTCGTCGAGTGTCTGGCGGGGCATGGGGGAGCTCCTGGGTTCAAAAGCCGCAAGGGTAGCCTGCAGCCCAGCCCTTGCCCAACGCAACCCGCCATGCAGGGTCAGGCGGGCACGGCCTGCTTTGGCAGGTCGGTGTTGATCATGTCGCGCTGAATGCGCCAACCTTCGGCCTCGCGCTTCCAGACGACGAGGAACTTGCCGTGGTCCAGCACCGCGCCATCGGCCCCGCGTTGCACGTAGCCGCCGGTTTCGATCGCCATCTGCTCGCCGCCTTGCAGGTCGCGCGTGGTCAGCTCGATTTGCCGCACGTGTTTGCGCAAGGCGCGGAACACGGTCGCAATGCCGCCGCGCCCCTGAATCACGTCGAGGTGAGCCACCAGCAACTGCGCGTCTTCGGTGTAGCACTCGGCCAGCTGTTGCATGTTCTCGCTGGCAAAGGCGTCCATGAAGCGGCGGTTCATGGCGGTGATTTGTTCAGGCAGGTTTTGAAGAAGGGTCATGGTCAGGCTCGAAGGGGTTGATGAAAAAGGGGGCTGTTGAATTTCAGTGGGAACGACGCCCCCTCCGCCCGTTCGCCCTGAGCAGGGACTGAGCCCGAACGGGGGTGGGTGGCATTTACCCACTCGAAATTCAAGAGAAGCAGAAAAAGGGAAGGGCCGTGGCGCGTCAGTCCACGGCGAAGTCGATCTCGGGCTGCGCGAAGTGGTTGACGTAGTTGCTCAGCAGGTTCAGCCCCACCAGGCCCACCACCTCCAGCATCAGCGCGTCAGACAGGCCGCCAGCGCGTGCCTGCGCCAGCGCCGGCTCATCGACCACACCGCGTTGCAGGGTCAGGTGCGTGGCCAGTTCGACCACCGCCCGCTCGCGGGGCAGCAGGCCGGTGCCCCGCCGTGCGGCGGCAATGTCGTCTTCGCTCAGGCCCACGCCGCTCCCATAGGCGCCGTGTGCGGCCACGCAATAGGCGCACTGGTTCGCTTCAGCCAGGCCAAGCGCCACCATCTCGCGCTCACGCGCCGTCAGCAGGCCGTAGGCCAGCGCCTCTGACAAGCCCACATACCCGCGCAGCAAAGCGGGTGCATGCGCCATGGTGAGCAGCATGTTGGGCACGCGGCCACGCTTCGCGCCAATGACGGCCAACATGGACCGCGACGACTCGGGCGTGGTGTCATGGGTGACAGGGGGAATACGTGGCGTGGAGCGGGGCATGGAGCTGGACATGGGCGACTTCCGAAGCCGTGCGACGTTGCACAGCCCCACTGTCGCAAGCCTTGCCGTGCGCGGGGCGACGCGGCGTCCAGCAAACACCACACATCGTCCAGCCGCCGCCCCGACGGGCGGTTCAGCGTGCCAGTTCGCCGCGCTGGAAGTCGTGCACCGCCTGGCGGATCTCGTCGAGCGTGTTCATCACGAAGGGCCCGTGCTGCACGATCGGCTCGTTCAGCGGCCGCCCGGCGATCAGCAACACACGCGCCGGCTCGGGCAGGTCGACCGGGGCTGACAACGTCACCCCGTCGGCGTCGGCCTCGTTGGCCAGGATCGCCATGCGGTCGCGTTCAACCCGCGTGCCTTGCACTTCCACCGCGCCGCCAAACACGTAAAGGAAGGCGTTGAATTCAACCGGAAAGGGCTGGCTGAAAACAGCACCCGGGGGCAGGGTGAGGTCAAGGTACAGCGGCTCGGTGGTGGGTCGGGTGACGGCACCGCGCACGCCGTGGCTTTCACCGGCGATCACGCGCACATGCGTACCGCTGCCATGTGTGAAGGCGGGCACGTCGTTGGGCGGGATGTCGCGGTATTCGGGCGCGCACATCTTGTCTTTGGCGGCCAGGTTCACCCAGAGCTGAAAGCCCGCCATGCGGCCTTCTTGCTGCTCGGGCATTTCGGAATGGACCAGCCCCCGGCCCGCCGTCATCCACTGCACGCTGCCGGGTTGCAGCAGGCCGGTGTTGCCCACGCTGTCTTGGTGGCGCATGCGGCCGGCCAGCATGTACGTCACCGTCTCGAAGCCGCGGTGCGGGTGGTCCGGGAAGCCGCCGATGTAGTCGTCCGCCGCATCGCTGCCGAAGGCGTCGAGCATCAGGAAGGGGTCGAGCCGCCGTTGCAGCGGCTGCGTCAGCACGCGGGTCAGCTTGACGCCCGCACCGTCAGACGTGGCCATGCCGCGCACGATGCGTTCGACGCGGCGCGGACGTTGCGGAAGAAGGTCGGAAGAGGTGCTCATGCTGACAATTTATGGGCAGCCACAGGCACTTCCAGCGGCTGAATTTGAACCGGGTCGTGAAACCCATTGCATGGACGGTCTTTCGCTTTGGCTGTCAAATGGCCCGCTTTGCCTGGCTTGGTCACTTGGCCATCCCGCTTGGTCACCCCGCAGGCCATCGCTTGCCTATCGCTTGCCCATCCACTTCCGGAGCCTCCATGAAGCTGTACTTGTCCCCCGGTGCCTGCTCGCAGGCGTGCCACATCGTGTTGCAAGAGGCCGGCTTGGCCTTCACTCCAGTGCGCGTGAACCTGCGCAACCACACGCTTGAAGATGGGAGCGACTACCTCGCCCTCAACCCCAAGGGCTACGTGCCCATGCTGGAGTTGGACACCGGCGAGCGCCTGACCGAAGTGCCCGTGGTGCTGGAATACATCGCCGACCTGGCGCCCAACAAAAACCTGCTGCCGACCCACGCCACGATGGCCCGCTACCGGGTGAAGGAATGGGTGCACTTCACCTCCACCGAGCTGCACAAGAACTACGGTGCGCTGTTTTCACCGGCTGCGTCCGAGGAGCGCAAAACCGCCGCCCGCGAAATGATCACCAAGCGCATGGCGCACCCCGAGCAACACCTGGCCGGCCGCGAGTTCATGGTCGGTGACCACTTCAGCATCGCCGACGCCTACCTGTTCGTCGTGGCCGGCTGGAGCCACTACCTCGGGTTGGACTTGTCGGGTTTCCCGAACCTGACCGCCTTCTTGAAGCGCATCGGCGAACGCCCCGCCGTGCAGGCGGTGCAGCAGGTTGAACGGGCGGCCAAGTAGGCAGCCCAGCAAGCGGCAACGAGGGCACAGGCTGTGCGCGCCGTCAGCCTGCGGCGCTTGACGGTCTTTTCCTACAGGCGTGCCTGGGTGGACTTGTTACAACCGTTCGGGTACCCACCCTCGGGTTCGCCCCCTGTCTGCTGCCCGCATGGAAGCCGCATTGCCCCACTTTTCTTTCAAGGTCTTGACCGTGAACACCCACAAGGGATTCACCCCGCTCAACCGCAAGTTCATCTTGCATGAGTTGCGCGACGCGGTGCGCAGCGTGGGCGCCGACGTGGTGTTTCTGCAAGAAGTGCAGGGCACCCACATCTCGCACCCCGAACGCATCGTCAACTGGCCCGAAGCGCCGCACTACGAGTTTCTGGCCGACACCATGTGGCCGCAGTACGCCTACGGCCGCAACGCGGTCTACCCCAACGGCCACCACGGCAACGCGGTGCTCAGCAAGTTCCCCATCGTGCACAGCGAGAACCGCGACGTGTCGATCAGCGGCCCCGAGCGGCGCGGCCTGCTGCACGTGGTGCTGCGCGTGCCCGGCCGCCCGGTGGACATTCATGCCTTCTGCGTGCACCTGGGCCTGCGCGAATCGCACCGCCGCAAGCAGCTCGACCTGCTGTGCCAGATGATCGCCAAAGAGGTGCCGCCCGATGCGCCCTTGCTGATCGCCGGCGACTTCAACGATTGGCGGCGCAGCGCGCACCGCATTCTTGAGCGCGGCGCTGGCGTGCGCGAGGTCTTCGAGATGGCGCACGGCGAAGCGGCCAAAACCTTCCCAGCGCGCTTTCCAATGTTGCAGCTCGACCGCATCTATGTGCGCAATGCCCGCGTGCACGCGCCGCATGTGCTGCCGCGCAAGCCCTGGTCGCACCTGTCCGACCACGCGCCGCTGGCGGCGGAGATCAGCCTGTGAGACCGCCCTGGCGTCAACGGCCGTGGGTCGAAGGCAACCACTTCGAGTTGCTTGAAAACGGCGAGGCCTTCTTCCCGGCGGTGTTTGCCGCCATCGAAGGCGCACAGCGCGAAGTGGTGATCGAAACCTTCATCTTGTTCGACGACAAGGTGGGCAAGGAACTGCACCGCGTGGTGCTGGCCGCCGCAAAACGCGGCGTGCAGGTGGACGTGTTGGTCGACGGCTACGGCTCGCCCGACCTCAGCGAAACCTTTGTGGGCTCGCTCACCTCGGCCGGCGTCAACTTCCGAGTGTTCGACCCCCGGCCGCGCCTGCTGGGCTTTCGCACCAACCTGTTTCGCCGCATGCACCGCAAGATCGTGGTGGTGGACGGCACGCTCGCCTTCGTGGGCGGCATCAACTACTCGGCCGACCACTTGCTCGACTTCGGCCCCGAAGCCAAACAAGACTACGCGGTGCGCGTGCAAGGCCCGATCGTGGCCGACATCCACCGCTTCGCCCGCTCGGCCGTTGAGCCAGAGGCAGAGCCGCGCCCGGGTTGGTTCTTCCGGCGCCGTGCGCCCGCCCCGCCCGCCCCGCCGCCGCAGGCTGGCGCGGCGCAAGCCATGTTCGTCACGCGCGACAACAAAGAGCACCGCACCGACATCGAACGCCACTACCGCATCGCCATTCGCGCGGCACGCAAAGAGGTGCTGATCGCCAACGCGTATTTCTTCCCCGGCTTCCGCTTGCTGTCTGAGCTGCGGCGGGCCGCGCGGCGCGGCGTGCGGGTGCGGCTGATCTTGCAGGGCGAGCCCGACATGCCGATCGTCAAGACAGCCGCCGCCCTGCTGTACGACCACCTGCAACGCGCCGGCGTGCAGATCTTCGAGTACTGCCAGCGCCCGCTGCACGGCAAGGTGGCGCTGGCCGATGAGGAATGGTCCACCGTGGGGTCGAGCAACCTCGACCCGCTGAGCCTGTCGCTCAACCTCGAAGCCAACGTGATCATCCGGGACCGTGCGTTCAATGCGCAGCTGCGCGGGCGGCTCGAAGAGTTGATCAAACACCACTGCAAGGAAGTGACGGCCGAACGCGTGCCGCAAAGAGGCCCGCTGTTCCTGCTGCGCAGCCTGGTGGTGTTTCACTTCCTGCGCCGCTTCCCCGCGTGGGCGGGCTGGTTTCCGGCACACATGCCGGTGCTGGTGACGCCCCGGGTGTCGGGGTCGATGCCACCGGCTCCAGGCGGCACACGCGGGGCCACCAGCGCCACGCACATCACCGAAGCATCGGACTCCTGATGGGCACGGCCAAAGCGCTGCGCGGCACACACAGCGGCAAGCCCAACGGCAAGCACGGCAGCAAGCAGCCGTCTCGCGTGTGGACGATCACCAAGCGCGTGCTGACGGTCGTCTTCTTCGCCCTGGTGGGCTGGCTGCTGTTCACCCAGGCGCGTGGCATTGAATGGAGCGAGGTGCTGGGCTCGATGCGCGAGGTGCCGGCCATCAACCTGGTCATCGCCGTGGCCCTGGCCATCGCCAGCTACGCCGTCTATTGCACCTACGACCTGCTGGGCCGCCACTACACCGGCCACCCCTTGAGTCGGCGGCAGGTGTTCAGCGTCACCTTCATCAGCTATGCGTTCAACCTGAACCTCGGCTCGCTGGTCGGCGGCTTCGGCTTTCGCTACCGGCTCTACTCGAAGCTCGGCCTCGAAAACGACGTGATCACCCGCGTGCTC
>JAYSYW010000032.1:0-6264 GCA_043727255.1 Rhizobacter sp. | reverse complement strand
GCCCTTGGGGTCTGATGCGAAGCGGCCTGTTGGTTGAGCTGCTCGGTGGGGTGCTTCAGCGCGGCGCGTTGAGCTGGGCCAAGTCAGCGGGCGTGTTGACGTTGAAGAACGCCGCTTCGTCGTCGAACACGGCCATGGCGCAGCCCTCTTGCAGCGCCCAGCGTGCGGCCTGCCGTTCACCGCTTTGCAAGAAGGCCGCAAGGCTGTCGCGCAACTTGGTGTGGATCAGGCAGAACACCGGCTGATGGCGCGGGCCACCGTCACCCGGCGTGGCCGCCATGGCGATGTCGGCCGAGCCGGCTTCGAGCGCATGGCACAAGCGCTCGGCCAAGTCGGTGGGAAAGTTCGGTGTGTCGCAGGCCACCGTCAGCAGCCAGGGCGTAGTGCACCGGGTCAACCCGGTCAACACACCGGCCAGCGGGCCAGGTTGGCCGGGCAAGGTGTCGGGCCACACAGGCGCGCCGAGGAATTCGTATTCCAGCAAGTTGCGGTTGGCATTGATCGCCACCGAGCCCACCTGCGGGCTCAACCGGCGCAACGCGTGCAGCGCCAGCGGGTCGCCTTGGTGAAGTTGCAGGCCTTTGTCGACGCCACCCATGCGGGTGCCGCGCCCGCCGGCGAGCAGGAGGCCGGTGATGTCAGTGCGGGTCATGCGGTCGCCTCTAGGTCGGGTTTGCCGTGGGGGATGAGGTGGCTGCGTCCAGTAGCGATTCGATCGCCTGGTACACGGGAAGCAGGTTCGGCTCTGGGCCGAAACGCGCGGCTGTGGCTTGGCAGCGTTCGTGCACCGTGGGAGATGTCAAGCTGTGTCGCAGGGCTGCCGCCAGCGCGCGGGCCCACGCGCGGCCTGGTGACACGACCCGACCGACGCCGAGCGCTTCAATACGCGCGGCGTTGTCAAACTGGTCGTGTGCCATCGGCGCCACCACCTGCGGCACTCCGGCACGCAGTGCTTCGGCAGCGGTGCCGATGCCGCCGTGGTGAACGAGGGCAGCGACGCGCGGCAACAGTGCATGCAAGGGCGCATAGGCTTGCCAGATCACGCCCGAGGGCAGCACCTCGGGCACCTGCTCGCGGTGGCTCGTCAACAGCACCGCACGTTGCTTCAGGCGCTGGGCCACCCGCAGCGCATCCACGAAGTAGCGCGCTGCGTGCTGCTGGGCCGAACCGGGGGTGAACACAACCGGGGCGGGGCCGGCATCGAGAAAGGCCTGCAACTCGGGCGACAGGGCATGCGTCGGGTTGGGGTCGTAAAGCGTGAAGTCACCCACGACCATCGGCTGTGGCCAATCGGGTGCATGCGGAGCGAACCATGAAGGAAAGAGCGTCAGCGAGAGGTCTGCCACCGAACCCATGTGTGCAAAGAGGTTTGACACCTCGGGCAGGCCCATGTTTCGGCGTTCGCGGTTGATGTCGGGCACGGCAACCGGGTCGATCATGCGGCGGTCGATCGCCGCCCACAGCCTGCGACGCAACGACAACGGCACCCACGCCGGTATGCGCAGCGGGCCCATGGTCAGCGGGTTGTGTACGGTGCGCAGGTTGCCTGGGGCCAGGTAGGCCCCGACGATGCGCAGTTCAGGTCGCGGCACCCGCGCCAACGCAGC
Organism: Rhizobacter sp.; assembly: GCA_043727255.1. GTDB lineage: Bacteria > Pseudomonadota > Gammaproteobacteria > Burkholderiales > Burkholderiaceae_C > Rhizobacter. The sequence goes on along the minus strand of JAYSYW010000032.1, from coordinate 4,657 downwards.
CATCGGCAGCATCAGCGGGTGTGCGATAAGCAGACAGGGCTCTTGCGACGGCAGTGTGGCGACGAAGTCGTGCAGCGCGCGCAGGTGCCCCCGCGTGCTGGCCCAGACCACCTCGAAGCCCTTGCGTGGGTGCCAGAGGTCGGGGTCCTCGATGGCGGTGAGGTATTCGGCGCGGCTGCCGAAGGGACGAAAGGCAATGCCGGCCTGCACCACCAGCGCTTCATGCATGTCGGGCGCAAGAACGCTGACTTGGTGACCACGCTGCTTCAGCGCGGTGGCCAAGCGCAGAAACGGGTACATGTCGCCGGCCGTGCCGTAAGTGGCAATGACAACGTGTGTGGTCGATGCGTGCTGCGGGGTGGTCATCGGATGTCGTTTGGGGACAGCTGCCTCAACCACCGATGTAATGCATCTCAACCCGCCGCCCCCCATCCGGCGCAGGCGCCGCGCCCGAGCCACGCAGCTCGGAGTAGCGGTCGCTGCGGCGCGACCAGATGTCGCCGATGGCGGCGGCGATCTGTGCGTCGTTGAACTCGCCGCGCAGCAGCGATCGCAGGTCGTGGCCCTGTGAGGCGAACAGGCACAGGAAGAGCTTGCCTTCGGTGGACAGCCTGGCCCGGTTGCAGTCGTGGCAAAACGCCTGCGTGACGCTGGAGATGACTCCGATTTCGCCCTGGCCGTCGGCATAGCGCCAGCGCTCGGCGGTTTCGCCCGCGCGGGTGGCGTCAAGCGCATGCAAAGGGAATTCAGCGTGCAGGCGTTGAATGAGTTCGGCTGACGGCAGCACTTCGTCCATGCGCCAGCCGTTGGTGGCGCCGACGTCCATGTATTCGATGAAGCGCAGCACGGCGGGTGTGCCACGGAAGTGCTGGGCCATGGGCACGATCTGGTCGTCGTTCGTGCCGCGTTTGACGACCATGTTGATCTTGATCGGCGCCAAGCCCGCGCGCTCGGCGGCTTCAATGCCCTTCAGCACGTCGGCAACCGGGAAGTCGGCGTCGTTCATGCGGCGAAAGATGGTGTCGTCGATGGCGTCGAGGCTGACGGTGATGCGCTGCAGGCCGGCGTCTTTCAGAGCTTGCGCCTTGCGGGCCAGTGCCGAACCGTTGGTGGTGAGCGTGAGGTCGAGCGGCTGGCCTTGCGGCGTGCGCAGTTCGGCAAGCATGCCGACCAACACTTCGATGTTCTTGCGCAGCAGCGGCTCGCCGCCGGTCAAACGAATTTTCTGCACGCCATGCGCGACGAACAGGCGCGCCAGGCGGGTGATCTCTTCAAAGCTGAGCAGTTCAGCGTGCGGCAGGAAGCTGTGGTTCTTGTCGAACACTTCCTTCGGCATGCAGTAGCTGCAGCGGAAGTTGCAGCGGTCGGTGACCGAGATGCGCAGGTCTTGAAGGGGGCGCAGCAGGGCGTCGAGCTGGTGGCCGGTGGGTGCATGAAGCACGGCGGGCACGTGTGGAACGCGCGCCACCTGGCGCAGGTCGGCAACGGGGATGACACGATCAGACATGGGGCAGATTGTGCCCGGGGCATCTGGGCGCAGGGCGTTGCCTGCGGCGTGGCCCTTGCCTTATGTCAACGCGCGATCAACACGCGGCGAACGTGTGGATCATCGCGTGGCCAACGTGTGGATCATCGCGTGGCGATGGGGCTGGCGGTGGCGCGTGGGCCGTAGGGGCGTGGGGTGGCGGGGACGTCGATCGGGGTGTCGATCAGCCCGGCCGGAAACCCGGGGCTGGCCGCCAATGCCGCGCCGTTGCCAGCGTTGTTGGCACCAGCCGGGCGACGTGCGCCGGTGAAGCGCTTGGCCCAGTAGGCGATGCCCATGTCTTCGATGCGCACTTCGGCGCCGGCACGCGGCGAGTGAATGAATTTGCCTTCGCCAACGTAGATGCCGACGTGCGAAAACGTGCGGCGCAAGGTGTTGAAGAACACCAGGTCGCCGGGTTTCAACTCATCGCGTTTGACCGTCAACAAACCGGGTGCGCGGGCTTGTTCGTCGGCGCGGCGCGGCAGCACGAGGCCGAGGCTGTTCTCGAAAATGTGGCGGGTGAAGCCGCTGCAGTCGAAGCCGGTTTCAGCACTGGTGCCGCCGCGTTTGTAGGGCACGCCAAGGAAGTTCATGGCGGTCAGCACCATGTCGGAGGCGGCTTCACGCAATTGGCTGCGCAGGCCGGTGGGCGGGGGCGCTGCGGTGGACGCTTCCAGCATGGCGGCGTCCATCAGGCCTCTGTCGATCAGCATCTTGGTGACCGGGTCCATCGTGACATCGGGCTCGGCCGACGCCGCACCGACTGCAAGCCCCAGGGCGAGCGCCAAGGCGCAGGCGCGGATGTGGGGCAGGGCGGCGGCAAACATGCGCGCGAGCATAGCTGCCACGCCAAAGTGGCGTCAACCGAAAAGTTGTTATAGAACTGAGACTTAGCGTTACTTCTTCATCCGCGCCATTGCATTTCCGGCTTTCACTGAGGCCCGAAATGTGGCTGAAAGGTGGGGTTGAAAGATGTGGTTGGGGAGGGCCTCGCTTATCGTGGGCGCCCCCAATGGAGCCACACGATGTTCAAAGCCCTTTTGCTTGAAAAGACAGACGCGGGTTTGACCGCCACCCTGCAATCTATCGACGAAGCCCGGCTGCCGGCGGGCGACGTGCTGGTGGCGCCGGAGTATTCGACCCTCAATTACAAAGATGCCCTTGCCATCACCGGCAAGGGGCCGGTGGTTCGGGCTTGGCCGATGGTGCCGGGGTTGGATGGCGCGGGCACGGTGCTGGAAAGCAGCCACCCGGCGTGGCAACCCGGCGACCGCTTCATCTTGAATGGCTGGGGCGTGAGCGAGACGCACTGGGGCTGTCTGGCCGAACGGGCCCGGCTGCGTGGCGACTGGCTGGTGAAGCTGCCGGCTGAATTCAGCAGCCGGCAGGCGATGGCGATCGGCACCGCTGGCTACACCGCCGTGCTGTGCGTGTTGGCGCTCGAACGCCACGGCGTGCAACCCGGCGATGGCGATGTGCTGGTGACGGGCGCCACCGGCGGTGTCGGCAGTTTTGCCACGGCGCTGCTGTCGCGCCTGGGCTTTCGGGTGACGGCGGCCACGGGCAAAGCGGCCGAAGCCGACTATCTGGTGAAACTGGGCGCGCAGGCGGTGATCGATCGGGCCGAGTTGGCGGCGCCCGGCAAACCGCTGCAGAAAGAACGCTGGGCGGCGGTGGTTGATGCGGTGGGCAGCCACACGCTCGTCAACGCTTGTGCGCAAACGCGCTACGGCGGGGTGGTGGCGGCTTGCGGGCTGGCGCAGGGGCTCGACTTCCCGGCCTCGGTCATTCCTTTTATCGTGCGCGGCATCACGCTGGTGGGCATCGACAGCGTGATGGCTCCCTCGGCGGTTCGCCACCAGGCCTGGGGCCGGCTGGCGCGTGACCTCGACCCCGCGGTGATCGACACCGTCGCACGCGACATCGGTTTGGACGAGGTGACATCGGCTGCGGCTGACTTGATGGCTGGCAAGGTTCGTGGAAGGTTGGTAGTGAAAATCGCCTGACGCCGACTCACAGGAGACGTCGATGACCCGCTACGCCGACTTTCACCAACGCTCTCTGCAAGACCGCGATGCTTTCTGGGCCGAACAAGCCCAGTTGATCGACTGGCACCGGCCCTTCGACGAAGTCTGCGACTACCGCAACCCGCCGTTCGCGCGATGGTTTGTCGGCGGGCAGACCAACCTGTGCCACAACGCCATCGACCGTCACCTGGCCACGCGCGGCGAGCAGGCGGCGCTGATCTGGGTGTCGAGTGAAACAGGCGGCGAGCGCAGCTACAGCTTCCGCGAATTGCACGCCGAGGTGCAGCGCATGGCGGCCATGCTGCTGGCCCTGGGTGTGAAGCAGGGCGATCGGGTGTTGGTCTATATGCCGATGATCCCGGAGGCGATGTTCGCCATGCTGGCTTGCGCTCGCATCGGCGCCATTCACTCGGTGGTGTTCGGCGGTTTTGCCAGCGGCAGCCTTGCCAGCCGCATCGACGACGCCCGGCCGATGGTGGTCGTGAGCGCCGACGCCGGCAGCCGATCGGGCCGCATCGTGCCCTACAAGCCTCTGCTCGATGAAGCCATTCGCCTGGCGGCCCACAAACCCAGCCAGGTGCTGATGGTGGACCGTGGCCTGGCGCCGATGGAGCGTATGGCTGGGCGCGACCACGACTACGCCGCATTGCGCACCCAGCACTTCGACGCCGTCGTGCCCTGCGCGTGGGTGGATGCCACGCACCCCAGCTACACGCTCTACACCAGCGGCACCACCGGCAAACCCAAGGGCGTGCAGCGCGACACCGGCGGCTATGCGGTGGCGCTGGCCGCGAGCATGAAACACATCTTCCCCGGCCAACCAGGCGAAACCTTCTTCTGCGCCAGCGACATTGGCTGGGTGGTAGGCCACAGCTACATCGTCTACGGCCCGCTGATCGCCGGCATGGCCACGCTGATGTACGAGGGGTTGCCGGTGCTCACCGGGCGCCCGGCCGCCCGAAGTCCGGTGAGCGTCCCCTCGGGGGACCGTCCGGCGTACCCGTCGGGCGAGGGGCTCCATCTCACCGGGCGCCCGGCCGCCCGAAGTCCGGTGAGCGTCCCCTCGGGGGACCGTCCGGCGTACTCGGCGGGTGAGGGGCTC
>JAYSYW010000031.1:0-15452 GCA_043727255.1 Rhizobacter sp. | reverse complement strand
CGCGGTACAGGTCGATGCCCATCAGCAGGGCGCCCGAATCCTTGATCAGCAGTTCAGCCGGCGTTTGCACGTCACGCATCGCGGTGCGGAACTTCTCGGCTTCGGCCTTGGCGGTCGGGGCGGTTCCACCAAAGAGCGTGGCCCAGTCGCTGCGCAGGTTGGTGAACAACAGCTTGGCCGCGGCAATGGCTGTTTGGGTGTCGGACGTGGGCACGGCCGGGGGTGTGCCAGCGCCTTGCAGGTTGGCGGTGACAACGGCCACTGTGGTGGGCGGCAGGTTGTTGTCGGTGATGACAGCCTGGGCGGCGGTGGTCAGGGCTGCGGACACCACGGTGCCCGGCTTGGTTGAGCTCAGCGTCGAGGCGGCCGCCATGGTGGACACCACGCACTCCGTGCGTTCAGCCAGGGTGGCTTCTGTGCAGCCGAGCCCGCTCTCGTTGGCCAGCTTCGAAACCGCCGTCAGCATGGTGGCGAAGGCGAGCTGCTGCGCGTTGGTGCCGGCACCGGCAATCGTGGTCGGCGTCACTTCGGTCGGGTTGAAGCCGAGCAGGGTGGTGACGTTGACGATCGCCTGCGCGGCGTTGGTGGCCGTGATGCCATTGGTGCCGCTGGCAGCCGCAGCCACAGCCAGTTCGCTGAACGGCGTGACGCTGGCGCTGGTGGTCACGGTGCCGCTGGTGGCGGGTACAAACAAGGCGCGCATCGAGAAATCGGCGGCCACCGAGGTGGTGCCGCTGATCTCATCGACCTGCGTGGTGGCCGGCACTTGTCCAGCCGGCTTCGGGCTCACGCGAATCACATACGGCTGGTTGACGGTGGCCGTGAAGTTGAGGGTGTAGGTGCCATTGACGGCGTCGCTCGTGGTTTCAGCCAACACAGTGACGAGGTCCACGCTGCCATCGGCCTTGATCGGGTGGGCCTTCACGGCGGCATTGAGCAGCTTGCCCTTGGCCACCACACCGCTGAGCCTGACGCTTGACGTTGGCGCAGCAGCCGGCGGGCTGTCGCCCCCACCGCCGCCGCCACAGGCGCTGATCAGACCGGCGGCCAGCAGCGTGGCCCAGATTCGTGTGTGCTTCATGTGATCTCCGTGATTACCCAAGCCGCCATCGGCCGAAGGCCTGAATATCGGGCGACCCGGCCCCGGCGCACATCGACCAGATGGACGATGCGCGGCCCGATCGGCATGACGCAGTGCACAAAACCCGCCCCGGGCGGCACCAGATAATCCGGCGTCCGATTCCCGCCTGTCGCTTTCGCCTGTCGCTTTCGCGTTTCGCCGTCCCGCCGCTCCCTCCACCGCCCCGCATGCGCACCCTTCTTGTCGATGACCACGCCTTGTTCCGCGAAGGGCTGGCGTTGTTGATCACCCACAGCTTTCCCGCCATGCAGCTCACGCAGGCGGGCACCCTGGCCGAAGCGCTGGCGCGGCTGACCCACGGCGACGGCGTCGAGCTGGTGTTGCTCGACCTGACCCTGCCCGACAGCCAAGGCCTGGACGGCCTGACCCGGGTGCGCGAGGCCGCCCCCGCGACCACCGTGGTGGTGCTGTCGGCCGACGACGCGCCCGACACCGTGCTGGCCGCCATCGACTTTGGTGCCGCCGGCTTCATTCCCAAGACGGCCAACGCCGCCGCCATGCGCGAAGCCTTGCAGGTGGTGATGGGCGGTGGGGTGGCGCTGCCAAGCGCGGTGACGCTGGGCACAGCGCCCGAAGCAGTCGCAACGGCGGCTCTCGGCGCCGAGAGCCTGCAGGGGCTGTCGCCCCGCCAGCTGGACGTGCTTCACCTGCTGATTCGCGGGCGGCCGAACAAGCTGATCTGCCGTGAATTGGCGCTGTCGGAATCGACCGTGAAAACGCACCTGGGTGCCATCTTCCGCAAACTGGAGGTGAACACACGCACCCAAGCCGTGGTGGCGGCTGCGCGGCTGGGGCTGCGTTTTGGTGCGGAACCAAACGCCACCTTCGGCCCAGCCTGAAAACTGTTTCGGCGGAATGAAGCCCCGCCAACCCGCCGCCCTATCCAGGCGACGCAGCCCGGCCCCGAAGGGCGCTCAGGCGGGCAGTTCGCCGAGCGGGGTGGACCGCAGGGCTTCTTCGATCGCGGCCAGCAGCGCTTCAGCGCGGAAGGGTTTGTGCAGCACCGGCACGCCGGTGGACTGCAGCAGGTTCAGGTCGCCGGGCGAGGTGTCGCCGGTGACCACCATGGCGCGCGTGGCGCCGCAACGCTGGCGCAGCAGTTCGATCACGAGCAGGCCACTGCCGCCGGGCAGGCGCTGGTCGGTGATGAGCAGGTCGGTGAAGCGGCCGTCGCGCGGCGAGCCGCTGGGCGGCAGGGCGGCGCGCAGCGCGGGCACGCCGTCGAAGGCACGCACCTGGGCGCCCCAGGCCTGCAGCCGCTCGGTGAGGGTTTCGCGCATGGGGGCGTCGTCTTCGACCAGCACCAGCCGCAAGCCGCGCAGCGGCTGCGCTTCGTGAGTGGCGGCGAGCTTGGCGGTCACCACGTCGCCAGCGCGTGGCGCGAGCAGCGCGAAACAACTGCCGCGCCCGGGCACCGACCGCAGGCGCAGCGGGTGGCTCAGCAAGTTGGCGCTGCGCTTGACGATCGACAGCCCCAGCCCCAGCCCGCGAACGCTTTCGCGCGCGGCGTTGTCGAGTTGCACGAATTCGTCGAAGACGGCGGCCTGGTCGGCGTCGGCAATGCCGATGCCGGTGTCCCAGACCTGCAACAGCACCTGGTCGCCGCGTGCGCGGGCGCTGATGAACACGCCGCCGCGTTCGGTGTAGCGCACGGCATTGCTGATCAGGTTGCGCAGCACCTGTTCCAGCAGCACCGGGTCGGATACCACCGCCAGCGAGGTCGGCCGAAACCGCAGCCGCAAGCCCTTGCGCAGGGCCGCATCACCTTCATGCAAGGCGATGCCCTCGAACAGTGGCTGCAGCGCCACCCGCTGCGGGCGGGCGCGGGCGGTGCCCGATTCGAGCCGCGACAGGTCGAGCAAGCCCTTGAGCAGGCGCTCCATTGAGGCCAGCGCGTCGTCCACGCGGTCGATCATGTGGCGCAGCGCGGGCGCGGCGATCTGCTCGCGCAGCAGGCTGACCATCAACCCGATGGCGGCCACCGGCTGTCGCAGGTCGTGGCTGGCGGCGGCCAGGAAGCGTGTCTTGGCGGTGTTGGCCGATTGAAGGGCGCGGGTGCGTTGTTGCACCCGGTGTTCCAGCTCGACGTTGAGGCGCTCGGCCTCGTTCATCGCCTGCACAAAGCGGCTCATCAGCATCAGCCCATAGGCGCCAAAAGCGAAGGGCGTCACGAAGGGCAGCCAGTACACGCCGGTGACGGGCAGGTGGCCCTGTTGATAGGCGTAGTCGTGAGCGCCGGCGGCCATCACGGCGGTAAAGCCCGCCAACAGCGCCATGCCGCTGGCGTTGGGCCGCTGGCGGATCGCCTGCCAAACAACCCCGAGCGAGGCCACGCCAGCCACCAACAGGAATGGGTACACCACGGTGCGCAGCAGGGTGATGCCACCGACCGGCGCGCTCAGGGCAGCGCCCAGGGGCAACAGCACGGCGGCGGCCACCAGGGCGCGGTCGAGCAGGCCACGGCGGCGCTCGGGGTGCAGGCTCAGCGCGAAGGCGGCGAACAGCAGGATGGTCCAGACCTGGGCTGAAAAGAAGAACCAGTCGCTCAGGCGCGGTGGCACCAGGCTCACTTCCATGAAGTAGGTGTAGTTGCGCACCGAGCCCACCAGGGCCAGCGCGCCGAACAGGCCCATGGCGCGCTCGCTGGGCCGGCGCCAACACATCAGCAGCATGAACACGGCCAGCAGCGCCATGCCCATGTTCAACGACCGGGGCAGCTCTTCGTTCCACAGGGCTTCGCGCGACGCCGCCAGGCGCAACTGCGCGGCCGGGCCTACCCGCACCTCCGACATGCCACCGCGCATGCGGTGGGTCACATCCAGCAGCACCTCGTTGACGCCCGGCCGCAACAGCGTCACCGGCAGCTGGACGATCTGGCGCACCGGGTAGTTGCGGCCCATCGGTACGTGGTCTTCGATCAGCGTGCCATTGAGGAACACGCGGCGCATGGGGCTGAGCCGCGTCATCCCCAAAGCCCAGGGCCGCGTGGACACCGTCTCGAGCGTGAAGCGCAGCCGGTAGCGGCCCACGCCGCTGACCGGGAGGCCGCGCTTGGCCCATGTGTCGGGCAGGGCCACCGTGACGGGTGTGCCCGCAACGCCGGCTGTCGCAGCGGAGCTTGCGGGCGCAATGGGGGTGAGGGGGGTGAGGGGGGTGAACTCGGCCGCGCGCAGCGTGGTGACCGGGTCCGTCGGCAGGGGCTGTGCGGTGGCAGGGCCGCAGGCGCAGGTGGCCGTCAGCAGCAGCGCCTGGCCCAGCGAGCGCAGCCACGGGCGGGGCGTCCACAGGAAAGTCATGGCCGGAGCCTACCCGCACCACACCGGCCTGGGTGGCCCGCCGGGGTCGGCCATTTGGTCGAGGCAACGGGCTCTGTGGCGCGGCCCCTTCACACCTTTGAGGCAAGACGACGCCATGCCCGAAAGACGCGAAGGCTTGAGTTGCGTCAAGCGCCCTTCGAGGGAGCGCCAGACACTGGCATCGGGCCTGGAACAAGACCGTGACATGCGACGCCCCTGAGAGGCCGTTCGACCCCACGCATGTTGCGGCAGGCGACTTTCGCCACGCACTTTTCCGTGAGCCCCGCAACTTCATTCCCACTCTGGAGAACCTGGATGAAATCAACGACCAGTGCCACCCGCACCCGGGCTGCAACCCAAGCCGCGACCCCGTCAAAGGCCGCCGTGAAGACGCGCGCGAAGGCAGCGCCCAAACGGGCCACCACTGCGAAGGCGCCCACCGAAACAGCGGACAGCCCGGCCCTCCCCAAGCTGCTTGGCGGGCTGGGGCTGCGTGAACTGCTTGAAAAGGCCAAGCTGCCCGGCCTCAACGGCGTGATCGAAGCGCGGCAGCGCGACATCGAAGCCCTGCTGGCCGCCAACGAGCAGACCTACCGGGGGCTGGAAACATTCAACCGCCGTCAGGCTGAAATCCTTGCCGAGACTCTGAAGCGGGTGAACGCTGGTGCTCAAGAGGTGCTGGCCGAACCCGGCGCCGCGCAGAAAGCCGGCAAGGCCGCCGACCTGGCAAAGCACGTGTTCAGCCAGGCGTTGACGCATGTGACCGAAATCGCCCTGGCCACCGCCAAGTCGCACGAGAGCGTGCTGCAGGTGCTGAACAAGCGCCACCAAGAGCGGCTTGATGCGATGCAGACGGAGTGGAGGCAGAAAACCACCATGGGCCGCACCGAGCCTTCTTGATGTGCGGGGGCGTGCCCCCGCACATCCACAACAAAACGAGGGAGACAACAATGAGCACGCCCCATGCGCTGCCCCCTGAGCTGCCCCCTGAGCTGCCCCCTGAGCTACCCCCTGAGCTACCCCATAAGCCCCTGGCTCGAACACCGCTCGTCCTCAGCGTGGCGCAATGCGTCGATCACATCGTGCGGGAGTTCGGCAACGACATCCGCATCGGCATGCCGCTGGGGCTGGGCAAGCCGGTGCCACTGATCAACGCGCTGTACCAGCGGGCTAAAAAAGACGCGTCGATTCAGCTCACGGTGTTCGCCGCGCTGTCGCTCGAAAAGCCCAGCTCGACCCACCCGCTGGAACGCCGCTTCATCGACCCTTTCGTGGAACGCGTGTGGGCCGGCGTGCCCGAGATCGAGCTCTTGAAAGACCTGCGCCTGGGCGAAGTGCCACTGAACGTGCACCTTCACGAGTTCGCCTTCAAGGCCGACACCTGCAACCACTGCGAACCGATGCGGCAAGCGCACATCTGCTCGAACCACACGCAGGTGGTGCGTGACTGCGCGATCAATGGCCACGCAATCTTTGCGCAGATGCTGTCCAAGTCGGCCACCCCGCGTGAACGCTGCTACAGCGCCAGTTGCAACGCCGACACCACCTTGCAGACGCTGAAGGAATTTGCCGCCCAGAAGGCCCGGGGCCACAAGCGCATGTGCATCGGCATGGTCAACCCCGCGCTGCCCTTCATGTACGGCGACGCCGAGCTGCCGCCCGAGGCCTACGACGTCATCATCGACGACGCCGAGAGCCACTTCGCGCTGTTCAGCACGCCGCGCCTGGCGGTGTCTGACGTCGATTACATGATCGGCCTGCACGCCAGCGCGCTCATCAAAGACGGCGGCACGCTGCAAATCGGCATCGGCGCGCTGGGCGATGCCATCGCCCACGGGCTCGACCTGCGGCACAACCAGAACGCGGTCTACACCGAGCTGCTTGACGACGGCGGCACCCTCGCACGGCATGGCGCGTTGATCCAGCAGACCGGTGGCACCCAGCCCTTTGTGCAAGGCCTGTACGGCGCCACCGAGATGCTGGTCGATGCCTTCATGCAGCTCTACAAGCGCGGCGTCGTCAAGCGCAAGGTCTACCACCACGTGGGCCTGCAACGCCTGGCCAACGAAGGCCGGCTGCGGCACGCCATTCCCCCGCAGTTGCTGGAATGGATGCTGGCGGATGAGACCCTGCCGCCGTACCTGACCCGCAAAGAGTTCCTGGCCCTGCAGCACCACGGCGTCTTCAAAGACAGCGTGGCCTATGAAGGCCACATGCTGGTGGACGGCAGCCAACGGTATTCGCCGCTGTTGATTGATGCCGACAACCTGCGGCGCATCAGCACCGACTGCCTGGGCACCGAACTGCGCCACGGCGTGCTGTTGACGGGCGGGCTTTTCATCGGCCCACGCGACTTCTACGAAACCCTGCGCCACATGCCGGAAGACGAACGCCGGCAGTTCGAGATGACCGGCGTGGAAGTGACCAACCAGCTCTACGGGGGCGAAGAACTGCGCGCGCTGCAGCGCCGTGACGGGCGCTTCTGCAACACCGGCACGATGGCCACGCTGCTCGGTGGCATCGTCTCAGACGGCATGGAAGACGGCACCGTGATCAGCGGCGTGGGCGGCCAGTACAACCTCGTCGCCATGGCGCATGCCCTGCCCGATGCGCGGCTGGTGATGATGGTCAAGAGCACTCGCCACGAACCCGGCGCGACGCGCTCGAACATCCTCTTCAACCACGACCAGGTCACCATTCCGCGCCAATTGCGCGACATCGTGGTCACCGAGTACGGCATTGCCGACCTGCGCGGGCGCTCCGATGCCGAGGTGATTCAAGCCATGCTCAACGTGGCCGATTCGCGCTTTCAGGGCGAGCTGCTGGCCGAGGCCAAGCGCCACAAGAAGCTGCCCGCAGGCTACGAAATCCCCGAGGCCCACCTCGACAACACGCCTGAGCGCCTGGCCGGCCTGCTGCAGGGCTTCAAGGCGCGGGGCTGCTTTGCGCCATACCCCTTCGGCACCGAGTTCACCCACACCGAGATGATCCTGGCGCAGGCCATGACGGAACTGAAAGCCCGCTCAACCGCTGAACCAGCCGCCGAACACGCCGGTGAGATGGCCGCCGCGCTGCAGGCCCTGCCGGCCGAACCACCGCAACAGGCCATGCCCTTCCTGGAACGCATGGGGCTGCAGGCGCCGGCCTCGGTCGGTGAAGTGCAGATGCAGAAGACAGTGATGCTGGCGTTGCGCTTGATCGGGGTGATCTGAGCCCGCTTACGGCTGCCGCGCCAGCAGCATCGCATCGCCATAGCTGAAGAAGCGGTACTGCTGCGCGATGGCGTGTTGGTACAGCGCCTTCATGTGCGCGTGGCCGGCGAAGGCGCTCACCAGCATCAGCAGCGTGCTTTTGGGCAGGTGGAAGTTGGTGACCAGCAGGTCCACCACGCGAAAGCCGAAGCCGGGGGTGATGAAGATGTCGGTGTCGCGGCTGCCGGCCTGCAACACGCCGCCCAGCGCGGCCGATTCGAGCGCGCGCAACGTCGTGGTGCCCACCGACACCACGCGGCCACCGGCCGCATGCGTGGCCGCAATCGCATCGACGGTTGCTTGCGGCACTTCGAACCATTCGCTGTGCATGCGGTGTTCGGCCAGCGTTTCGGTGCGCACTGGCTGAAAGGTGCCGGCGCCCACATGCAAGGTGACGCTGGCCATGCCCACGCCCTGCGCGCGCAAGGCGGCCAGCAGGGCTTCGTCGAAGTGCAAGGCGGCAGTGGGGGCGGCAGCCGCGCCGGGGCGGGCGGCAAACACAGTCTGGTAGCGCCGTTCGTCGTCGGCGTTGTCGGCATGGGTGATGTAGGGCGGCAGCGGCACATGGCCGTGGCTTTCGATCAGCGCGAAGGGCTCGGACGGGAAGCGCAGGTGAAACAACGAGTTCTCGGGGCCACCGCGCCCAAGCATCTGCGCATCGAAGTGGCTGCGGCCATCCCCGCTGACGAAGCGCACCCACGAGCCCGGCTTCGGTGACTTGCTGGCGCGCAGGTGCGCCATGACCTCGTGCCTGCCGTTCGATGCGGGCAACACCCGCTCCACCAGCGCCTCGACCGAGCCGCCCGTCGCCTTGGCGCCCAGCAGCCGGGCCTTGATGACCTTGGTGTCGTTGAACACCAGCAAGTCACCCGCCCGCAGCAGGCCGGGCAGCTCGCGGAAGATGCGGTCGAGTGGCGCATCGCCCGTCCCATCGAGCAGGCGTGAGCCGCTGCGTTCAGGCGCCGGGTGCTGGGCGATCAGTTCGGGGGGCAGGGCGAAATCGAAGTCGCCAAGGGTGAAGGTGCGTGGGGGCGAAGAAGCGGATTCTGAAGACATGGGCATGAGGCTGGACCGGCCTCGGCAAGCAGGGAAGGGGCCGAATTCTTTCACGCCCTGGAGGGCAGAATGCCCGCATGCCCTTGCCCGCAGATCCGCCCGCCGTTGCCGTGGCCGCACCCGCCGCGCACAACAAGTCGGCGCCTCAAAAGGCGATGGAAAAGCTCGGCCTGGTGCGCGACATCGACCTCGCGCTGCACCTGCCGCTGCGCTACGAAGACGAGACCCACCTCACGCCCATCCGCGACCTGCGTGACGGCGACACGGCGCAGGTGGAAGGGGTGGTCAGCGACTGCCAGATCCAGTTTCGGCCTCGCCGGCAGTTGGTGGTTCGGCTTGACGACGGCAGCGGCGAGCTGGTGCTGCGCTTCATTCACTTCTATCCCAACCACCAGAAAACACTGGCCGCAGGCGAACGTGTGCGGGTGCGCGGTGAGGCTCGCGGTGGCTTCTTCGGGCTGGAAATGGTGCACCCCACGTTCAAGGGCGTCAGCGGTGACACGCCTTTGGCGGCGGCGCTGACGCCGGTCTACCCCAGCAGCGCGGCCTTGCCGCAGGCCTACCTGCGCAAGGCCGTGGCGTCGGGCTTGATGCGGGCCGACTTGTCGGAGGTGCTGCCCACAACGCTGGTGCCCAAGGGGCTGCCGAGCCTGCGCGAATCGTTGCGCTTCTTGCACCACCCTTCGCCTGAAGTCAGCCTGGAAACCTTGCTCGACCACAGCCACCCAGCCTGGCAACGCTTGAAGTTCGAGGAGCTGCTGGCGCAGCAGCTTTCGCAGTTGCAGGCCAAGCGCGAACGCGCCCTGCAACGCGCGCCCAGCTTCGAGGTGCAGGCCGGTGGCTTGCAGGAAAAGCTGCTGGCCGCGCTGCCGTTTTCATTGACGCCGGCCCAGCACCGCGTGGTGGAGGAGATCGCCACCGACCTGCAGGTGGAAGTGCCCATGCACCGCCTGCTGCAAGGCGACGTGGGCTCGGGCAAGACGGTGGTGGCGGCGCTCGCGGCGACCGTCGTCATGCACCACGGCTGGCAATGCGCGCTGATGGCGCCGACGGAAATCTTGGCCGAGCAGCACTTCCGCAAGCTGGTGGGCTGGCTCGAACCGCTGGGCATTCAGACCGCGTGGCTGACCGGCAGCCGCAAGGGCAAGGGCCGCAAAGAGATGCTGGCGCGGGTGGCCTCGGGCGAAGCCGGGTTGGTGGTGGGCACGCACGCGGTCATTCAGGGCGAGGTGCGGTTTGCCAAGCTGGGGCTGGCCATCATCGACGAGCAACACCGCTTCGGCGTGGCGCAACGGCTGGCCCTGCGCGACAAGCTTGTTGCGCACTCCAATTCCGCCGACAAGCTTGTTGCGCACTCCCATTCCGCCGACAAGCTTGTTGCGCACTCCCATTCAGCCGACACGCTTGTTGCGCAGTCCCATTCAGCCGACACGCTTGTCGTGCAATCCAATTCCGGCGACACGCTCGTCGCGCAAGGCCATTCCGGAGAGAAGCAAAGCACGCAGCCACTGGAACCGCACCTGCTGATGATGAGCGCCACGCCCATCCCGCGCACGCTGGCGATGACGCTGTTTGCCGACCTCGACATCAGCACCATCGACGAGCTGCCGCCCGGCCGCACGCCCATCGTCACCAAGGTGTTCAGTGATGGCAAGCGCGAGCACGTCATCCAGACCATTGCGCAAGAAGTGGCGCGGGGCCGGCAGGTGTATTGGGTGTGCCCGTTGATCGAAGAGAGCGAGAACGTCGATCTGCAGAACGCGACGGCCACGCACCAGCAATTGAGCGAGGCGCTGCCCGAGCACATGGTGGGCCTGCTGCATGGCCGCATGCCGGCGGCCGAGAAGGCGGCGGTGATGGCGCTCTTCAGCGAGGGGCGGATGAAGGTGCTGGTCAGCACCACGGTCATCGAGGTGGGTGTGGACGTGCCCAACGCCAGCCTGATGGTGATCGAACACGCCGAGCGTTTTGGCCTGAGCCAGTTGCACCAGTTGCGCGGCCGGGTGGGGCGCGGCTCGGTGGCCAGCGTGTGCGTGCTGCTCTACACCGGGCCGCTGTCAGACACCGGCAAGTCGCGCCTGAAGGCGATGAGTGAGACGACCGACGGCTTCGAGATTGCGCGCCGCGACCTTGAAATTCGTGGCCCGGGTGAATTTCTCGGCGCACGCCAGTCGGGCGCCCCGCTGCTGCGTTTTGCCGACCTCACGCTCGATGAAGCGCTGGTGGGGCAGGCCCGGCAGACCGCGCAAACGCTGCTCGACCGTCACCCCAACGCAGCCCAGCAACACGTGGCGCGCTGGCTGGGCACCAAGGCCGAATTCCTGAAGGCTTGAGAAGGTGTGAACGCATCCAACATGCCCGAGCAGACCGGATTCATTCACACCTTCTGAGGGAACCCACACCGCGTGTGACGTTGGTCGGTTTGCGCTGGCGCCGAGGTTCGCTAGATTCGGCCGGCTGGCAACCCGTCGCCAGTTCATCCCGGAGAACTCCCATGAATCTGGTCCAGCGCGTCCAAGACATCCTGCTCAAACCCAAGCCCACCTGGCCCGTCATCGAGCAAGAGGCCACCGACGTGGCCACCCTCTACAAGCAGTACGTGGTGTTCCTGGCGGCCATTCCGGCCATCGCCGGCTTCATCGGCCTGTCGCTGGTGGGCATTGGCGGCTTCGGCATGAGCATGCGCGTGCCCATCGTGTCGGGCCTGGTGCAGATGGTGGTGAGCTTCGGGCTTTCGCTGGTGATGGTGTACCTGCTGGCGCTGATCGTCGATGCGCTGGCGCCCAGCTTCGGCGGCACGAAGAACCCGCTCAACGCGTTCAAGCTGGTGGCCTACGGCGCCACGGCCGGCTTTGTCGGCGGCGTCTTCAGCCTCATCCCCTCGTTGGCGGTGCTCGGCTTGTTGGCAGCCCTGTACTCCATCTATTTGGTCTACACCGGCCTGCCCGTGCTGATGAAATGCCCCGCCGACAAGGCCGTGCCCTACACGGCGGTGGTGGTGGTGAGTGGCATCGTGCTCGGCATCGTGATGGCCGCCATCTCCAGCCTGGTGATGCCCACACCGGGCTTCGGCCCCTTGTCGGGCGCGTCGCGGGGCGACGACGTGGTGATCAGCACGCCGCAAGGCGACGTGAAGATCGACACCGGCAAGATGGAAGACTTCGCCAAGAAGATGGAAGAGGCGGGCAAGCGCATGGAAGCGGCGCAGAAGTCAGGCGACGGCGCGGCGGCCGGCAAGGCGCTGGGCGAAATGATGGGCGCCGTGACAGGCGCCAGCGGTGAACCCATCCCCCCGCAAGACCTGAAGGCGCTGCTGCCCGAGGCGCTGGGGGAACTCAAGCGCGATTCGATCGAGGCCCAGGCCAACCAGGCGATGGGCATGGGCGGTTCGGCAGCCAAGGCGGCTTACGTCGGCGGCGACAAGCGGGTGCAGTTGTCGATCACCGACATCGGCGGCATAGGCGGCCTGGCCGCCTTCGGCTGGGCCAATGCCACGCTCGACCGCGAAACCAGCGACAAGATCGAGCGCGTCTACAAACAAGGTGCGCGCACCGTGCGCGAAGAACACCGCAAGGACGGCAGCCGTGGCGAGTACACAGTGATCTTGACGAACGGCGTGGTGGTTGGAGCCGAAGGCCGCCGGGTCGACGCGGCGGCCTTGAAGGCGGCGGTGGAAGGGCTCGACCTCGGCAAGCTCGAAGCGATGAAGCGGCCCGCCAAGTCCTGATGATCGGAGGGCACCCGCGCCAGCGCTTGCCCCATCGTGGCTTGAGCTTCGTCGCGCCCACACCCCAACCGAATTCACTCAAGGCCTGAGCGCTCACTTCGCCGCAGCCCGCACGGCGCGACGCGGATCCAACTGGTAACCATCCGGTCCTCAGCCAGCAGGGCTTTTCTGCCGAACACCACGAGTGCCCACCTTGCCGATGGCCGGCCGGGCGCTTCGAGGCGCAAACGCGCTGTGGGACAACTTGGCGGGAGCGAATGCGATGAATCGGCGTGATGTGATCTTGGCGGGCCCGGCGCTCGCATTCGCGGGCAGGTCGGCATGGGCGGCGCCCTCGTCGGGCGTGCTGAAGTTCGGGCAATCGGCCTCGCTCAGCGGCGGTCAGGCGGCTTATGGGCGCGACGTGCGCGACGGCATCCTCGCGGCCTTCGCGGCGGCATCGGCCAAGGGCTTGAAGCTCGAACTCATCACGCTGGACGACGGCGGCGACAAGGAGCGTTGCAAGGCCAACACCAAGACGCTGATCGAGAGCGGCGTGCTCGGGCTGGTGGGCTACACCAGCGGCGCGGCGGCCGAGGCGTCGTCGGCGCTGATCGAAGAGAGCCGCACGGTGCTCCTCGGCGCGGCCAGCGGCAACATGGGCATCCGCAACGACAAGCTGCGCATGCAGTACCACGTCCGCGCGGGCTACGACCTCGAGTACCAGCAGATGGTGCGGTACGTGAAGGAATTCGGCATGCGCCGCGTGGGCTACGTCCACCTGAAAGACACCTCGGCAGCCAACCTCGAAGCGATGACCGCTGCGCTCGACCGCGTGGGCGTGAGGCTCACCGAGTCGGTGGGCCTGAGCCGCAACACCACCGACTTTGCGAGCGTCGCCAAGACGATGCTCGACGCGAAGGTCGACTGCGTGCTGTTCACCACCAATTCGGGGCCGGTGTCGGGTGTGGTCGACCAGATGTCGTCGAACGGCTACCTGGGCATGTACTTCTCGTCATCGTTCGCCGGGCAGGCCTTGATCGACGCGATGTCGCAACGCAAGCAGAGCGTGGTGATGGCGCAGGTGGTGCCGCGCCCCAACGCGCTCGGGCTGCCGCTGATCGCGCGCTGCCACAAGGACATCGCTGCCCTCGGCGGCGAGAAGCGCGCGGGTTTCACCGCCATCGAGGGTTACATCGTCGGCAGCATCGCGGCCGAGGCCACCCGCCAGGCGGTGAAGGCGGGCGGCTCGATGAGCAAGGCGCGTCTGCACGAAGCACTGGCCAACCTGCGTGCCGACCTCGGCGGCTACCAGGTCGACTTCAGCGGCGGCAAGACGCAAGGCTCCAAATTCGTTGACGTGGTGGCCATCGACCGCCGCGGCCGGGTGATCGGCTGAGCGTTGTCGTTCCCCGTTCGTCTCGCGCCCGCCCGTGGGCGGCCGCTTCTTCTGACCCACACGAGTTTCCCTCCGGAGGACCCGAATGAAACCTCATGCAATCGCAATGGCGACGGCCACGCTGCTCGCGGGCATCAGCCTCGGCGCCGCCGCACAGAACGGCGCACAAAGCGGCGCACAAAACAGCGATAACGCCGAAGCACGCGCGCGCGTGGAGCGCTCGGCCGCGGCGCTGGCGTCCGAACTGGCCGGCGTCTGCCCGCTCTCTGCCGCCGACGACAAGGCGGCTTACGACGCCTGCCGCAAAGGCTTGTTCAAGGACGGCTCGGTGCTACGTGCGAAGCTGCCGGACTTCGTGTTCTGGGGCCGCCAGCGTGACGCGAAGCTGTCGCTGAAGGAAACGAGCCTGACGCAGTTCGCGCCGGACACCTTCGCCAACATGTACCTGTCCCTGTTCATGTTCAACGGCAAGCACACCGTGCGCTACATCGAGAGCGAAGGGCTGTACCAGGTTCGCCTGCAGACGGCCTTCCGCAACCGGCTGGAGCCGGGGCAGTTCCCGTACCCGTTCTGGCACGAGGCCGAGAAGTGGTCGATGTACGAGAACGCGCGCGAGATCGTGCTGCACTGGGACGGCAAGGCCGACCGCATCCGCACCGCGCAATTCACGGTGCATTCGGAGCATCCGCCGCTGCATGCGGTCGAGCCGGTGACGTACGCGAAGCACGAAGGCGGGTGGCTGTGGACCGACGCGCAGGGCCGCACGCAACCGAAGGTGACGGTGTTCGACGGCCTTTTCGCCGCGCAGAACCCGTACATCGGCCAGGTGGACCAGACCTACAAGGCCCTGGCGCTGCGCCTGCGCGAAAGCCAGTGCAACGACTGCCATGTGCCTAACAACCCCGACAAGATGAAGCGCTTGGTGCTGCTGCAGACCCCGGCACATGCCGCGGGTGAAGTCGGCCGGCTGATCAAGTCGGTGCGCGACGACAAGATGCCGGTCGACAAGATCGGCGTGCAGCAACCGCTGGAAGCGGCTGCCAAGGCGGACCTGCTGAGAGAGGCTGAAGCCTTCGAACGCGCCTACCTGGCGGCGAAGGGTTGGGAGAAAAGCGCGGGGCGCTGACCGTCTCTGACTTCATCGCCGCCGCATCGAGCCCGCCCTTGGCGGGCTTTTTGTTGTCCTCTTGATCTTTGACCGCCACGAATACCGTTCGGGCTGAGCCTGTCGAAGGAAGGAAGCCCTGTGTCGATCGTCGTGAGACACCGAAGAGCGCTCAACCCCCGTTCGCACTGAGCCTGTCAAGTGCCCGCACCCCACCAACCTCCGTTCGCTCTGAGGTATCGAAGGGCCGGCCCCGCATGCGCGATGGCTTCGACAGGCTCAGCCCGAACGGGTATGGAGCTTGGGCAAGAGGTTCAACGCAAAGGCGCAAAGGAATGCAAAGAACGCGAAGAGAGCAAAGGCTCGTCTTGTCTTGGCGACCTTTGCGTTCCTTTGCGTCTTCCTGATCAGCAAG
This sequence comes from Rhizobacter sp., assembly GCA_043727255.1. GTDB lineage: Bacteria > Pseudomonadota > Gammaproteobacteria > Burkholderiales > Burkholderiaceae_C > Rhizobacter. The sequence goes on along the minus strand of JAYSYW010000031.1, from coordinate 83 downwards.
AAAGTTCAGCCAAGCGCGAAGAACCGTTCGGGCTGAGCCTGTCGAAGCCCTGTTCGAGCGTCGCGCTGCACTTCGACAGGCTC
>JAYSYW010000030.1:0-6280 GCA_043727255.1 Rhizobacter sp. | reverse complement strand
TTGCTTTGCCCGTGGTCATGGCGAGGTGTCCTGTGCGGCAGAGCCGCTTGAAGAGTGATCCCAAACGGAGCGCAGCAGCCGTTCGGTGAGTGAGGCGCCAATGAGACTGGTCAGAAGGCCGGAGAAGGTTTCCAACAAGGCAGCGTTGGCGGCTGTCGCGTTGGCGTTTGTCTGATCGGACAAGGCCGCATGCAAGGCGCTGAAGTCGCCCGGCGACGAAGCGTTTTCGGGCAATGGCGCCAGGAAGGCATGCTCGGTGCGGGCCAGGTACAGGCTGCGTTTGTAGAGCGCGGCCACGCCGCGTTGGCCAATGATGGGCGCAAGGGCCGCGTCAATGCGGCGCCAGGTGACAGCGGCCAAGTCGGCGATGCGCCCCACCTCGGCACCCTCTTGCGCCAGTTGCGCGAGGATCGCCTGAATACTTCGCGCCTCGCCGGGCATCTTGACTCCATGGGCCTCCGCCAATGCGACGGAGGCTGATGGTATAGCCCCGACCGGCCCCAATTCACGCTCGTTTCGCGGCGCAGGGTCGCTCACTTGGGGCCGTTCAGGCAGGGCCGGGGCGCAGGTCGTATTCACGCAGCATCACGGGCTCAAGCGAACCCTGGGCCACACGTCGGCGCACCGCCGCATGGATGTCGTTCAGGTGGCTGGCGTAGGTCTGCATCGGGTCGTCACCCTGCACACCAGGCCGGAAGGTGTAATGCAGCGTCTGCCTGCTGACGCTCGCGCCCATGTTGCGGCCTTCAACCGGCACCCAGAAGCGCACGGTGTCTGAATCGGCATGAAAGAAAGCTTCGTCGGGCGCCTGACCCTCAGGGACAGCGGATGCGGCGGCGGAGAAAGTGGTGGTCATCGTGCGGGCTCCGGTGCGTCGGTGCGGGGGTGTTGTAGGCGTGATCTTGCGTGTATAGCTGCGCAGCATGCTCGCATGGTCAAGGGCGTCATGGTGGACCTTCCAAGAACGAGACAAGAACGGGTCACCCCGCTACTCGAAAGGACAAGCTTCGGCAAGCGGCAGCGCGGCGTGAAGTCGATGAACATAGCGGCCCACCTTCAGTGATAGCGTCCACCGTGGTTTCTGCGTACCGCAGCGTGCGCCCGGCCTTGGCCCTGCGTCTGTGCGCGACCGCACACAACCTTCCCAGGCATCGAAAGACGCACATGAGCACGGCCGAAGATCCCCGAACCAACCAACTGCTGGCGGCGTTGCCCACCGCCGAATGGGCCCGCTGGCTGCCCCACCTCGAAGCGGTGGACATGCCGCTCGGCAAGGTGCTGTACGAGTCGGGCCGCAAGCTGTCGCACGTGTACTTCCCCACCACGTCCATCGTGTCGCTGCTGTACGTGATGGAGAACGGCGCATCGGCCGAAATTGCGGTGGTGGGCCACGAAGGCGTGGTGGGTGTGTCGCTGTTCATGGGCGGCGAATCGACCACCAGCCGCGCAGTGGTGCAAAGCGCCGGCCTGGCCTACCGCCTCAAGGCCAGCGTGATGATGCAAGAGTTCAACCGCGCCGGGCCGGTGCTGCACCTGTTGCTGCGCTACACGCAGGCGCTCATCACCCAGATGGCGCAGACGGCGGTGTGCAACCGCCACCACACACTCGACCAGCAACTGTGCCGCTGGCTGCTGTTGAGCCTGGACCGGCTGCGCTCGAAAGACCTGGTGATGACGCAGGAACTGATCGCCAACATGCTGGGCGTGCGCCGCGAAGGCGTCACCGAAGCCGCCGGCCACCTGCAAAAAGATGGCCTCATTCACTACCGGCGCGGCCACATCACCGTGGTCGACCGGCTCGGCCTGGAACGCCGCACCTGCGAGTGCTACGCGGTGGTGAAGAACGAATACGACCGGCTGTTGCCGAAGGCCCTGGCGACCTGAGCGGGTTCAGGTCTTGCCCTGACGCTGCCAGTCATTCAAACCAATCAAGCGGCTGGGGCTTGCGGGAAGCCCCCCCAGCTACGGCTGGGCGCGCTACGGGCACTTGAACTCTTCGTTGGTTCGGCGCGCATGGGGCAGCTGTTCGTCGAGCGACTGCCTGTAGCGCACACAGCCCCGCATGAACTGCGGCCACTCGGGCACTTCAACCGAAGGAGGGGTTTGTTCAGGCAGCAGCGACCACAGGCCCGGTTGATGCCAACAGAGCCCCTGCCCACTGGAGTCTCTGTGGACACGAATGCCCGCTCGCAGCTTCTTCGCCTCAGCGATGAGTTGCTCACGCGAAAGCGTGTCGAGATCGTCGTCCATGGTGCCCTCCAGGCGTGATGGGGTGCGCTGGAGCGCGACTTTCCACCGTATGGCGGAATGACGCCGGGCCGGGCGGCAAATCGGACCCGTCAAAAGGGGTTTCCGCAGGCTCGCCGCTGACGTCCGCTTCTCGTTTCTCGTTGCTGTGCTTTTTATCGACCCGGCCGGCCCGGGCGAACCCGCTCGGCGGGTGGGCTGGAGCCCACGCGTCCGTAGGCACGCACCATCGCCTGAAGACTCTGCCGCTCGGCCTCAGGCAGGCTTTGCACAAGCGATGGATCTTGCAGCACGGCCTGGGCCACGACAGCTTCATCGGGCGTGCGAATGCCACCGCGCTTCAACATGGCGGTGTATCGGCCCCACACGCGCGAGCGAACACAGGAAAGGCTCAAAAGGCCCTTGGCCTGCATTTCCTTGTCGAGGGCGACGATCTGGGACAGCGGCCACGGAGACGATATTTCCATGCAGTTGTTCACCGCCATGCGCAGCCCCGAAGCGGCGCGGGCGGGCGACTCTTGTTCTTGCCGCTCCAGCACCGCCAGAGGCCGCTCGTTCGCGGCCGCCACACGTTGATCCAGGAATCGTTCAGAGAAGAAACGCAGGAACGACTTCAGTTCGGTGTATTCGGGTGTGGGGGTCATTTATCAAGCGCTCTGGCGTTGCAGATGAAAGGGTCAAGCCGCTGGCTCTGGTGGGGTATCTGGTGCTGTCTCTGGCTGAGACTCTGGCGTGGTCGCTGGAGAAGAGAGGGCCTCTGGGCTGATGGCCTCTGAGTACAGGTCGATGTGCTGGCTGTTGCAGTTGGTCTGGTGACCCCAGCAACACACATACGCACGGGCCCGTTCTGTTGTGCCGTCCATGAACTTGAGAACCCGTTCACCCGCGTGCTTGCCCTTTTGCCCCACGGTCGCGGTGACCAGGAAGTCTTTGCCGCCTTCCGTGGTGAATGAGGCCGGAGGCGCTTCTTGAATCAAAGTGAAGACCTCCTCGAACGTCATCCGCGTTGTTGCTTCTCCGCTGTGCGGGCCAAGATTGGGTTTGATGTCAGTCATTTGATGTCTCCGGGTGATCGTGATCGTTGGCCTTGAGCGGCCGAACGTTTGAGGGAAGAGCCTGAGCCGGCTTGCGGGAACGGGTGCTCTCAGGAGCGATCAGGGTGCGCTCATGGGGCAATCAGGCCGCAGCCTTTGCACCCTTTGGCGGAAGGGTCGTCGGGTTGCCCAAGGAAGCGTTGAGGGCAACGGCTTCCTTGACCAATTCAATCACCGTTGAGCGTTCCAGCGGCGTGGCTTCCACGAGTTCCAGCTTCGCCAGTTCGTACTTCCCGCCCGGCTTCAACCGGGGTTCGATGGTTCGCAGGCGTTGGCCTCGCCAGAACCCGAAGAGAACACGCTGCTCTTCGGCACGGATCAAAAGAACGGGGCCGTTCGAGAAGTACACCAAATGTCCCCATTTGATGACCTCTTGCAGCGGCGCGGCACCACGGACAGCCGAACGCAGGGCCTCTGTGTAGCGCTGCTGCCAGCCGCTCAGTGCGGCCACATACGCATCGGGGCTTTCCGCCGGGGTTTCTTTCTGCATTGCCATCGGGTCAGTGCCTTCCGACGTTGTGCGGCTTGCGGTTGATGCGCATCGACAACGGCGCCGGCTCAGCACCGCAGGAGTGCACGGACGCCGAGGATAAGTGAGGCCAAGGCCAGCCGGCGGATGAACCAGGCACCTGCACCCCACAACGCAAGCACCTCCGACAGCCTCCTTCTCAGCGCCCCTCTAACCGTGCGCTGGCAGACAGACGGGTCGCCACACCCCCACCAGAGTGGAAGCCCCATGACGCCACGGCCTCATGAAAGCCCCGTTCGCGGGGCCTGCTGAACACACCCACAAAAGGAACTTCCATGATTGCTTCGCCTTCCACCCGGGCCAACCTGCTGGCGCTTGCGCTGGCCTCGTCGCTCGCCGTGCTGAGCGGCTGCGCCAGCACACCCGAACCCACCGCCACGATGGCCGTGGCCGAAGCGGCGGTTCGACACGCCGACACCACCAGCACCAGCGAGAACGCCCCCGCTGAGTTGCAGCTGGCCAAAGACAAGCTCGCCAGCGCGCACCAAGCCCTCGCCCGCAAGGATTTCGACCGTGCCCGCCAGTTGGCAGAGCAAGTGGAAGTCGATGCGCAGGTGGCGCAGTTGCATGCGCAGGCCAACCGCTCGGCCAAGGCCGCCAAGGAATCGCAAGACGCCGCCCGCGTGTTGAGCGAAGAGATCAACCGCAAGACCGTCCGCTGAACCGGACCTGGAGCCCCGCATGAACAACAAACGCATGACCCAACGATTTTTTTGCCTGACCACGCTGGCCCTGGCGCTCGCCGCCTGCAGCTCCACGCCAGACCGCAACAGCGCGCTCGACGACGCCCGCGCCCGCGTGGTGGCGGCGCAGGCCAGCCCGCAGGTCGCAGGGCTCGCGCCCGATGAGCTGGGCCGTGCCGCCGCCAGCTTGCGCGTGGCCGAGAAGGCCTGGGCCGACGGCGGGAAGTCGGTCGATGTGGACCACCTCGCTTACCTCACCAGCCAACGCGTCACGATTGCGCAAAACACCGCTGCGAGCAAGGCCGCCCAGGCGGTGACGGCCGGCGCCGCCGCCGAGCGCGACCAGGTGCGCCTGGCCCTGCGCACCAACGAAGCCGACAAGGCCCAGCAGCAGTTGGCAGCCGCCCAGCAAAGCAATGCGCAAAAGTCAGCCGCCTTGGCCGAGGCCGAAGCCGCCGCACTGCGCGACAAGGCCCGCGTGGACCGACGCGACGCGCGCGTCAGCGACCTTGAGCAACAGCTCAAGGAGCTGAATGCCAAGAAGACCGAGCGGGGCATGGTGGTGACGCTGGGTGACGTGCTGTTCAACAGCGGCGAAGCGCAGCTGCTGCCCGATGGCGCACGCAACATGTCGAAGCTGGCCGAGTTCTTCAAGCGCAACCCGGAGAACAAGGCATCGATCGAGGGTTACACCGACAGCCAGGGCAGCGCGAGCGCCAACCAGGACTTGTCTGACCGGCGTGCGCGCGCGGTGATGTCCACACTGGTCAGCCTGGGTGTTCCGGCCGATCGCCTGAGCACCAAGGGCTTCGGCGAAGAGATGCCCACGGCCAGCAACGGCACGGCCGCCGGCCGGCAACTGAACCGCCGCGTCGAGATCGTCTTCGCCACGATCCCAGACACGGCGAAGCTCACGCGTTGAGCTGAATCAGGGCCACCCCGGGCGCTCCGCTTGGGGCGCCCCCTTGTTGCTGGACTGCTTGACGCTGCTGGACTTGGGTCCAGGCCCCGCAACAGACCCTACAGCCGGTTGCGGCCATCGGCAGCAACCGGGCCCCTGAACGGGCCTTGAACCCTTTGAATCGGTGCCAAACGGCTGGTGTGCCTCTTGCGCCCAGAGGTGAGCGCCACCACGGCAAACCGCACCTTCAAGAGAGATCATGTCCACCACGTTGTGCCGCTTTGTGTTCGTGGGTCTTGTGCCCACCTGATCAGTGACGTGGCTCAGCCGACCCCTTACTTCGTTCGGGCTGAGCCTGTCGAAGCCAGCGCAGTACTGGTCGCACCCTTCGACAGACTCAGGGCGAACGGAGGCTGGCTGAGGTATGTTGCTAATCAGGTGTGCCCATGGCCGCCTTCACGCTGTCGCCTTGCGCGGTGTTCGGCCCGTCCGAACCCGTTTCTCTGGCCACCGCCGCCGAGACCCCGAAGGCCCCTGACACGCAGACGACCCCATTCAGGGAGCCCCCTCGCGTACTTCCATGCTCCGTTCGGACTGAGCCTTCGACAGGCTCAGGACTGAAGGCAAGGCTGTGCCTTGTCGAAGCCTGGCTGAGCCACGCGCTGCACTTCGACAGGCTCAGTGCGAACGGAGTGGGGGTGAGGTTGGGGGAAGCGGTGGGGTGAGCTGGCGCTCTTCTTTCGATACCTCAAGACGGTTGGGAATGCCACTTCGGGGCGCCCTGGGAAGGGGTGAGCTTTGTAGACAGGGCAGAGGTGTGTGCTGC
>JAYSYW010000029.1:0-6284 GCA_043727255.1 Rhizobacter sp. | reverse complement strand
CTGGCCGCCAGCCCGTGCTGCTGGACGTGCGCGAGCCCTGGGAAGTGCAGACGGCCTCGCTCACGGTGCCGGGCGCGCACACGCTGCACATCCCGATGAACGAAGTACCGGAGCGGCTGGCTGAACTCAGCGCCGAACAGCCGGTGCTCTGCCTGTGCCACCACGGCGTGCGCAGCCTGCGGGTGGCCGCCTTTCTGGAACGCCAGGGCTTCGAGCCGGTCTTCAACGTGGCTGGCGGCATTGATGCCTGGTCGCGCGAGGTCGATGCCTCGGTGCCCACCTATTGATCCTGATCCGTGAATGCTTTCAAGGAACCCCTGATGTCCGCCGCGCCTTCTTTCCGTTCGCTGTTTGTGCCCCGCGCCCCGCGCTCCGCGCTGAGCCACCTGGCACTGGCCTGCGCCCTTGCCTTCGGCGTGGCCCCAGCAGCCCAGGCGCAGAGCCTGCAAGAGCTGTATGAAACCGCGCGCGGCTACGACGCGACCTACCTCGCGGCGCGGGCGCTGGCCGAGTCGGCGCAGTACAGGGCAGAGCAGGCGCGTGCGGGGCGCCGGCCCAAGCTTGAGCTGGTGGCCACAACCTCACACGCCAACAGTGACACCCCTTCCGGCGACGTGACCAAGCGCGACACCTCGGCCACGGTGCAAGGCACGCAGTCGCTCTTCAATCGCGCCACCGACGCACAGATCTCGCAGGCCGATCGGGCATACGACATCTCGCGCGCCGACCTCGAGATCGCCGAACAAGACCTGATCGTGCGCATCTCCCAGGCCTATTTCGACGTGCTGGCCGCGCAAGACTCAGTGACCACCGCGCAGGCCGCGCGCAAGGGCATCTCTGAGCAACTGGCCTCGGCCAAGCGCAACTTCGAGGTGGGCACCGCCACCATCACCGACACGCGTGAAGCCCAGGCGCGCTTCGACCTGACCACCGCACAAGAACTGGCCGCAGAAAACGACCTGCGGTTCAGGCGCATCGCGCTCGACCAGTTGGTGGGCCGCATCAACATCGAACCCCGCCCGCTGGCCGTGCCGGTGGCGCTGCCAACGGTCTTTCCTGCCGGGGTGGAAGCGTGGGTCACGCAGACCGACGCCGCGCCCTCGGTTCGCAAGGCCGCGCTGACCTACGACATCGCCAAACTCGAAACCGACAAGGCCCGCGCCGGGCACCTGCCCACGGTCGAACTGAGCGGCGGCTATGGGCGTGGCCGCACCGGCACCAGCGGCACCCAGCGCTCCATGCAAGGCGCCACCGCTGGTGGCTACGGGCCGATCCCCAGTGACCTCACCACCGGCCCCACCACGCAATCGAGCATCGCCCTGACCCTGCGGGTGCCGCTGTTCGCCGGCTTCGCCATCCAGAACCGCGTGAAAGAAACGCTGCTGCTTGAAGATCAGTCGCGCAACAACCTGGATGCCACCAAGCGAGGCGTGGCGCAGGCCACGCGCCAAGCCTTCTTCAGCGTGCAATCGCTGCAGGCCCAGGTGAAAGCACTCGAAGCGGCCGAGTCATCCAGCCAACTCGCGCTCGACGCCACCCAGCTTGGCTACAAGGTCGGCGTGCGGGTCAACCTTGACGTGCTGAACGCGCAAACCCAGCTCTTCACCACCCGGCGCGACCTGGCCAAGGCCCGCTACGACTCCGTGCTGACCGCCCTGCGGCTGCGCCAGGCGGCCGGGCAGTTGAAGCCCGAAGACGTGACAGCGGTCAACAGCTTGCTGGCTCGCTGAGCCGAAGCCGGCTCCACGCGGGTGTGAGCCGCCCGCGCTCAAACGCCCGTCCAGCAGGCCCAGCCCCCGGGGCCGGCCTCTCCTCATCACGACGTCCACGTCGTTCACGCCCATTGCGACGCCGATCGCAGCTGAGCGGCGCAGCCCTGCGCGTTCAGTAGTGCGGTGGCAGTTCGTCTCGCAAGCTGCGGAACGACGACGCGTCGGGCGCCGGCATCTGCTGGCGCAAGTGGGCCAATTCACTCGCCAGGTGATCAATCTGTTGCTGCTGGCGCGCGACGATGTCGTTCAGCACATCGATCAGGTCTTCGGTGAAGCTGGCCTTGATCTCAAGGTCGGTCAGGCGCTGTTCGGTGCGGTGTGTGAAGTCCATGGGGCGTATTGGAACCCAGACGAAACCGGGCCACCCAGCCCCAATCGCTCAGTCGCCCGGTCAAGGCAGGTTGGCGATCACATCTGATGCAGATCAAGATATCCGAGCCCTCTTGGTCACCAATTCACCCCAAAAAAGCCACGCAAGGCCACGTTTTTCACGGAAACGCGCTCAGGTCTTACCCCAGTGACGCCGATATGGACCACAGACCGCACCACGCGGACTACCTGCGGCACTCATCACAAGGGACATTCCATGATTCGACCCCCCATCCGCCCTCACGCGGCCACGGCCACGGCCCTCGCCGTCGCCGCACTGCTTGCAATGCCAGTGGCGCACGCGCAAGACGGCATCACCACCAAGGTCAGCGGATTCGGCACGTTTGGCTCAGCCAAGAACAACGGCGCGGGCACCTACCGCTCGTCCGGTCAGCAGTACCGCGGAGCTCACGACAACAACCCTGATTTCGGTGTGGACAGCCGCCTGGGTGTCCAGGGTGACGTGCAGTTCAACGAAGTGTTCTCGGCCACCGGCCAGCTTCTCAGCATTCGCCGCCACGACGACTTCAAGCCGAAGGTGGAATGGTTTTACGGCCAAGCCAAGCTGAACAACAACATCAGCCTGCGCGCCGGTCGGCTGGGCTTGCCTGCGTTCCTGGTGTCGGACTTCCGCAATGTCGGCTACGCGACCCCGTGGATTCGCACGCCCGTCGAAGCCTATTCAGGCCTGCCCTTCAACACCTTCGACGGCATTCAAGGCGTGTTCCGGCAAAGCTTGGGCGGCTTCAATGTCACGGTGCAACCCTCCTATGGCAAGTCCAAGGGCCGGGTCACGGTGGCGACTCCGGCGCTGCCCTTGCCTCTCGACCTGACGCTGGAGACCAACAAGCTACTGGGCGTCAACGCGCTTATTGAGCACGGCGACTGGACGGTGCGATGGGGCACGGTACGCACCGAGTCAGATGTCCGCGTCGTGGGAAAGCACCCGGTCTTTGGCTGGATACTCCTGCGGAACTCCGTGTTCAAGGACAACTTCACCGGCTATGGCCTGCAATACGACAACGGCTCACTGCTTGTGATGAGTGAACTCGTCACACGCCGCAGCGTCTCGACCAATACCAACGGCCACTACATCACCGCCGGGTACCGGTTGGGCCCTTGGACCCCATACGCCACCTTGGGTGGCTACAAAGACAAGTCGGGTGCCCAGAAGAGCAAATCGAGCACCCTCGGCCTGCGCTGGGACGCGATGAAGAACCTGTCGGTCAAGACACAGTACGACAGCTCCGAACCCGAACCCGGTGCATTCCTGCCACCGCTGCCGCCCGCCACTGAAAAAGCCCGCGTCATCAGCTTCGCTGTTGACTTCGTGTTCTGAGGAAGGCGTACACCATGAACAAGCACCTCATCTCCAGCCTGTGCGCTGCCGCCCTGTCCCTTGCCGCCTCGTTGAGCCACGCCCAAGTGGCCGTGGTCATGGCCCCCGGCGCCGCACCACTGACCAAAGACCAAGTGGCCAACGTCTACCTCGGCCGCAATGCCGACCTCAAGCCGGTGGACCTGCCCGAGGCATCGGCCACGCGCAACACCTTCTATCAAAAGGCCACCGACCGCGAAGCAGCCCAGTTGAAGGCCGTCTGGGCCCGCCTGGTGTTCAGCGGCAAGGGCCAGCCGCCCAAGGAAGTGGCTGATGCCGCCGCCGTGAAGAAGGCAGTGGCCGCCGACCCGAAAGCCATTGGCTACATCGACAAAGCCGCCGTGGACGGCAGCGTCAAGGTTGTACTCAGCCTCGACTGACCTGCGCGCCAAGCCCGCCTTGCCATTCTTTTTGGCGGGGCGGGCCTTCCAAAGCCAGAACTCACCTCAACCCCCGCCACTTTTTGACCGATAAAAGCGGCAGGAAACGAAGACGATCATCCAAAAGGCGACCCTCGTTCAAGGCAAGGAGTGTTGTCGCCCTCAGCAACGCGGCACGGCGTTTTCTCGACCCTTTTCTTCAGGTGAACCCATGAATTTCCGAACCAAGATCTGGACATTGCCGCTGAGTGCCGCTTGCGTCTTCATCGTCGGGGTCGCTGTGTGCGTCTTCGTTGGCGCGCGCATCTCGTCCAACTTGGGAACGCTGCAAGGGGTGGACAGCCCGTACCTTGAACGCCTGCTGCAACTGGACCGGGGCGTCGAACAGTTCCGTCTCACGCTGCAATCGGCCGCGTCCGAAGGCGATGACGGCAAGCTCAAAGAAGCCGAGGGCCTTGTCGCCTCAATCAAGCAAACCCTGGCTTCGCTTGAAAAACTGGACGGCAAATCAGCCATTGGCGCCGAACTGAGCACCTCGTTCAACACCTACCAAAGCACCGCGCTCGGCGCCGTGGGTTCGATGCTCAAGAAAGCTGACCTGGGCGACCAGCTGACGAAGATGCAGGCCACGCAGGCCGCGCTCGACAAGCTGATGAAGGCAGATCAAGACGCGGCGCGTACCGCGATCGATGGGCAATTCGCCAGCATCGGCCGGGGCGTGCTGCTCAACATATGGGTCTCGGTGCTGACCGGCGTGGCCGCCCTGCTGGTGCTGGGCATCGCCTCGTGGTTCATCATCAAATCGGTGTGGCGCGACCTCGGCGGCGAGCCGACCCGGCTGCGCGAACTGGTGCAGAAGGTGGCCGATGGCGACCTGGAAGTGGCGCTGCCCGTCGAGGCTGGCGACACCGTCTCGCTGAATGCCGCCGCCGCTGGCATGGTGCAGCGCCTGCGCGCCACCGTGCGGTCGATCCGCGACGCCACCGACTCAATCTCCACCGCATCGAACGAAATCGCCACCGGCAACCTTGACCTGAGCACCCGCACCGAACACACGGCGTCGAACCTGCAACAGGCCGCCAGCTCGATGGAACAGCTGACGGGCACCGTGCGCCAAAGCGCCGAATCGGCCCAGCAAGCCAACCAATTGGCCGCCTCGGCTGGCAGCGCCGCCGAACGCGGCGGGGCCATCGTCTCGAACGTGGTCACCAACATGGAAGAGATCAACACCGCCTCGCGCAAGATCAACGAAATCATCGGCGTGATCGACGGCATTGCCTTCCAGACCAACATCCTCGCGCTGAACGCCGCCGTGGAAGCGGCGCGTGCCGGCGAACAAGGCCGTGGCTTCGCAGTGGTGGCGTCTGAAGTGCGCAGCCTGGCGCAGCGCAGCGCGCAGGCCGCAAAAGAAATCAAGACGCTCATCAGCGCATCGAGCGAAAAGGTGGAAAGCGGCGCGCGCCTGGTGCAAGACGCCGGCAACGCGATGCAAGAAATCGTCTCAGGCGTGCAGCGCTTCACCGACATCATTGGCGAAATCAGCGCGGCCACCTCCGAACAATCGAGAGGCATCGACCAGGTCAACCAGTCGGTCACCCAACTCGACCAGATGACCCAGCAGAACGCGGCCCTGGTGGAAGAGTCGGCCGCAGCGGCCAGCAGCCTGAAAGACCAAGCCGGGCGCCTGGCGCAGGCGGTGTCCGTGTTCCGGGTGGACCACGCCGGCACACAAGCCAGCCGGGTGATCGAGAAGGCACGCGCGCCGTCGCGGGCCTCGTCGCCAGCCACATCCTCAGCACCCAAAGTGGCCCCCGCACGCAAGCCATTGGCTGCAAGCGCCAGCCTTCAGCCCGCGAGCAAGCCCGCGCCCATGGCCAAGCCCGCACCGGCCCCTGCGGCACCGGTCGCATCAAAGCCACACAACGACGACTGGGAAACCTTCTGATCGGTTGACCGTTCCGAAGCCGCCTGAACCGCGCCTCACCGAAAACAAAGCCTCGCTCTGCGAGGCTTTGTCGTTTCAGCCCCCCCTCTTCGGCGGGGGCGCCCCACAAGCCACGTAACCACCCGTAAGGCAACCCGATCCGCGCGATCGGTCCCGGCAAAATTCCAGACTGTCATCACGCAGGAATTTCAAACATGAACCTCACAGAAGGTCTCGGCCGCCTGATCGCCAGCTTGTTCCACAGCCAGCACAAGCGCCTGCTGCGTTTAGAGACCGCGCTGCCCAGCGCCACCTTCGTGGTCGAACGCGCGACCTGGCGCGAGAACGTCAACGGCTTCTCAGCCGATGACACCGCCACTCCCCTCAACACCCGCGCCCCGCTCACCCCCTTGCTGGCGGTCGTCGACTGCCTCAGCACCCACGCCAACCTCGAACTCAAG